>CAMCJK010000025.1 GCA_945875075.1 Candidatus Fokinia solitaria | reverse complement strand
AAGTTGTTGGCAATCCTCATGAGTTTCTCTGCAATGATTTTAATCACAATGCCAAGAATATTTGAGAGTGGAGATACAAGTATAAGTACCGCAGTTAATTTTGATTACTATTATATATTTGTCATAGCTGCAGCAATGTTTTGGTCACTAAATTCAACTGTTTTAAAAGTGATGGGTATAAAGTCTGTCAGAAATGAAACACAGGCGTTTTATGGGCTGCTCTTCCAAGTTATTATAGCATATCCAGCTGCTTTCTTTGAGTGGAATTGGCATAAGGTTGGTAGTACATTTATGTCTTATCCAACATTCGCTGGGATGATTGATTTGAGTACATTCCATTTAACAGACACTCAGATGATACAAATTCTGATGATAGCTCTGATGTATTTCATACATGTATTTTCATTCTTTCTGTCAATGAAGTATGCAGAGATGTCAACTGTTGCTCCTTTCGATTACACAAGGCTTGTATTCACTTGTATCTTAGCATATCTCCTGCTAGGAGAGATTCCACAGTATGCAGCACAATATATCGGATATATAATGATAATTTGTTCTGGAATATTATTAACTACGGCTGAAAGAAGAAAACGCAAAAAAGAACAGCTTGAGATCCAAATAGAAAATGTATAGCCAAAAAAAAGCTTTTAAGCCAAGTAAGACTTTAATAGGGATTATATTAATGATTATACATGCTGCTGCATTATCTGCCATATATGTAATAGCTAAAAGGCTTGGCAAAACAATCTCTGGAGATCAAATAGCTTTCCTATACAAGGCTGGTGGACTGGTTTGTACTATTCCACTGATGTTTAAAGGAAATATAGTTAATAATCTTAAAACATCTAAAATAAAGCTACATATTTTACGCTCTATTTTCAGCCTATCAGCGGCAATATGTTTTTATAGAGGGTTATTAGAAATACCTGCAGTAGATGCAGCAGCGATAACGTATCTAGAACCAATATTTGCACTTGTAGTTGGTGTGATTTATTTTAAAGAGCACATTACAACAACTAAAATACTTCTAATGGCTCTATGTTTGAGTGGTACGCTTTTTATAGTTCAACCCGGATTCAAAAGCTTTAATAATAGTTATGTTTATCTGCTTGGGACTCTTGTCTTTTGGTCGATGAATAATCTTACAATGAAAATCCTCGGCAAGACTGAAAGAACTACGACAACCGTTTTCTACATGGGCATTTTCACAACAATTTTTGGACTACCACTTGCTTTAAGTCACAGCTGGGAAAGTTTTGATTGGACTTATACAAAGTATTTAGTTGTAATGACTTTATGCCATATAACACACACAATTTGTTTTTTTAGAGCTATGAAGCTGAGTGATATTTCAATTGTGATGCCATTTGACTATACAAGGCTATTTTTTACTGGAATTTTAGGGTATGTTTTCCTCAAAGAATATCCAAATAAGTATTCAGCAATAGGATATTGCCTGATAGCAATGGGTGGTATCATGCTCATATTTTATGAGACAAAAAAGCGAGGATGGTCAAGAGAGAGTGAAGAAAGATTCATTAAATCTAAAGCGAGTACATCTGAGATAACTTAGGATTTCATAGAGAGAAAAAACACACATTATAGGATATAATATATGATTATACATAACCCGGAAAATATTTACAGTACAACAATTTTAGCAGTTAAGAGAAATGGATTAACAGTCGTTGCTGGAGATGGTCAGGTAACTCTCGGACATATAGTTATGAAGAGTACAGCTAATAAATTAAGAAGTATCAATGATGGTAAGATTATTGGAGGATTTGCAGGCGCTGCAGCAGACGGCTTCACTCTATTTGAAAGACTTGAAAATAAATTAGAGATATATCCAGGACAATTGAAGCGCTCTGCAATAGAGCTAGCCAAAGATTGGCGTTCAGATAAGTATCTTAGGAAGCTTGAGGCTATGATGATTATTTGTGATAAAGATAATATTTTAGTTGTTTCAGGTAATGGTGATGTTCTGGAACCCGAACATGAAGCTGTTGCAATAGGGTCAGGGAGTAATTACGCTTTAGCTGCTGCCAGAGCACTGCTAACTAATACTAAACTTACAGCCGACAAGATTGCTCAAGCATCTATGTCAATTGCAGCTGATATGTGTATATATACAAACCATAATATAATATTTCAAAAGGTTATGTGATATTAATTGCTTGCATATATAGATAGTCTATATATTTCGTATCCCATCTGATGGCGAGAGTTTTTTTGTTATCTTTAAATAATGCATTGCCTTAAATGCTTCAGAGAAAAATTTTTCATCTACAACTGATAGATCCTCGATTTTATGTAGCAAAGTTCCCTTGGAAATTGTATATCTGCTTTGAAATAATGCCTGTAATGAGTTCATCTCCTGATCTACAGTGTTCTTGTGATATTTTGTTTGGTTTTGTTTCCAAAGTTTTGTAGCATATGGCGAAATTTTAGGTATTACATTAACAAGATTTATAGCCTGTGCAACATGAAGATTCGAAGTTGCTTGACTCTTATCTTCTAGAAGTCCATCAACCCCTTGATTGACACGATTTTGCAATTGTGGATTTCCAGTTACCGACTTAGGATCAACTTGATAACAAAACATTAATAATGCAAGTCCTATTGAGGTGGCTTCTATAAGCCCCAAATGACTTGCTGCTATCGGCAAAGAATGTACTAATAATGCTCCTGTGCCTCCAGCTATGAGAGCTGGCCCCACTAGCCCTAATCCAGTCATTATAAAAAGATAGGCAGTTTCAATTTGTGCCTTATACATATCGTTTTGAAACTCTATACTGAATTTGTCTTGACCTAGTACAACTGCATAACTCATTAAACGTGGATCAACATTCAATAAAAATGATTCTATAGATTTTTTATCAGCATTTTGAATTTCTATTGCAGACTTGCTTTTAAAGAAATCCTTTAAGTTGTTTGCAAACTGGAGCTTATTAGCAAAACTATCTTTAGTTTTAGTGATATCCAAATCCGCATAATCTAGCACATTATTGTGTTCTTTTTGTTTATTATCATCATATATCTTTTTAAATTCACTTTTAGCACCAAAGAGTGATTCATGTAGATCTTTATACTGCTCTTTGTCTGATTCCTCTAAAATAACCTTAAAAAATTCAGCTTCTAGTGCTATTACTCCTCCTAACTGTACTTGCTGCAATAAAAAATACTTATTTTTATCTTCATCTCCATAAAAGTCTATAGAGCCAAGTGCATCATTTAAAATTTTTATCAAGCTTTCTGCAGAATTTGGTGCTGCCAGCTTATTTTCACTATTGGCAGATTCTGCATCTGTACTATCAGTATCTTCATTTATTGATAGATACTTTTTAAGTGCTTCGATAAATTTCTTTCTATCTTCATGTTTTGGTACATTGGGCCTGATCAGCATTTTTTTAACTTGTATAATTTTTCTTGACTATTTAATTATATGCTAATAGTTAGATAAGAATAAAATAATCAACACATACAATGAGAAAAAAAATTTTTAATGTTTTAGTTTTGATACAGATACTTGTTGTTTGTGCTTGCTCAAGTAAAGAATTGATCTATCATGGATATTCATTTAGTGATGTGCATAATCTTGAAATGAAGCTTGTAAATTTTAAAAAGACTGCAGAATCTAAGCAAACTGTAATACAAACATTAGGCTCACCAACCTTTATAGAAACAAATGAGTCAAGAGGATCGGAATTTTTCTACGTAGAAAATATCTTCATAAGAAAGCCATACATAGGAAATAATAAAGTAGAGACAAAAATCTTGAAAATAAAGTTTAATGCTAATGATCAGATGCAGGATTTCGAACTATATAAGACAAATCAAGCAGAGGCTTTTGACTCATCTATGCAGACAAAAGTTCCAGGTAATGAAATGAAGTTTTTTGAACAGGTGAAGAAAAATCTTACTAGTACTAGCAGGTAAATACTAGCTGATGATTGGATTTTTCAACTTGTCAGCTTACTTGTAACAAGGTGTGCTGATCCATTATACTGATGACTCGTTGTCGCAATATAATTATAAATAATAATTTCTTTTGCTTGCGACATATTTTTAAACATGCTATACTTACTTTTGTAATGTTTATGAGTGTTTAAATGCATGATAATACCTTTGTTGCAGCTTGGTTAAGACTTGCCTTTACACCAAAAGTTGGTCCAAAAACCTTTGAGAGATTATTAAAAAGATTTGGTAGTCCTATATCAGTTCTTGAGAATCTAACAGAAATAAAGAGACGTTACAAACTAGATCTTACTCCACCAGCTCTTGCTGAAATAGAAGATTCAATATCTAAATGCAATGCTTTTGGAGGTGAGATAATCCTCGCATGTGATGATCTATATCCTATGATTTTAAAAGAAACAGATGGGTATCCACCAGTTTTATTTGCTAAAGGTGACACTCAACTGCTCAAAAGAAATAAAATCGCAATAGTCGGTACAAGAAATTCATCAATTAATGGGGAAAATATCACAAGAAAGATTGCATCAGATCTTGGCAAAAGTGGACTCATAATAGTGTCTGGATTGGCCCGTGGCATAGACGCTGCTGCACATTATGGAAGCTTAAAAACTGGTACAATAGGAGTCGTTGCAGGTGGAATAAACTGTATTTATCCAAAAGAAAATACAGAGCTCCAAAACCTTCTATATGAAAAAGGTCTAGTGATTAGTGAAAACCAGATGGATGTATTACCAGTATCTAAAAACTTCCCACGCAGAAATAGAATTATTTCAGGAATATCTAATGGAGTTTTAGTAGCTGAAGCAATGCAGAGGTCTGGAACTATGATTACTGCTGATTACGCACTAGAGCAAGGTAGGGATGTATTTGCCGTCCCAGGATCTCCAACTGACCCAAGAGCATATGGTACAAATTTATTGATAAAAACTGGAGCAGTCCTTGTAAGGGATGCACAAGACATATTATATGAGATGAATATTGAAATACCTCAAGCTAGTCATCAAGAAAAACCTTTAAAAAAGTATTTTTCAGACAACTCTAATGAGCAAAATGTAATAGAAAAATTAAGTAATGTACCTACTGATACTGAAGAAGTGTTTAATAGCTTAAAAATGTCACTCCAGGAGTTTAATACAATACTTATTGAATTAGAAATAACAGGTAAAATTATCAGGCAAGGAAATAAACTGTTCATTAAATAAAAATTTATGTTAAGAAAATATAAGCAATAAATTATGCAGTATAAAAGTTTCCATGAAAGTCCCAAGGCAAAATTTAACTCAAAAGAAAAAGAATCGCCTAATACCTATATTGATTTTATGTGTGTTGTTTGCAATAATCGCAACTATTATAGAAAAAAATCTAAATAAAACGCAAATAATGAGTGAAAAACAACTAATTCCACGCTCAGTACTATTTGGTAATCCAGATAAAGTTGCTGTGAAAATAAGTCATGATGGGCAAAATACAAGCTACATAGCACCCCATAATGGAGTATTAAATATCTTCTTAGCAAAAGGAAATAAGCTGGATACTGCAAAACCAATCACAAATGATACGCACAGAGGCATCAGATCATATTTCTGGAGCTATGATAACAAACACATAGTTTACTCACAAGATACAAACGGTGATGAAAATCATCATCTATTCAGCATTAATATAGATACAGAAGAGCTTGCTGAGCTGACAAATCTTCCTGGAGCTAAAGCTATGGTTAATAGCCTGAGTAAGAATTTTCCTGACTATGCAGTAGTTATGTTGAATTATAGAAGAAAGGACTTTTTTGATTTGCACCTTCTGAATATTAAAAATCATGAGCTGAAGCTTATCTATCAAAATAATTCTTATACTAACTTGCAGATTGATGAAGACTTTCAAATAAGATTTGGCACTGTAAATCTACCAGATGGCAGCAGTAGATATGATATTTTTAAAAAACAATCAAAAAGTATCCCTGAGCTAATAAAGTTGATAGAAGCTAATGCTACTGAGAGTGAAGTGGAGAATTTCATACAAGATATCCAAGATGTTCAGTACTCTGAGTTTATGACAATATCTCCAGAAGATATTTACACAACAGCAGTGGTAGGATTTAGCAAGGATTATGAAAAAATTTATATGCTAGATTCAAGAGATAGAGATAAGGCTGGCTTATTTGAATTTAATATATCAAATAATGATAAGAAATTAATCTTTGCTAGTGACCAATCTGATATACATGATGTTATTCAAGATCCAATTACAAAAGAAATACAAGCAGTAGCATCCAATTATGCAAGGGAAAAATGGAAATTCTTTGATCCAAAGCTTGAAAGAACTTTTAAATCTATATTAGATAATATTAAAACTGATTCTGATATTCAGATCACAAGTAGATCTCTAGATGACAAAGTATGGATTGTTGCAGTTGATTCAGATACAGCACCTCCTCAATACTATAAAGTTAATACTGATACAGAAAAGGTTGAGTTTCTATTCTCAGGCGACACAAAATTGTCACAATATGAGCTATCTCAAATGCATCCAGTACTAATCAAAAGCAGAGATAATATTAATTTAGTGAGTTATCTTACATTGCCGAAAGATGTCAAAATCCTAACAGATACTACATATGATGGTAATATACTGAAAAATGTTAAAACAGATAAAAAAACACCACTTGTGGTCTATGTACATGGTGGACCAACAGCAAGAGATGAGTGGGGGCTAGATAAAACTCATCAATGGCTTGCTGATAGAGGATATGCAGTATTAAGTGTAAATTATAGAGGATCCACTGGATTTGGTAAGGATTTTATCAATGCAGGCAATGGAGAATGGTCTGGAAAAATGCATGATGATATAATAGATGCAGCTAATTGGGCTGTATCAAGTGGGATTACTATGCAAGATAAAATAGCTATTATGGGAGGTAGCTATGGTGGTTATGCAGCACTCGTCGGCCTCACATTTACACCAGAGTTTTTTACATGTGCAATAGATATTGTTGGACCTTCTAACTTAGTGACATTACTTGAATCAATCCCTCCATATTGGCAGCCTGCAATTGAGAATTTAAATAGGAAGATTGGCGGTCATTTAAATACAGAGGAAGGTAAAAAGAATCTGATGGATAGATCTCCTATAAACTTTGTTGATAATATTTGTAAGCCCCTACTAGTAGCTCAAGGTGCAAATGACCCGAGAGTCAAACAAGCGGAGTCAGATCAAATAGTGAATACTATGAAGGCAAAAAATATCCCTGTAATATATGCACTTTATCCTGATGAAGGACATGGATTTGCAAGACCAGAAAATCGCTTGTCATTTTATGTTCTAACTGAATATTTTCTTAACGAGCATATGGGTGGTAGTGTTGAAAAAGTTTGTGATGAATTTCAAGGGTGTTCTTTGAAATTGGAAGCAGGCCGTGAACTACTTCCAGAACATATTATAAATATAATTAACTAATTGCTTCCTTAATTGCAGCCTTTTGCTTTTCGATGATCTCTATACATGAGGTCTTGGCTGCTTCAAGCATCTTGATCATAGTCTCCTGATCGAATGTATTTTTTTCTCCTGTATATTGTACTTCAACAAATTTGTTATCTGATGTAAATACAAAGTTAGCATCAACATCTGCGTTACTATCTTCATTATAATCAAGATCAACCAAAACATCACCTCTCACAACTCCACAAGAAATAGCTGATATATGCTTTAAAATTGGCATTCTGTGCATATTTAATGATCTTAATGCTATTTGTAATGCTACATATCCACCATTTATTGCAGCAGTCCTAGTGCCTCCATCTGCCTGTAAAACATCGCAGTCAATTGTGATCTGTCTTTCACCAAGAAGCTGTAAGTTTAGAGAAGCTCTAAGAGATCTGGAAATCAATCTTTGAATCTCTAAAGTCCTACCGCTTTGCTTACCTTTAACAATATCTCTAGGTACTCTCTCATGTGTAGCTCTCGGCAACATATTATATTCAGCTGTGATCCACCCCTGTCCTTTGTTTCTTAAGAATGGTGGGATTCTCTCATCTATTGTTGCTGTACATAACACCCAAGTATCACCAATTTTCACCAGACAGGACCCTTCTGCATGTTTTGTATAGTTGATTTCAAATGATACGTCACGCATTTGTAAAGCAGTTCTTTGATTGTGTCTCATTTTTTTATTTTATATTGAAGAATTAATTTTTGCTGTATATTAGTCGTTTTATATTGAAAAGTCGAGTATTCCCTATGTTGAGTCTCTAATTGCATTCTGGATAACTATAGTTGAGAATATTATAAAGACTGGCAAAAGTAAGATATCTAATCCTAAAATTAATAAAAGATATATTGGGCTTTTTAAACTTAATATAGATAAAATAATCTGTGGAAAAATTATAGGAATTAATAATGTATAATAAATAATATTGTTATGCTGCTTAATAGATAATGAAATACTTACAATCAGTAATGACACACCCATCAAGTGAATAATAAATAATAAGTAATTTAAATAAAAACTAAGAAAGTTTGAATCATAGATAATAAACCAAATGAAATACCAAAAAAAACTGTGTATTATTATATATCTTATAAGACCCATACAAAGCTTTGTGAGGATGATTTTCATTGGTGATGTAGGCAGTAGTAATAGTTGTTCTAAAACTCCATTTTGAAACTCTTCCTGAACTGATAAATAGTCTGAAAATCCTATAGTGAGAATAGTAGTAATCAATATTAACCCATAAGTAGTTGTTTGATCTGATAACATCAATTTATCTAAAATCAAAAAGTAAATAAAAAAAACTGTGAGAGAGGAGAGTAATGCAAAAATTAGCATTTCAAAGTTGTATTTAATCAGAATACACTCCCTTCTTAGTAAAGGTATGAAAATCTTAAACTTTTTATTGATCATTTTTGACTTCTTCTATACAGCAATAGGCGGTGATTATATCAATCATCATATTCAAAATGATAATTATTAAAGCGAGTAAAGGCATTACATGAACAGATTTTATAATAAATATTAATATTAATATAAATTTAGTTAAAAAAATCGTACTAATCAATCTAATGTTTTTTCTAGCAGTTAATATCCCTTTTTTGAAAGACCATAATGGAGTGCCAGATTGTAAAATCGAATGATATGGTGCAAAAGTCATCCCCATGTTAATGATAAAAGAAAATCCAGTTAAAATAAATACCATTACAAAAGTTGCAGTCTGACTGATAGTTGAGGGAGAATATAGCTTAAACGTTATGAATATCATCAGAGAAATTCCACCAAGCATTAAAATTTGCAATAGATATAACCCCAAAAGGCTCATAAAACTTTCCTTAAATAATGTTACAAGATTTTGATTAAGAAATAAGTCATCCTTCTCTGTAATTATAATATAGACTGACAAAACCTGTAAAAGGATGATTTTAATTGGTATAAGAAGCATAGATAAATCAAATGAGAGCCTCCCATAAGAGTGCAAAGCCCAAAATATGAAAATTAAGATATAGATTGATTTCTTACGCGTTAGTATAACATTGTTCCAAACTTCTTTAGATAAAACTATTATTGATTTTTGCATAAAACTCTTATTTAGGTAAATTTTTCAATGAATTATAAGATATATTATAAAAAAATTAAAAAAACATCTAAAAAGCTGTTGACAGGTGTAAATAATATTGCTATTAATATTTCTACGAGATAAAAAAAATCTCCAAAACAAATTCAAATTTATTTAAAAAGTTTATAGCAGACACAAAAGACAGTGGTAATTCCATAGAGAATTTAATAATAACAAAAAACTTTAAGTAGTTCAGGAAAAACATGAGAGTTTGATCCTGGCTCAGAGTGAACGCTGGCGGCATGCCTAACACATGCAAGTCGAACGGGCAAATTTGGTTCGCCAAGTTTGTCAGTGGCAGACGGGTGAGTAATACATAGGAATCTGCCTTGTAGAAGGGGATAACTGTTGGAAGCAACAGCTAATACCCTATATTGCCGAAAGGTGAAAGATTTATCGCTACAAGATGAGCCTATGCAAGATTAGCTAGTTGGTGGGGTAAAGGCCTACCAAGGCTGTGATCTTTAGTTGGTCTGAGAGGATGATCAGCCACACTGGAACTGAGATACGGTCCAGACTCCTACGGGAGGCAGCAGTGGGGAATATTTGACAATGGGCGAAAGCCTGATCGAGCAATGCCGCGTGAGTGATGAAGGCCTTAGGGTTGTAAAGCTCTTTTAGTAGCTAAGATAATGACGCGCTACAGAAAAAGTCCCGGCTAACTTCGTGCCAGCAGCCGCGGTAATACGAAGGGGGCTAGCGTTACTCGGAATCACTGGGCGTAAAGCGTGCGTAGGCTGTTTTGTAAGTTGGTAGTTAAATTCTCGAGCTCAACTCGAGGCCTGCTATCAATACTGCAAGACTAGAGTGTCGGAAAAGATAGTGGAATTCCTAGTGTAGAGGTGAAATTCATAGATATTAGGAGGAACACCAGAAGCGTAAGCGACTATCTAGCCGAATACTGACGCTGTTGCACGAAAGCGTGGGGAGCAAACAGGATTAGATACCCTGGTAGTCCACGCAGTAAACGATGAGTGCTAGGTGTTGGGACTGAGGGTCTCAGCGCCGTAGCTAACGCGTTAAGCACTCCGCCTGAAGAGTACGGTCGCAAGATTAAAACTCAAAGGAATTGACGGGGACCCGCACAAGCGGTGGAACATGTGGTTTAATTCGATACTACGCGAGAAACCTTACCAGGTCTTGACATGATAGTTATATCCTTATGAAAGTAGGGAGTCATTTAGTTGGACTATCACAGGTGTTGCATGGCTGTCGTCAGCTCGTGTCGTGAGATGTTGGGTTAAGTCCCGCAACGAGCGCAACCCTCTCCCTTAGTTACCAGCGGTTCGGCCGGGGACTTTAAGGGTACTGCTAGCGAAAGCTAGAGGAAGGCGAGGATGATGTCAAGTCAGCATGGCCCTTATGACCTGGGCTACACACGTGTTACAATGGTGATTACAATGGGCAGCAATAGGGTGACCTAAAGCAAATCCTAAAAAATCATCTCAGTTCGGATTGCACCCTGCAACTCGGGTGCATGAAGTCGGAATCGCTAGTAATCGCAGATCAGCATGCTGCGGTGAATACGTTCCCGGGTCTTGTACACACTGCCCGTCACTCCGTGGGAGTTGGTTCTGCCTTAAGTACATGTGCTAACCGCAAGGAGGCAGTGTATCACGGTAGGGTCGATGACTAGGGGGAAGTCGTAACAAGGTAGCCGTAGGGGAACCTGCGGCTGGATTACCTCCAAAAACAAAATTTTGGAACCACTGTCTCTTATGTCTGCTATACTTTTTAATAACTCATCAGACTTTTTCTTCCTATTTTTACCATGAAAAGCAACCTTTTTGGTTATTATTTCTATTTATCTTCATTGTATTCTTATTCTTTTGTGTTTCCTTTTTCAATACAGACAATTCAGAGAGTATTTCTTTTGCGAGTATTTCTTTTGCTTGTTCACCTGCTTGCCTAGTTATTAATGATTGTGATCTCTGGCTGCATGATATTGTACTTTCATCTAGACTACCGACTATCAATGGACTACCTTTTATCATTTGTTGATGATCATATACTAGTAAGTCATCATCTTCTTTATCTTGATTTTTACTTATTTCTTGATTCCGTTTTGATATTTGGATAATATTTATATGTTCCGGAGGTTTACCTTTGGCTATCGCATTAGCTTCTATTGTTTGTTTTAGAGGATTTGGTGTCTTTATATTTCCCATTGTTCGACCCTCTAGGCTTTTTATACTCTTTTCTAGCTGCCTTATCTGTCTTATCTCCTCATTAAGCTGCCTTATATCCTCATTAAGCTGACTTATGAGTGCATTTTCATTTTTTTTTGTCTCATTATCAACAGGTTGGTATTTTTGAACATGATTAGTACCCAAACGTTTTTCTTGAATATCTCTATCATTTTGCTCTCTCTTTATCTGGTTTATATTTGATGTGTAAGTGTTTATATCGCTTTCTATCTTGTCTATCTCTTTTTGTAAACCGGTTATCTTATCTCTCTGCAATAGCCTTAAATTCTTATCCCCTATATCTTTTAACCTTGCTTTCTGTCTATCTTTTTGTTTAAGGCTATCTTTGGATTTTAAATCCACACGAGATTCCTGTGCAAATCCATCAATATAATTTTTCAATGCTTTGTTAAAAACTTTTGCAAATTCTTTTGTGTTTTCTTTGATGCAAAGTTTGAGTTCTTTTTTAGCATCTAATTGATTAGATCCACTCAACTTCTCATAAAGATTATCAAAAAAATCGCTATCATTCAATCCACTGAAAATAATCCCTTTATTTTGTGGATTTATATTTGAATAATGCTGATGAATATCTATATCAAATTCTGTTTTTTTATTATCTGCTAGGTCATTATAAGTCTTTATAAGATATAATGTTGCCATCTGTGCCAGCATCCTATCTCCGAGTTTGGTAATTTTGTTATCAGTTCTGTCTAACAAATCTTCAAAAACCTTTATTTGATTTTCTATTTCATTATCGATTTGTGCGTCTTGAGTATTTTTTATTAATGCATCTTCGTTAGTTGAATCAGTTTCTTTCATAATTTCCTGAAATTTTCCTATAGAGAGTGTTGTCATATTATGGTCGTGATTATTTTATTATTTTGAGAAGTAAAATCATGATTTTATTTAGTAATTCAGCCTTGCTGGTTGTACTGTTGATTGTTTTGTTGTCTCTTATGTCTGCTATACTTTTTAATGATTTTCTTCTTATGATTCTTTACCCCAAAAGCTTTTCTTTTTTCCATTCTCTTTGTTTTTATCCACAAAATTCGTTTTTATACTAATAGGTTCTCTTCCTGCAGGTTTTATTTCTCCCTCTGTCATTATAGCTTTGCCTTGCTTGTTAACATCTTGAATTTTCTTAAATTTCTGTTGATAAGTTTTTGCAAATCCTTTAGTGAAATCACTATATAGTTTTTCCAAAGATTTATCGCCTTTTATTAATGTTTTAATTGCATTTGTAGCAGGAGTTTTATTAGTTGCACTGTATTGCTCAATCCGTAAAATATTATAGAGCCACCTATGCTTTGGTATCTGCATACCATTATCTGGCTGTTGGTTTTCATCTGTCTTTTTATTCTTATTATTTTTTAGCTCTACTGTCTCATAGTCATTGATATCCAAATCATCATCAACATCATTATTTATTGCAAAATTACCTTTCATACTGCTATCATTTTTTTTTATTTCTTGGTAGGATATTTCAGGATGGGCATTTGTATTCAATGTATTTTGTATTTCATTTATATCTTTTGGCTTAATATTAATTGTTTTCTTTTGTAATGCATTATATAAGTTTGCTGCATCACCATTACTCATTTGGGAGTACTCTTCAATCTTTAAAATACACTGCTCTTCACCCTTTATAGTATTCAATGCTTTTAGTAAGTATAACGAGGCCATTTCTTTTCCCATCCTTTTACCTAGCTTTGTGATCTTAAGCTTCTCATTGCTATTTAAAAGGTATTCAAAAGTTTTTATTCGTAAATCTACTTGATTATGTTGTTCTATATTCACACTTTCTTTGTTGCCTTGTGAGTTTTGTAATTGTCCTACAGTCCCCTTCCCTTGTTGACATTTTATATTTAGATTACAACTTTCCTTAACCTTACTTATATCTATATCTTGCTTGTACTGGTTTTTTATGTACTTGTTTTTTATGTACTTGTTTTTTAGGTCATCATCAGTGTTGGCCATCAGAGTAAAAAAGTGATCTATATATAATTTTGCCATATTATTTTTTTATTATTTTGTTATTCCTTACTATTTAGTATGTATCATCAATATTTCAATTACAACTAGAAATTATTCCTGTATCAGAAATTTCTATTTTCATCATCTGATTACTTAAAATAATCTAAAGATCTAACTTCGATTGTAAATTCTACTTGTAATTACCATAATGGTTACTTATAATAGAATATATACAACCAAACAATGAAACTAAAAAGTAATATGCTTAAAGGGTCTCAGCAACTTAAAAAAGAAAAAATCAAAGATCCAGGTAAGCTATCTCTCAAAGATAAGAAAAAAGTTGTCAAAAGCTTATTAAGCAAAACATTACACAGCAAGCTCATACATTTATTGCAAGATTCATATAACAAGGTGATCAAAAGTGAAAAATCGACAGATCGCAATGAAGATTTCGCAAATAAGTTTTATGAGTCACTATTAAGTCTGTCATTAGAAAAAGATGGGTTGTCATTAGGCATATTAGTACAACATGTAATAGAAACACTAGGGATTGATGCTGAAGGTTTTAAAGCAGAAATTAAAGAATATGCGCAAGAGGCTTTTACAAGTTTAGATAATATATATAAAAAGATCACAACAGTAGATCAATCATTTCTGGGGAATTATAAGCGTTTTATAAACAAGTTGTTGAGCCCTTATAATATGATAGATCTTGATACAAAAGATACTTTTAAAAAAGCAAAAGAGGAAGTTAGTAATAAATTTAGAATTAGAATAAGGAGTCAACAGAAGAATAATTCAAAACAATACTGCCTATCATAAACCTAATAAATTCTAGTTGTAATTGTTAAATTAATTATTTATAATTGTATATATATAGTAACAAAATAAAATTAACAAAATAATAATAAAAAAAATGCAAAACGGCAACTCTGAGAGAACAACAATAAACATTAATGATACTGCCTTCAACGAATATAAGGAAAAAAATCCTAATAAAAATAGCAGAGATTACTTTGACGAAGTTTTAAAAGATATTGGAGGCACTCCAAACTCTAAAGTAGCAGTGCAGCCAGGGTTTTTAGATAGGGTCATACTTGATATGATGGATTCAATAATCAATCAAAGCATTAAAAAAGATGTTAAGCAATTAGAGATACTAAAGAACGAACTTGAAGCAGAAATATTAAAGCAGAATAATCTTACAAAACAGATACTACAAAAGCAATTAGCTGAATATAGTTATAATATAAGATACTCTCAATTCTCTAGTACACAAAATGAAGCTGTAATAGAGCATAGAGTAAATATCCAAACTAATAGAGGTAAGCAAAAAAAAGATAGAAAAATCTGCAGATACTTTTATAACAAAGTTAAAAAAAGATTTTAATATAGAAGAATTATCTCAAGTACAAAGCGATTTATTACAAAATATTTATAGTGTACATCTCAATGAGAAACTAAAGGAAAAAATTGTATCCAATGGTGGTAAATTTGTCACTATCGAGAATAACACTGAAGCCTACGTGGATGAATCCCAGTATAGTGCTCTCATTGAAGAGAAAGGGTTTTTAAAAAAATGTGAAAATTTTCTAACAACTTTAATTAACAATGCTAAAGGCACACAAGGTGTAAATATTGATAGTGAAATTAATGCTGAGAACCAATCTGTGAAAGATAAAATAATCATTGCTTATAATTATTGTGTTAATAATAAGTCAATGAATGCTAATACATTTAGAACTCAATTATTAAATGACAGTAATACAGAAATTAATGAAGTTAATGATATCTTTGAAACTCTATCAAGAATTTATAGTCAACAGTCGATTGATGATGGGTTAAAAAAAGCAGAAGATCCCAAGTTTTCAACAAAAGTTTTAGAAAACCTTAAAGCAATAGTGAGAGGAATTAAGAATCAATTCCGAAAGAATAATCCAAAAACATTACAAACTACACAAAGATCAAATTTAAAGCTTATAATTCAAAAGCATCAAAATAGTATATTGTCAAAGTCTTTTCTAGGCCGATTAGAAGAAGAAAAAAACCTCAATTCAAAGCCGCATAATTACATTAAAAACTGCATAGTCACTAGTATTATCACTTTTATCAAATGCAGCCACTGAGAATATAAATTGTTCATTACCTAAGTTCTCTGGGATTTTATACTGAAATTCATCTGTGTAATCGCTGTGTAATATATTTCCATATGTATCAGTAAACTTTATATGGAATGAATTATCTACCTTATTATTAAATAATTCATCTGATAAAATTCTTGGAGTCCAGCTAATGATATTCTGTGTTTCTTTCACCATTACAGGAGATAATAAATCTGAATTATGTAATTCGATTGCAATCATATCAGACTTATCTGTTTGTCTCACAAAGTTTTTATCAAGATGTGTCACTGATGAATATTCAAATTGTGTTGCTGGGATCTCTATATTGATTGCTGTGATTGTATTTTCATCCAACAAAATAAATCTATCATATTTATCAGTTGATGTACCATATAGCCCTCTCAACAAATTGCTTATTATGTATGAGCCATCTGGCTGAAGGATAGCTTGACTAAACTTTATAATTTCATTACCTATCATTGCAATATTCTTGTTTGTTTTAATAAACATTTCCTCCTCAGGTATGCTGAAAAGCTGCCCACTATGTAACTTAATTGTGAATTGACTTTTCCTATCTATTATAAAAAGTTCTTTAT
>CAMCJK010000024.1 GCA_945875075.1 Candidatus Fokinia solitaria | reverse complement strand
AGAAGCTGCATACAAACAGATGCCAATATTAGGATATGCAGGAATAGCACATACAAGATGGGCAACACATGGAGGTGTGACAATAAATAATACACACCCAATCATTGTTGAAGATATCTGTGTTGTGCATAATGGAGTTGTGGAAAACTACTTTGAATTACGACAAGAGCTACATGAAAATTATGGATATATAACTAATACACAGACAGATACAGAAGTAATTTCAGCACTGATACACTATTTTTTCATTGAAACACAAGATGTTTTTAAAGCAGTTCAAAGAGTTGTTTTGAAGCTTATAGGCAAGCTATCATTTGCAATGATTTCAAAATCAAATCCAGAGCAGATAATTTGTGTGAATGCTGGCAGGCAATTAGTTATAGGACATGCATCAAATATGAACTATATTGCGTCTGACATTATAGTATTCCCAGAGTCTGTTGATCTCACTACATCTTTAGAGGATGGCGACTTGGCTATAATATCAAGTGATAAAATAGAGATTTTTAACTTTTTTCATAAGACTCAAGAGAGAAAGGCAGAAAAGTATTTATATCAAGAATATAAAGCATCTTATGATTCATATGCACACTTTATGCATAAAGAAATCTTTGAGCAACAACAGATTATACAATCAACAATTGATAACATCTCATCGGATCTGAAGAATAAATCATCTACAAGCGAATCTTTTTCAGAGATCAAAAAACTTAATTTAAAAAACTTTCAAAGGGTCCATATAATAGCATGTGGTGCATCTTTTTATGCAGGATATATAGGTACATATCTTATAGAAAGAGAATGTAAAATTCTTACTAGTATAGACATAGCCTCTGAGTTTACAATGAGACATCCAGTAATTGATTCAAATACATTGTATATATTTATATCTCAGTCAGGTGAGACAGCAGATACAATATCAGCAATGGCATTTGTAAAGACATGCAAAGCTTCCACCTTAGCAATTGTAAATAGGATGCGAAGCCCAATAGCTAAAAACTGCGATATTTCCATTCCTATATGTGCTGGAACAGAGCAGTCAGTAGCAGCTACTAAAACATTTACAATGCAGATTTTAGTTTTGTTGTTATTGGTAATGCATTCTAAAGGAGAAGAGGAATTTGCATCATTTATTAAAGATTTTGATACGTCTAGTTTAAAAATAACACCAGAATTTGAAAAACAAATATCCAGAGTATCTCATCAGATATTACATGCAAACAGGATTTTATATATAGGGAGGGATATTCTTTATCCGATATGTTTAGAAGGTGCTCTGAAAATCAAAGAAATAGGTTATATTGCTGCTGAAGCCATACCAGCTGGAGAGATAAAACATGGGCCTATAGCACTTGTAGATGCTAAAACTCCAATAATTATCCTAGCTCCTTATTCAGAAGATGAAATGTTTGCAAAGCTTTCTTCTAATATTCAAGAAATTCATGCAAGAAAAGGCAAGATCATTCTTATAACTTGTAAAAAAGGTGCGGAGGCTTTAATGCATCTAGGCATCAAAAATATTATCTTAATGCCTCAAGTACACAAAGAAATGCTTCCTATCACTTATGCAATACCTTTGCAATTGCTTGCATATCACTATGCACTGAATATGGGGTATAATATAGATAAACCAAGAAATTTAGCAAAATCAGTTACAGTTGAATAAAAATGCAAGACTTTTTTGATGTAATTGTTGTTGGTGGTGGGCATGCAGGATGTGAAGCAGCCGCAGCAGCAGCAAGGGTCGGAGCCAATACATGTCTGATCACTTTCTCTTTTGACAATATTGGTGAGATGTCATGCAATCCATCAATTGGAGGGGTTGGCAAAGGGATTATAGTAAAAGAGATAGATGCCTTTGATGGAATAATGTCAAAAGCAATAGATCAAGGCGGTATACATTACAAAACACTTAACAGAAGTCGCGGACCAGCTGTATGGGGGCCTAGGGCACAGGCAGACAGAAAACTATATAAAAAAGCTGCACAAACACTTCTCAGTGAACAACAGAATCTTACAATGATTTTTGGAGAAGTTATTGATTTAATTTTAGAAGAGATATCTGAGAGATATGTAATAAAAGGTATAAAATACTTATCACAAGAAACAAAAGAAGTTTATACTATCAATTCAAATTCCACTATCATCACCGCTGGTACATTCCTTGATGGACTGATCCACATTGGTAATGAAAAAATAAAGGCAGGTAGATATAGTGAAAATGCCAGTACTTTATTGGCGGATAAACTGAAGAAAATCGGCCTCAGAGTTGCTAGACTCAAAACTGGTACACCACCAAGATTGAGAAAAAGTTCGATTGATTTTTCAGCACTTGAGAGTCAGCCAGGAGATGATTTTCCACTGTTTTTTTCATATGATACAGAACAGTACTTAGCACCTCAAATCCACTGCTACATAACCCATACAAGTGATATAACTCATCAAATCATTCGAGATAATATAAACCTATCTCCAATGTATTCAGGTCAGATATCAGCTAGTGGACCACGTTATTGCCCATCTATAGAAGACAAGATCATGAGGTTTGCTGATAAGCAGAGACATCAGCTATTTCTTGAACCAGAAGGTATTGATTCAGATGTTATTTATCCGAATGGGATATCTACTTCACTCCCAAGAAATATTCAGGATCAAATCATAAGATCTATAAGAGGCTTGGAAGATGTTGAGATCCTTAAATATGGGTATGCTATAGAGTATGATTACTTTGATCCAAGACAGCTACAGCACACACTTGAAAGTAAAGTTATAGATGGATTATATCTTGCAGGACAGATCAATGGCACTACTGGATATGAAGAAGCTGCAGGACAAGGCTTAATAGCTGGTATAAATGCGGCCCTGAAGCTTTATAATAAGTCTTTCATTTTAACTCGTGGAGATGCTTATATAGGTGTAATGATAGATGATCTTATAACACAAGGTGTAACTGAGCCATATAGAATGATGACATCTAGAGCTGAGTTCAGACTCAGTATGAGGTATGATAATGCATTTGAAAGAATGATCCTAAAAGGATTGGAAATAGGAGTAGTGGGTGATAAAATAATGCAGCACCATGAAGCAAGCAGTATCAAAGCAGCTAATGTTATTACAAAAGCAAAGGCGATAGCATTAGATGATATACAAGAGATTTTACTAAATAATTTGCAATCTCAGAATAAAAGGTATCACTCTCTTGAGAATTCATTAGGACAGGCTGGTATAGACTATAATGCAGCTCAGTTGATAAATATATTGAAATTCTCTAGATCTGAGGTAATCGCCTTCCAAAAAGAGCATGCAGACAGGCTTTATAAACACTATGCTAAGAGACAACAAAGAGATATAGAGATTTTAAATAGTGATAAGCTTATAACAATCCCTCATGATCTAGACTATAGCGTAATTGGAGGTCTTTCAAATGAAGTCAAAACTAAGCTGAAAATATTAAAACCTAAAACAATTCTTGAGTTAAAAAATACGGAAGGAATCACACCTTCAGCAATAATTGCCATTCAGATTTATTTGAAGAAACACTGATTGGATGAGGCATAATTCTCTACGATATAAAGCATATTTACTTTTTACTTAGCATTGTAGAAGAATATTATTATGAGTTAGCTTTTAATGAAGATTGTATATCCAGTTTCAACTGAGATGAGAATTACTCGGGCTGCAATTTATGGAATGCTGGGTGTAAACATTTTTAGAATATCCTTTTTACTTATAACATTAGATAGAATCAGCGAATACTGTGAAGTCATTATTTCAAACTGTTTATATAATAAATTCCCACTTTGATATCTTATCTTTAGATCCTTTAGTTATCCATACATTAAAAGTTGTGTTTCTGAAGCTTCAAAGACTTTCTAATACATAATGATTGCTAAGTTAGTGATATATTTTTCAGATAAGACATAGCTTTAATGAATTTTCAAAATGAGATTTGCTTTTTCTACCTATCTTTTGTATATTTTATGTTTATCAAACCTAAAAAACTAAAAAAACTTTAAAATATGAACTTACTAGATAAATATAATCAGAAACAGCTGGAAAAAATATCCAAGATATTGCCACAGTTTCGTGCTGGAGATACAATAAGAGTCCATACAGTTGTTCCAAGACTTGATGGCAAGAGTGCTAAAAAAACTGATAGCTCGATGAGGATTCAAATGTTTGAAGGCCTTTGTATTGCAAGAAATAACAGAGGATTGGCATCAACTTGCACAGTAAGAAAGATTAGTCATGATGAAGGAGTGGAAAAAGTCCTTTCTTTAAACTCTTACTTAGTAGACAAGATAGAAGTTATTAGACGCGGTAAAGTCCGTAGAGCTAAACTTTATTACATCAGAAAACTTCGTGGTAAAGCTATGAGAGTCGTAGAGTTAAAAAAGACCAAAGAAAATCAATAATTCTTCAAATATTAAATTGATGTGTAGGTTTTTGTTCTAAGCCTCACATCTATATCTTTTATCCTATCTACCTCAATACTATTGAGATAACATCTTAGTAATTGAAATTTTTCACATATTCATTTTTCTATTTTATTCAAAGTATTTTGTGAAAATTTTTGCCTTAATAGTGACTATAGTGATTACTATAGAGGAAATTTTATTAAAATATTAAAGCACCAAGAAAAAGCCTTAAAAAGGCTTTAATAAGTCTTTTGTAGTACTTCATATAAGGCTTATATTTGGAATAAAATACTTTTTAATAAAAAATATGTAGACTTATTACCTCATAAGATCTATAATATTAGTGATGTAAGGTTTGAAAATATTAAAATTTAAACCTATACTTGCTATATTGCCTCTTAACAGGTCCTAGCTTATTGAAAGTACCTTCTAAATAAAACAAATTTATAGAGATCAATCGTGAATAAAACAGAATTCGTAAATGTTTTTGCAAAAAACACTGAAACTTCAAAGAAACAAGCAGCTGAAACGCTTGAACACTTTTTTAAAACTATTGAAGAGTCCTTAAAAACTAATGATGAAATAAAATTCATCGGTTTTGGTACATTTAAAATATCAAAAATAAAAGGTAAAATTGTTACTAATCCTCAAAATAAACAAAAAATGGAGGTCGGCCCTTACAATAAGTTAAGGTTTGTTCCTGGACAAGCACTAAAGAATGCAATAAATGGAGTAAGTAAAAAAGATCAGAAATAAAATATTTTGTTCTTTTTGCCCTACTGATTTATCACCTCCTAAGAGGAACAAGTATTTTAAAGATCCCATTTTTGCTTTTGTAAAGCAATTTGTCTTTTCAATCTATCCCTCCTACTTTTGACTGATACCAGATATAAAAAAGCTATCAAGCTCGGTAATGACATGTATATGACAATACCTATGCAGCTGAAGCTATAAACTAAAGCTATGTCACTGATCCTTGGTAAGGAGTTTATGAGGGATTGTGATGCATTCCGCATATAAAATACAAAAAACTCTGGAAGATATGTTATTACACCAGAGATGTTACATAGCCCAACGCTTAAAGAAAGACATTTATCATCACTCCTATCTTTCATGATAGCAATAACAGTTGGTAAGAGAAAAAACAGACAAATAAGGAATAATCTTATTGATAAGCCTGAGATTACAAGTAGGAATGATATGAAAACCAAAAATAAGATACCTTTAAGTAATCTATTTTTTTTTGAACTAATGCCACTCATTTTATGCGTAGTTTTTATTGAAGTTGATGTTTTAGATTTATGATACTACTATTTAGAGCTCAAGAGTTCAACTTTATATGTGATAATTATCAATATATTTGACCTTGAATATCTTATAGGATATAAAGTATTGTATAAAAGATTTAATAAGTACAATTAGTCCTTAAAAAAAAATTATTAAAGAGAATAAACAAGATGTCAGCTCCAAAAAAGAAAATAACTGCAGTAGTTGGGATTACAATAGGTGCTGGTAAAGCTAATCCAGCTCCACCAGTAGGTACTGCACTCGGCCCAAGAGGTATCAATATCCCATTGTTCTGTACAGAATTTAATAACGCAACAAAAAATCTCAAACCAGGTGCGCCAACCCCTGTTGATATCACAATATATGCTGATAAAACCTTCTCATTCAAAGTAAAGAACCCACCGACATCATATTTAATTCTTGAAAGAACTGAGCCACAAATAGAAAAAGGTTCTAAAACACCAGGCAAAGATATTGTATCAAAAATAAATATCGATAAAATCAAGGAAGTAGCAAAAATTAAGATGGATGAAATGAGTGTCAACTCACTTGAAGCAGCTATCGCGAATGTCAAAGGCACAGCGGTGTCAATGGGTATTGAAGTTGTTGAATAAAAAATTAATGCAATTATATGAAAGGAAAAAGAATTAAAAAGGCAAGAGAGTTAGCTCCTAAATCTCAGGTATCTCTTGTAGATGCAATAAATACAATGCACAAATACAAGCAACATGCAGCCAAGTTTGATGAATCAATTGAGGTCGTGTTTAAACTAGGTGTTGACCCTCGCCAGTCAAGTCAAATGGTTAGAGGCAGCGTGTTAATGCCAAGTGGATTAGGAAAAACCAAAAGAATAGCTGTCTTTGCACAGCCAGAGCGTCATAAAGAAGCATTAGCTGCCGGAGCTGATATAGTTGGATTTGAAGATCTAATTGAAGAAGTTAAGAACGGTAGAGATGACTTCGATGTGTGTATTGCTACTCCAGATATGATGGTAAAAATAGGTATATTAGGTAAAGTCTTAGGTACAAAAGGTAAAATGCCTAATCCTAAACTGGGTACTGTTACTGCTGACTTAACAGGTGGTATTCAACAAGCTAAAAAAGGTATGGTTGAGTTCAGAGTTGAAAAAGGTGCATTAGTGCATGCTGGAGTCGGCAAATTGAGCTTTTCAAATGATGATTTAACTAAAAACATCAAGGCATTATATGATGCAATCGTTGCTGCCAGACCATCTGAAAGCAAAGGAATGTATATGCAAAAAATGTATCTATCATCATCACAAGGGCCATCTGTCCCAGTTGATGTTACATCCGTTCCTACAGCATAAATAAAAATTTGTACATATTAAGATAATGAATAGACAACAAAAACAAGATACTGTAGAAAGTCTGAAACAAGCTTTCTCCACAGCAACAATAGTCATTCCAGTGAAGAATAACGGTATTACGGCAGATCAGTCAATAAAACTTCGTAAAAGTATAAATATTGCAGGGGGCTTTACTATAGTTGCAAAAAATACACTTGCAATACTAGGTATTCAAGGGTCTCAATATGAAACTCTTTCAAGCTCTCTCAAAGGTCCTATAATTTTAGTACACTCTAGTGGAGATCCAATTGCAATCGCAAAGACAGTTGTGAATTTTGCAAAAGAAAACAACACTCTAGAAGTTGCTGGTGGCGCTATGGGCTCTAATGTTTTAGACCTCAATGCACTCAAAAGTTTAGCTGAATTACCTTCTTTAGACCAGCTCCATGGTATGATTATCGGTGTTATTCAAGCGGTTGCATCAAAAATCGCTAGAGTCATCAACAGTCCTGGTGAACAAATTGCTAGAGTTATCAAAGCTTATTCAGAGAGCAATAATTAATCTAAAAAACTTTTATGGGGATAAATCTCCCCATTGCATAATGGCTATCTGCTATATATTTAATCATATTAGGTTTAGGAAACTATGGCATTGACCAATTTATATGATTTGATTCATAGCATATGTCTATGCAGTAAATAAATGTAAAAAATAAAAAAACAATGTTAAATAGAGTTGCCTCACAATTGAATTCTCAAAGAGCTCTTATAATCTTCTCAGGAGTCATACTGATATTTGCTGCTGCTCAAATCACAATTCCAATATACCCAGTACCCATTACATTACAAACTCTTGCAGTGTTACTTATAGCTCTAACATATAGTATGCAAGATGGACTATCTGCTGTGATGATATATTTGGTCGCAGGAAGTTTAGGGGTACCAATTTTTTCAAATATGAGCTCTGGTATTGGCGGAGCAACTACCGGTTATATGCTTGGATTCATAGCTTGTATTTATGCAATAAATAAATTTAAGGAAAGATTTAATATAGACTCATTATTAAAAATTGTATTAGCCTGTATCATAGGAAATTCTCTTATCTTTGTCTGCGGCATTGCTTGGTTAAGCAATTTAATTGGGTTAAAAAATTCAATCATACATGGATTAATACCATTTATAATACCAGGAATAGTCAAATCAGCTTTACTAGGACTGTTATTAAAAACAATAAAATTCAGAGTTAAATAGAAGTTTTTTCTATATTTTAATAAAGTTGTAATATTGCTATGTTATTTTATATTTTGACTAATTGAAGTCCTGCTAACTTTGTTTGACTGAGCAGCGAATTTTAATAAATATAATAATGACAAAATTTAAAAATGATCTTACTGTAATCAGTACCTGTATACCTATTATAGGAATAATGATAGTGTATGAAAATGTATTTAGTAAATCCCTGCTTTATGGGATGAAGTCCATATTAGTACCACCCATGATTAGTTGTTTTACTAATAGTTATACAACTGAATTTCTTGTCCAGACAACGCTAAATGCTCTTAACTCAGTAATAGGAGTGCTGGGTCAACAAGATGACAAAGTGAAGCCTGTTGATAAAATGGCATTCTTTGCTGCTACAACAACATTTGATATGGCAAATATCGGGATTAAATATCTTCTGAGTGATGGAATTCAAAGCAATCAAATATCTGAAGAAATTTCACCTGAGAACTTTATGCTACATTCAAACTCTATGGAGTAATAATAAACTTCTCGACAATTTTGTGAGTTCTCCTCCAAACAGCCGAAGTTTTATATATATTATAAGATTTCTGCTAGTTTTCTTTGACTGCACAGCTGATTATTATATAATGTGTTATCTTTGAGGGCGCGATTTTGATCCTCAGACTTAAAATTATGTCTCAGCAACCTCCCTAGGTTCAATATGTCTCACATTTAAGATAGTAATAGTCAGGATTCTGGAAGAGATGTAAAATAATAAATCAAAGTTTGAATTATTTATGTTTATTTTTTTTTAAACTTTTCTCTTCAATAAACAGTATGTTTCTGCCTTTCTGCTCTAAATCATCACATTGACTACTGTTTATAGTCCAAATCAAAACTATCAATATAATTGATGCTATGATGATTGTTATTGGAATAAGAAAGATAAAAACATCCATTATATTATAAAGAGGCAATTTTTTTATCTATAGATGACTTGTGTGCATTAAATGAAGTCATTTGTTTACTGTTGAGTTGTCTGATTAAATTTACAGTTTTTAAACCTGGTATATTTGAAATTAATCTTGCAGGATTTATAATTTTACCATTCTCATATAGTTCAAAATGCAAATGTGCACCACTAGTTCTCCCACTGCTGCCTGTATAACCTATTATTTCTCCTTTTGAAATTTTATGCCCAACTGTTTTATTATTAAATCTATCAAGATGCGCATAGAGAGTCGTATAAGTGCTATTATGAGCTAATCTAACATACTTGCCATACCCTCTGCCACTTGTCATTTCAACTATGACACCATCTGCTGGTGCATAGATTGCAGTACCTCTTCTAGCTCTGAAATCAATACCTTTATGCATTTTATATCTGCCAGTCAGCGGGTGGGACCTCATACCAAATGCAGAACTAATAACTGGATGCTCAATTGGATATGATAGTCTGAACAAATTTTTTGGCACCACTTGTGTTTGTTGATTCTTTGTTAAAATCTTACCATCATTTTTAATATATTGGACTACACCAGTATTGTCTTTATATTTATATACTCTGACTTTAGCATTATGGTTTTGTAACTCTATATAGAATAAATTACTATTTTTAGATGATATCTTTTCATACAATACATTGATATTTAAACTACCATTTTTGAACTGATTTTCTTGCTTTATCATATAGAGAATCTGTAAAAGATCTCTTTTAATATCTAATGTGAGGTTAGCATTAGTAATATTCTTAGAATCAAACTTTGCTCTTTGAATTATAGAAGGATTAACTCTTATACTCTCATTTTTTTGTCCAGCAAAAATATCAACTTTTTTCTTTAAATTCCTTTCAAGACTTCTAACCAAAACATCATATTGTGCTGTATTGCCTTTTACAAGAATTTCAGTTTTTTGCGCAATGATAATCTTTATATTATCGTTTTTTGAACTATCATTAGATAGTTTTATTATTTGTACCGTATCACCACTTTGTATTTTAGTCAGTTTATATTTTTTATTTATAGCTGTGGCAATTAAAGAAGACTTTGAATGCACAATACCTGCTGCAGACAGAGCTTCCGTCAAAGTATTACCTGATGTCATTGAAACCACTGTGACATTACCGAGCTTTTTTACATTTAATTTACGCTCTATAGTGGTAAGTTTCACATCTGGTTTGAGTTTTTGCTCATGATTCTGTAGTTGGGAGAGTTGATATTTAGGATATATTTGATGCAAATCACTGTTAGTAGCTTCTATATCTCCTAAACTGTTAGTATTTTCTGGATTAATGATAGTGTTTTCTGAGATACTACTGTAATTTTGTATTCCATATGCATTATCTTTAAAACTGTTATAATTATGCAACATTAAGTGTATAAAAAAAGATGTAACTGCAAATACTAAAACTGCAATAGAAATCTTGGAAGCATCTATGTTAAGAATTTCATGATTATCATCTAGCCTTGATGTCTGAGAGGTTATAAAGTGCATGAGATGAATATTGTATTAATTATAAAATGCTAATGTGGCAGGAGCGAGAGGAATCGAACCCCCAACCCCCGGTTTTGGAGACCGGTGCTCTACCAGTTGAGCTACACTCCTAAAAAGTATTGCATTCATTATACACCAGAAGCTGTCTCTGTACAAGGAATTTTTTATTACTCAATTATGATAGATTATTTTTATTAGTATAAATTTATTGCCATTCAAGTCACATAATTGCATTATCCAGTTAGATGTTATAGAGTTACAATTTTATTACTACTATTTTAGATACATATAAATCTGATGTTGAAAGTAGCGATAGCGGGATGTGCAAACGTTGGCAAAACAACCCTTTTTAACCTCCTAACAGGTAAAAAAAATAAAATTGGAAATTGGGAAGGAGTTACTGTTGATATTTCGAATGCAACGATGCTTTTCTCAAAAGAAATTCAAATTTTTGATTTACCTGGAATAAAAAGTATTTTCAGTAAAAATCAGTCACTAGACCAACTAGCTGCAAGCAGCTTTATACTGGAGCATAAACTTGATTTAATAGTTAATGTTGTAACTGTAGAGAACCTCACAAGAGATTTGAAACTCTCAATAGAACTGTATGAAACAGGTATCCCAGTACTGATCATTTTAATTGATCATAATGAGAAGCTCTATGAAGATTCTAAACTAGATTTTTTAAACTGTGAAGTTCTACATATAAACTTTACTAAGAAAGGCATTATAGGAACGATTATCAATAGAATCAAATACCACTGCACAAATAACAACCATCAAGGAGCTTTAGAATCTTATTTGCCCTACTGTAAGCTCATGAAATATCCTATAGATAATACTTGTAATACAATAGAATCTATCAAAGCATTTACTCAATCTGAAGATAATCATGCTAAAATTCAAACATTAAGAAATGAATTTATAGGCACTACTTTGAAAAAAGTAAAACTTAAACAAAGTGGCAGAAAAGACTTTAGCAATGCTATAGATAGCATTATAATGAATAGATTTCTTGCAGTCCCTATATTCATACTAGTGATTTCATTAATTCTTTGTATGACAATTGTTGGTGGTGATATTTTCAAAGCAATATTTGAAAACTTTGTAGATATGTTTGTTATAGAGCCAGTGACAAATTTTTTAAATGAAGTAGGGGCTCCAAATTTCATATCTAATATTTATAAGTTTGGTATAGGGAGTGGAATAAGGATAGTGGCATCATTCATACCGCTTTTATTAATATTGTATACAGCACTTGGATTAGTTGATGAAAGTGGATACATGACAAGAGTATCAATAATAATGGATCGCTTAGCATCAAAAGTAGGTCTTTCAGGTAAAGCAATTATTCCATTAATAGTTGGCTTTGGATGCAATGTACCAGCTATAATGGGTACTAGGATCATAGAAAATGAAAAACAAAGATTACTCACAATTATACTAATACCATTTATGTCATGTGGTGCTAGACTTACAGTATTTGCATTATTTTCTTCAGCATTTTTTCCAAAAAGTGCAGCCATTGTAATATGTTGTCTCTACTTTTTCAGTATATTTTTAGCTACTGTAGTGGCGCTAACATTGCAACCATACTTTAAAGAAAACAATCAAACATATCTCTCAAATTCAATATTACCTAAATATAAAATACCCAGAGTTTCTAATGTTTTCAAACATTCTATAAATAAAATTAAACATTTTATATTAGAAACCAGTACAACAATAACTATAATGTCAGTCATTTTATATCTATTAGCATCAATACCATCAAACATTACAAACTTAAAGCTTAATGAAATAGGTATAAATGAAGCAAGTGAAAACTCATTATTGGTAGCATTCAGTAAAAAATTCTCTTATATATTCGAACCGATAGGAATAGATTCCGAAAACTGGCCTGCAACTGTTAGTCTCCTTACCGGAGTGATTGCTAAAGAAGTGGTTGCAGCAAACCTCATAACTTTATATAAGATTAAAGAAAAATCTGATGTAGACCCAAGAGAGCTAGTACAAAAATACTTCCATTACGATACAAATGCTTTTGCATACCTTTTATTTGTTCTGATATATTTCCCATGTATAACTGTTTTTAGTGTCATGCGAAAAGAAGCTGGCATAAAGGTGGCAGTTTATAGCAGCATATTCTATACGGTGTTTGCTTATATAATCGCTGCTACTTTCTATAAAATAAGCTTTTATACAAACCATTCAATTATTTTATCTATGCTGATTCTAAGCATATTACTTAGCTTTACAGCATATCTTTTAAGATTTGTATTTTCATTGAAAACCCCTCCAATTAAGCCTCTTTGAAAGCTTTATGGAAGCTATCTATTATTGGTGATAGGAGATATTGCAAAAATGTTCTTGTGCCACGAATTATAAATACTGTAACTGGCATTCCAGGATATAGCTTAACATCAGCATTTAGATTAGATATTGCATCTTTATTAATTTTAACTTTCACAATAAAAAACTCTGTTTGGCCTCTTTCTGTATTACGCACCATTGTATTTGCAGAAACATATATTACTTTCCCATCAATTCTTGGGACAAGTCTTTGCTTATATGGATTAAGCTGTATTTTTACAGGTGTCCCAACAGTCACTGTATTGACTTCATGTGGGAATACAAATGCATCAATAATTAGCTCATCATCTTGTGGAGTAATTTCCATGATTTGTGTGCCAGGAGATATAACACCTCCAATAGTATGATATACCATAGATGACACTATTCCATTAACAGGTGATTTTATAACTGTACGGTCTAGCATTTCTTTGGCATTTAAATACCTTTGCTCATATTCTAAATAGCTGATATGATTTTGTTTATATTCATCTTCAATCTTGTGCATGAAGTCATTTTTTGCATTTAAAAGCTGTATTTGGTTTTCAATAACTGCTTGCTCGCTTACTGCAATACTACCTTTAGCTTGCGATTCAGCACCTTCAAGACGTTGTACCTGGTTTCTTGCTTCCATTAAATGAATCTTACTCATTACTTGTTTTTTGAATAATTGCTCAGCATCAGAAAGATTAGCTCTAGCACTTGCTAACTGTGATTGTACTGATTTCAAGCTTCCTTTTTCACCAATGATTTTTTCCTGATATTGCTCTGTTCTTTTGTTTAGAACATCAAGACTACCTTGTAATGCAGCTTTTTTTATGCTGAAAATCTGATTTTGATTATTAATTAAACGTTGAACTTCTGGCTCATTTGCATCTAAATATGGGCTTGAAAAGTCTATTGATTCAGCATAGCTCTCTTCAGCTAAAAGCCTCTTCTCAGTAGCAACTAAATGCCTGAGCTGTGATAATAATATATTTGCATTTGAAACAGCTGTAACTTGATTTAACTCTATTAGAGGCTGATCTACTATTACAGTATCTCCATCATTTACGAGAATCTTTTTTATGACACCGCCACTATCATGCTGAATGATTTTCCTATTCCCGCTTAAAACAATGCTGCCACTTGCCGTTATAGCACTATCTAAAGGAGCCAATCCACCCCATATTACAAAGAAGAAAATAGTCACACTAATTATTGCTACTGCAAATTTTATTGGCTTAGATACCTCTTTTTTCAAATCACCTTTTACCTTTAAAAAATATTCTGATTTCTCTATAGAGGTTGCAAAGAGAAAAGCCTTTAGAGATTTTAGGAAAACTCTAATTTCTTTCAATGTTGGTAGTTTAGCAAAACCTTCATCTTTTTTATCCTTGGTCATATTAATAATATATTTTCATTAAAAATTTTAAACTTTTGCTGTGCCTGACATGAGTTTTTGAACCTGTCCTATCATCTCTCCTTTTGAACCAAATGCAACCATCATACCATCTTTTACAACCATTATCTTATCAGCTAAATTTAGAATTGCAGGACGATGAGATATCAAAATCGTTGTGATTTTTTCTTCTTTTGCAAACTCTATTGCAGATCCTAGAGCCTCTTCACCGATGGCATCAAGACTAGCATTCGGCTCATCTAGTACGAGGATCTTAGGTGTACCATAAAATGCTCTAGCTAATCCTAATCTTTGCTTTTGTCCACCTGATAAAACCGATCCATCAGGTCCAATTTCAGTATCATATGCCTTTGGTAGTTGTAAAATCATCTCATGTATTCCTGCAAGCTGTGCAGCCATTACTACGTTTTCAGCCCCTGCATTCGAATCCATACGTGCAATATTTTCTCTTACAGACCCACTGAAAAGTTCAACATCTTGCGGTAGATACCCTATATACTTACCTAAGTCAGCTGATTTCCAATCCTTTAGACTTGCACCGTCAATCCTAACAGAGCCAATCGAAGGCTCATAACAACCAACCAAAACCTTTGCTAAAGTTGTTTTACCAGATGCACTAGCACCTACTATTACAAGTGTTTCACCTGCATTTAAATTAAATGTAATGCCTTTTAAAATATGTTTTTGCATGCCTGGAGCAGCGAAATAAAGATTTTCAACTTCCATTCTACCTTCTGGCTCTGGAAGGGACATATTATTATCAGTTTGTGCGCTTATAACAAATGAACCGTTCAATCTATCATAAGCCTTTTTGCAATTTATATAGCCCTTCAATGAATTTATAGCTACTTCAAATGGAGACAAAGCTCTACCAACAAGTGATGAACTAGCTATAATCGCACCAGATGAGAACTCATTATGGATTACAAGGTAGGCACCAACGCCTGTAACTGATATCTGTATAACTGTCCTAATTAGCTTTGTGATCTCTGTAAAGACTGCTTGTCTTTCGACACTTAAGGATTGAGTCGTTTGAACTTTTTTATTTAACTTTTGCCATGCAGATATAATATTATCTAACATTCCCATTACTTTGACAACCTCAGCATTTCTAGCTGATTGCTCAACATATCTCATACTCTTCACAAAATTGTCATTATTTGTTTCAAGAAGTGGCTTTGTAGATCTATCTGCAATTAAACCAACTACAATCAACATTACACCTCCCATAATTGTTAGATAACCCATAGCTGCATGCAGTACAAATAACACTGATAAAAATATAAGTGCCCATGGTAAGTCCATCATAGCAATAAGCCCCGGACTCGTAATATATGTTTTTATTGTTTGTAGGTCACGTAACTGCTGACTGTTTGCATTACTTTTTGACATAAGAGATGCATTCACTGAACTGGCAAATACTGTTTCAGAAAGTTTTTTTTCAAACCAGTTACCCATTCTATTCATTGCAAATGACCTAGCACCTTGTAAAAACCCTAATAAAACAAGTGCTAGAACAATCACAAGAGTTAACATGAGCAGAGTATCTAAGTTACCACTTGATAACACACGGTCCAACACCTGCATCGAATAGATAGGGGTCGATAATAGTAGTAAGTTTATCATACAACCAAAAAACAGTATGTATTTTAACATCACCTTACAAGCTAACAGAGCCTCTTTAAGTGGAGTGTCTTGCTGCTTAAATATTGCAGAATTCATTTGTTGCATATTTCTTAAATGTATTTGGAGTTATTTAAATTTATTTTTTATACTGTCTCAGGTCTTAACACTAATATATTAAGAATTTATGTACATTTTATAAAAATCTTTAGAAAAGTTTGTAACTATATTAGTTTTACTTGTAATTCACAGCATACCACTCTAAAATTATTATTGCCATATTATAGAAAAATTGCTGATTTTTAAAAATAAAAATAGTTGCAATTTTATTGCAGATTATGCACATTATTAGTAAAACAAAAAATTAGCATATGGATAATAAATCATCTGTTTCAGTTCTCAATACAAGGTTTCTTGAGGAATTATATGATCAATATTTACAAGATCCAAACAGTGTTGATAGCTCCTGGAACCAATATTTTAGCTCAATAGGTAATGCACCAATAAAAAGGGATAATACAAATATTGATAATCAGGCAACTACAAATAATACACTTGGATACGAATTGTTAAGCCACTATAGACAATATGGACATCAATTGGCTGATCTAGACACTTTAGGCAAGCAATCTATCACAGTAAATAATAAAATAAAGATTGCTGATAAAGATTATGTAGTGGACCTATCAGATATAAGTATTTTTAATGAGATATCGCTAGGTGACTTAGAAGTAATCCTACAAAGAACATACAGCTCAACAATTGGCTTTGAATTTGAGCACATTGAAAATATTGATGAGAGAAATTGGCTTTATGATAAGGTTGAAGCTAAGGCTTGGAAAATCTCAGAACTTTTCAATCACAATGATAGGGGATGTTTTTTACAAATCCTCTTACAAACGAAGATGTTTGAAAACTATCTACATACAAAATTCCTTGGAGCAAAGAGGTTTTCAGTTGAAGGTGCAGAGTCAAGTATATTAACGTTACAGGAGATAATTAAACTGTCTGCATCACATAGCATAGAAGAAGTAGTTATAGGAATGGCACATAGGGGACGCCTCAGCACTCTTGCACAAGTTTTACATAAACCATATAGCAACATCTTTGCAGGCTTTATGGGGTATGCTGTAAGTTCAGAACTTCCTAGCTTTATAGGGGATGTGAAATATCATTTGGGCTATGCAAATAAT
>CAMCJK010000023.1 GCA_945875075.1 Candidatus Fokinia solitaria | reverse complement strand
TGTTTGTATTTCATTGGCATATAATCCATCTCATCTTGAAAGTGTTAATTCGGTTGTCATGGGCATCGTAAAAGCTAAGCAATATCTAAAAAACGATCCAGATAAAATTATTCCAATACTTATACATGGTGATGCATCTTTTGCAGGGCAAGGGATAGTAATGGAATCAATTGCTATGAGTAAATTGGATGCATATGACGTTGGAGGTGTATTACATATCATTATCAATAATCAAATTGGTTTTACAACAGACCCATCTCAAGATAGGAGTACGAGGTATTGTAGCGATGTGGCGAAAGGATTTAACATACCTGTCATTCATGTTAATGGGAATGATCCAGAAGCCGTTGTTTATGCTGTGAGATTAGCATTTGAATATAAACTATATTTTAAAAAGGATATTGTAATTGACATAGTTTGTCATAGGAAATATGGACATAATGAAGGTGATGAGCCAATGTTTACTCAGCCTGAAATGTACTCACAAATTCATTCGAAAGAATTTAAAGACTGTGTAGATCTATACTCTGCAAAAGTCACTAAACTTGATAAGGGAATCAATGTTGAGAAAATAGCCAAAGACCATATATGTTTTATGGATCAAGAGTTTGAGTTAGCTAAAAAAATTTTAAACGGCGAATCTCCTTATGAAACACATACTCCAAATGATATTTACAAAAAACATATAGCTATAGAAAAGCAGATATATAAATTAAATAAAGATTCAGATGATATAGGTTTTTCTAAACTAGCAGATGGAGATGTAATAACAATACAGTGCATTAATACAGGTGTTTCAGTAGAGATTCTCAAGGAATTAGGAATTAAACTCACTTCAACACCATTAGATTTCAATATAAATTCTAAGATTGCTAGACAATTTGGTCTTCGTAGGAAAATGCTAGAAAGTGGTCAAAACATTGATTGGGGAACGGCTGAGGCACTAGCTTTTGGAAGTCTTATAGCAGAAGGATTCAATATAAGATTTACTGGACAAGATGTTGAAAGAGGTACATTCTCACATAGACATGCGGTTCTAACAGATCAACAAAATGGTAAAAAATATATACCTTTAAATAGTCTTAGTGATCAGCAAAGTGGGAAAATAACTATATCAAACAGTTCATTATCTGAATTTGCTGTTTTAGGTTATGAATATGGATATTCTATTTCATCACTCAACTCACTCACAATATGGGAGGCGCAGTTTGGTGACTTTGCGAATGGTGCACAGATAATTATAGACCAATATATATCAGCAGCAGAGAGCAAATGGGGTATATTAAATAATCTAGTGATGCTTTTGCCACATGGCTATGAGGGGCAGGGGCCTGAGCATAGTTCAGCAAGACTTGAGAGATTTTTACAGCTTTGTGCTCAAAATAACATTCAAGTCTGTAACTGTACGACGCCAGCTTCAATATTTCATGTACTAAGAAGACAAGTATTACAAGGCATAAAAAAGCCTTTAATTATTATGAGTCCAAAGTCTCTTTTAAGGCATAAATCAGCTGTATCAAAGCTTACTGGAATGGATCTTAATACTAAGTTTGAGCCTGTGATTACAGAAGACAATTTACATGAAGCTAAAAAGATAATTTTTTGTAGTGGGAAAGTTTATTATGACCTAATAGAGCATAGAGAGTCAACAAAAGCTCAAAAAGTTAGTATAGTAAGGCTTGAGCAACTATACCCATTCCCTATATCAAAGATATCTCAAATACTTTCTAAAAGTGGAAATGCTGAATTCATTTGGTGTCAGGAAGAGCCTAGCAATATGGGGGCTTACTCATTTGTTAAACCAATTTTCGAAAGACTTGGTATAAATATGCAATATGCTGGTAGAAAAAGTGCTGCATCACCTGCAACTGGCTTTACTAACTTACATCAATCTGAGTTACATAATTTTTTACAAGATGCAATCAAATAATTTATAAAAAAAATGTCTAAAGTTCAAATTATCGTACCTGCACTAGGTGAGTCAATCACAGAAGCAACAGTTGCTAAGTGGTATAAAAACAGTGGTGAATTTGTTTCAAAGGATGAGGTGGTTGTCGAATTAGAAACTGATAAAGTAACGCTTGAGATAGTGGCTCCAGAGAGTGGACAGCTATTTGAAATAGCAGCACAAACAGGTGCTAGTGTTGCAATTGGTGCAGTGCTAGGAACTATTGACTCTAGTATCTTAGGGACTGCAGCTGTAACCCCAGCTGTGACTCCAGAAGTTATTCCTGCAAAAGATATACAGGAAACTACAACAAAAAATTATCCATCACCTGCAGCAAAGGTTATTCTAAATTCCAATAACATAAAAGAAGTATGTGGGACTGGTAAGGATGGTAGAATTACAAAAGCAGATGCGATGGCAGCAGTAGAAACTCCTCAAGCCCTCTCTATAAAACCATCTGAAGCAGTGCAAGGTAAAGAAACTAGAACTAAGATGAGTAGACTACGTCAGACAATTGCTAAACGTCTGAAAGATGTCCAAAACACAGCTGCAATCCTTACAACTTTTAATGAGGTTGATATGTTTGAAGTGATGAAGCTCAGAGCTGAAAACCAAGAAGAATTTCAGAAAAAACACGATGTTAAGTTAGGTTTTATGTCATTTTTTGTGAAAGCAGTTATAACAGCCCTCAAAGACTTTCCAATGGTTAATGCTCAGATTGATGGAGAGGATGTAGTCTATAAACATTTCTATGATATAGGAATTGCTGTTGGGACTGATAGTGGACTGGTTGTACCTGTATTACGGGCTGCAGATGCACTATCACTTGCAGATATTGAAAAATCGATTACAAACCTTGGTAAGAAAGCACGAGATGGAAAGCTTTCAATGAGTGATATGGTTGGTGGAACTTTTACTATCACTAATGGTGGGACTTATGGCTCACTACTCTCAACTCCAATAATAAATCCACCACAGTCAGGCATTTTAGGTATGCATAATATAGTGCAGAGGCCTATTGGATTACCTAATGGTGAGATTGCTCTCAGACCTATGATGTACATTGCCCTGTCGTATGATCATAGAATTATAGATGGTAAGGAAGCTGTGCAATTTTTAGTAAGAGTAAAACAACTAATTGAAAAACCTATTAAGATGTTGATTGAAATCTAATGATGAATAGTGAAAAAGATAGAAATGTTGTAGCTAAAAACCTGAAAGATAAAATAATGGTAGCAGCACCATTAACCATGCTAATGATGACATTACTATTTGAAAGAATTATCCTTCAAGATATTACCACTTTTGCAAGTATATATTGGTTTTTATCAGTCATAGGTTTTTTCTTAATCAGTACACTATTGGTTGGATATTTAATATACATATACATATTTATTAAGTGTAGATGTAGAACTTGTAATAACAAGTGGTCACGCATTAAGACTGGAAACATATGTATTGAAGCTATGATATACACAGTTTCATTAATTCAGTGGAATATATTAATAAAACTAGATAAGATAATTCAAAGCTATAAATGTAATATATGTAACTGTATTGAGCATAAAAAAGCTAGTAAATACTCACTAGTGAGAGTTAGTGCTGTTAAATGATAATCACTATATATAACTTCAATCTGTCAGCTTGAAACATCAATATTATCAGGTGACAGTGAGTTTTTTATGATTGTATACCAACTGTTTTTATCATTATTAGAACCAAATACATGCAATTCATATTTAGGTCTTGTCATTGCAACATATAAAAGTCTCATATTTTCTTTTGCAGATTTATCATTAGATCTTAAAAACATTTCTTTCACTGCTTTGCTAGAGTTTTTTGTATTTAAAATAAATATATCATCTTCATATGCAAATTTTATTGTAGACATGCTCTCTGATGATGAGGCATCGGCAAGAATTACGATTGGAGCTTCTAAACCTTTAGCAGAATGTACAGTAGTTATACGAACAGATTTGTTGTCATATACTCTCTGCTGCTTCTTACTAAGAATTGCATCTATCCAAATAATAAAACCTTGTAGAGAAATCTTAAGTGAATTCATATTTCCACAATATGATAAAACATATCCCATAAACCTAGTTGTTTCAGAATTAGATATCTTATATACTTTATCTAGATACCACTGCAAAAAGCTTTGCACATCCATCTTCTGAGAGTTTATAAGCACTTCTGAGAGAATTTTATAAGACTCAACATTACTGATTTTTTCCCAAATACTTGATTCACGGCCAATGCAAATATCTATGATACTTTCATCATTTAAGCTGAATGGATGAGATTTGAGGAGTGCAACAAGATTCATATCATCAAGTGGCTGTAAAGCAAATTGTACAGCGGCTAGAAGATCATAAATATATATACTATTGCTAAATTCTTTTGCTGCTAAATTTGTAGTAGGGATATTCAAACTTTGCAATGCATCAACCAAATGGTCTTGTAATTTCGATCTTTTCCTTAGGAGAATGAGGACATCTTGTGGCATGATATTTGTGATACCAATCTTCTTGTCATTCACCAACCATAGATGAATGATTTCAGCTATTTTATTTGCTATTAGCCATTGTTCATCTTTTTCAATATCTGTTTTTGTATCATGAGTTGGTAGACACCAGGCAATTTTTGTACTCTTACTTTTAAAGTCCATTTCAGAATCAATTTGATGTAAGGCAATTTTACCATTACCATACTCATGTATAGAATTATGTATAATTGGTGTATCTATAATATTAAAAGCATCTTTCACATAGTCTGTATTACACACTCTATCAACTAAATTTAGAATTTCAGGAGCACATCGGAAGCAGGTATCTAGCTGTATTTCATTCCATTTCCTACCAACACTAATCACTTTATTCCTATAAAATGATTTGACATCTTGAAATATTTTTGGTGCAGCTCCTTGAAACCCGAAAATAGCTTGTTTGAAGTCACCAACAATAAAGATTGTACGATTGTTGGCTGTTGTACCAACTCCAGCAAAAAATTCATCTGATATTGTTTGAATCAGTAACCACTGCATTGCACTGAGATCCTGAGCTTCATCTATCATTATATGATCAATCATTACATCTATTGAGTATAGTAAAGTCATCTTGTCCTCACTATGTTGTATGAGATTTATTGTATGTCTTATAAGGTCTGAGTATTCAAATAGATTGAGGCTCTTTTTTTTATCATTAAAGTTTTTTAATACAGACCAAGACAGCACACTAAAAGCAGCATTTATTTCAGCAGATGAAACTTGATGTATGAATTCCATCGTATCATAAAGCCTTTGTTGTTCATCTAGTAGAAAGTCTTTGATATGTGGAAACTCCTTTGCTGCATCAATATTTAAAGGTAATCTTGCCCTTGGCTTTAAATCACTTGTAAGTAATATTCCAGTATATTCAAAAAAACTTTCTCTATTTGGTAATTCTAAGAATTTCTGAAGTATTTCATATGCTTTCTTTGATGTAATGTTTGAAGACTGCTTGAGGACTTCAGATGCTTCACTCAAAAGATCTGTATCTAAAGCTTTAATGTAACTATTAATGATAGTCTGTTCTGATTTTATAATATCAATTTGAAAAAAATCATATATCCTCTTTTTTAGCATTTCTAAAATATCAATTTCCAGAAGATGTGTTTCAGAAAATAAATCAAAAAATTGATTGCTATTTGAACTTGCTATACCATTCCAAAACTCACAAATTAAAGTAAAAAGATAAGATGCTTCATATCTTCTCAAAAGATATTTTAAAGCATCATTTATGATTTTTTTATCAAAATCTAAAATAACTTCATTAAAACTTTCATAGAATAAATCAGTTTTTTCATCATCATCAAGGATTTTAGTGGAGTCACTTCTAATGTTATCCTGTAAATTTATAATGTGCATTTTTTGCAGTATTTTAGAGCAAAAGCCATGCAATGTTTGGATTTTAGGCTTATCACTGATGAAGTGCCCAAAAAGACTTCTAGCCCTTTGTATCATTATCTTTGTTGGAAGGTAGCCATTTAAATCTAAGAGAGTCCGTTTTAATGTACCTTCATCCATTGTAAGAAATAACAACAATTTCTGTTGTAATCTCTCATACATTTCCTCAGCAGCAGCAGTTGTAAATGTAATACATAAAATCCTTGATGGCTGCACTCCATAAATCAATATTCTCACTATCCTATCAACTAATAGCTTTGTTTTTCCACTACCAGCTGAAGCATCAACATATGCCGATGATTCTGGGTCAGTTGCACTTAGTTGTTTCATATTTTTTTTTGTATATAACTAAAAGTAATAAAATATTAACGATAGTAATAAAATCTCTTTACTTTTTATAGTAAATATGGAGTTATATAAGCTATTTATTTAAAAGTCAGATGAATTAATATGAATCATAAAATAATTCTTTCTTATTTCTTACTTATAGGTTTCTTTATATGTCTAGTTTTTGCTTATATGAAGTATAGCAACAGTACAGTAGAAACAGAAAATGATAAGCTAAGACAAAATATAATCTCAACACTTGATAAAGAGATTTCAAATTTACAAAGTCAAATTGATACAATGAATGCCACATCTAGTGGTCATAGCAATACTGATACAGATGTATTAAATACAACGATTGAAACTTTTATAAAATCACATCCAGAAATAGTTGCATTGGCTCTTGAAAGCTTCTACAAACAAAAAACTTTAGAAGCTCAACATCAATCAATCAATCAGGGAGTTGAAAAAATTATTAGTGATATGCATTCAGGGGCTCTCACAACATTTATTGGCAAAGCTGATGCTCCAGTTAAGGTGATTGAGTTTTTTGATTACTCATGTGGTTACTGTACAAAGATGTTAGAAACTAATAGTAAGTTACTTGAGCAAAATCCAGATATTAATATGATATTCATAGAGCTACCAATGCTTGGTGCTGAATCAGTTGAAGCCACAAGATTTGCAACTGCAGTTAGCATGCTTGATCAAAGTAAATATCTACAATTTCAGATTCAACTTCTAACTTCAAAGTCACCTAAAAATAGAGACAATATGATGCAAATAGCTAGCAACAGTGGAATAGATGTAGCGAAGCTTCAAAGCTTTATAGAGAATAGACAAAATATGGATAAGATAGAAGAGCGAATCAAGCAAAATAGCATCATTGCAAACAGCATGCATCTGCAAGGAACTCCTACATATATCATTGATGATGAAATTTTAGTTGGTGCAGTCAGTCAAGATAAAATAAATGAAGCAATAGCAAAAGCTAGAGATAAAATCAAAAACACAAATAATTCTAGTAACGATAAGAAATAAAAGGTGCAGCTGAATCTAAGCTTGCCCTTGGTATGAACTATCTCACAACCATTAGTATCAGTAAATTTAATAAAATTTTAATATATGCAATATATAACAAATATTATCAGTAAATTTAATAAAAAATAATAAATAATATGACAAACACTACAAACACACAAATTCAACTTAAATATACATTTGAGGCTAAAAATTTTAATCAAGCAACAGATGTAGAATATTTTACAGTTCTATCATTCCCTGATATAGAATCTTATAGCATCCAAGCAAAATTTTATGCAATTAAAGCATCTTGCATAATACACAAAGTTTTTAATAGTATTAAAACTCATTATAATGAAGGTCCTTTAACAGAGAAGATGATTGAGCGGTTTAAAAAAGAATATGAAAATTTACCAGGGTGGCAAAAAGTGTGGGAGTATGTTAAGGATTTGCTCAACAATATGTATAATTATATATATAGTGAAAAAAATATGTCAATGTATGAAATGCGAAATAGAGCAAAGGACTGTTGGACAACAGGCGAAAGTGACAAGAAACAAATTGATAATACTGAAAAACCTCAAGCTGTATAAATTCTTTAAAAACTTTTTTCAGACTGTCTGGTCTGTATTTAGATTATCTATATATATAGTCTCTATAATATGAATTTATGCAGTATAAAACAATTTAGACATACATTTGAAAAAATTATACAGAATAACAAGAATTTGATGTAGGTGTTTCAAACACCTTGATCATCTTACATAAGTGGATATATTTAGGTAGGTCCTTGAAAACCTCTTGCAGAACAAAACTATATAAATAATACGCAATGTTTTCTGAAGTAGGGTTGTAATCTAAATAGAAAACCTTCTGTCCAGTATATCCTTGAATTGCATCTCCTAGAGCTTTATCATCTCTATGTAAAATAATGTTATGATCCCAATGAGTGTCTATCCAATTTTTAAACCTATTTTTTATTTCTTTAAAGTCTATTACCATACCCATATGGTTTAGATCTGTTGATGTGAAGGTGAACTCTACAGCATATCTATGTCCATGAACCATCTGACACCCACTATCATGTCCGATGATCCTATGTGCTGCATCAAACTCAATCTTTTTTGTACAAGATATCATTGCATTCCAGAAATTATTTCTATTAACTCCATTGTAACTTTTGTCTGCCTTGCCCTATTATATTGTAAGCTAAGGTCGTCAAGCATCTCTTGTGAATTTTTACTAGAGCTATCCATAGTAATCATTCTTTTGACCGTCTCACTATTGAAACTATTTAAAATACAGTGATATATAATCGAGTGTAAATATTCTGGAATGATCTGTTTAAGCATAGTCATCGGATTACTATCAAACTCAAGAACATCTGTTGTTTTTGGTTTATGCTTGATGACTAATGGGAAAAGTTGTTTTACAGATACATCTTGTTTCAACGTTGAAATGAACTTTGTATAAACTATTTTTATAGTTGCATATTTATTTAGTCCTATTAAATTCAGTATTGGCTTTGTAATATAGCTTTTGACTATCTGTGGATGCAATTGTTTCAAATCGAGTTTAATATAATGATTTTTCAATATATTAATTTTTTGTGTCCTTACAAGCATTTCATAGCCTTTTTTACCAATACATAAAACATCAGATTGATCATCAACTAAATTAAGTACTCTATTCACAACAGATGAGTTAAAAGCTCCACATAAACCTTTTTCAGACGTTACTATAATGATGAGATTAGTATTTCCAGCACTGTTTTCATCTTTTAAAGATACAAATTTTTGTGCACTCTCTAATACAACTTCATTTGGTAAAGTTATAACTCCTAGATCTCTATCAAAACGATTCCTGTTTTCATAAGATAGCTCAGCAGTAATTTTTTCAATAAGCTCTTTATATGCTGTATACCCCTTTGATAGGGACTTTATTTGATTCAATTGTGCAGCACTTATCAAAGACATAGCTTTAGTTATCTTATTAGTGCTCTTGATAGAATTAATGCGTCTTTTTAAATCACCTAATGACATTGCCTGGTTTAAATCTTTGTTCTATAAAATCAGAAATAATTGAGTGTAATTCTTTAACAGTTTCATCGGTAAGCTTTTCATCCTTTTTGATGACATCAAGTAGTTCATTATGAGACTGTTTCATTGATAAAATCAGCTCGATTGCAAAAACCTTTATATCACTCACACTAATCTTCTCAAGATATCCATTAATAGCAGTAAAAAGCAGTATGACTTGCTCATTCATAGGATAAGTATGATGCTGTTTTTGTTTCAGCAACTCAATCATTTTTTGTCCATTTGAAAGTAACTTCCTTGTAGAGGCATCGAGGTCTGAAGAAAATTGTGCAAACCCTTCCATTTCTCTGTATTGTGCTAATTCTAGCTTTATTTTACCAGCTACAGATTTCATAGCTTTAGTCTGTGCAGCTGATCCAACCCTACTAACAGATAATCCTATGTTCACTGCAGGCCTTATACCCTTATAAAATAGATCGGTCTCTAAGAAGATTTGCCCATCTGTAATTGATATGACATTTGTTGGAATATATGAGGAAACATCACTACCCTGTGTTTCAACTATTGGCAAAGCTGTCATAGACCCCCCACCTTTAGCATCACTTAACTGTGCTGATCTTTCTAATAAACGTGAGTGTAAGTAAAACACATCGCCTGGATAAGCTTCACGTCCTGGAGGGCGTTTCAATAAAAGAGATAATTGCCTATATGCAACAGCATGTTTACTTAAATCATCATATATTATGAGTGCATGCATACCATTATCACGGAAATATTCACCTATAACAGAGCCAGCATAAGGTGCGACATATTGCATTGTTGCTGTTTCTGCAGCTGTTGCAACAACTACTGTTGTATATTCCATTGCATCGTTTTCTTCTAACATTCTGATAATTCTTGCAACAGATGATTGCTTTTGACCTATAGCAACATATACGCAATAAACCTTTTCGTTCTCAAGGGCGCTATCATTATAGTTTTTCTGGTTGATGATTGTGTCAAGTGCAATTGTAGTTTTGCCTGTTTGCCTATCACCTATTATCAGCTCTCTTTGTCCACGCCCTATAGGTATCAGTGCATCTATAATTTTTATTCCTGTTTGCATTGGTTTAAAAACTGATTTCCTAGAAACAATGTCTGGAGTCTCACCTTCAAGAGGGAACTCTGCTACATCAACTAGAGGCCCCTTACCATCAATTGGTTCACCTACTGCATTGACAACCCTGCCAAGCAATCCTTTGCCAGCAACCATCATTGCAAGTTTCTTTGTTCTTTTAACAGTATCTCCTTCTTTAATTGACTTATTATCATTCAAAATAGCGATACCTATTGAGTCATCTTTAAGATTCATCACGAAACCTTTGACACCTGTTTCAAAAGTCACCATTTCATTGTACTGTACGTTTTTCAAGCCATAAACTATAGCTATACCATCCATCACCTGGACGACTTTTCCACATTCTTCAAGCTCTATCGTGGTTTCAGTTTTAGAAAGCTCAGTAAGCTTATTTTGGATTATATTAGATAAATCAGAAATCTTCATTGGTATAATATTTATTATTTAATCAGCTGGATTATATCACATAACATACTTCTCTACGAGGTCTCACTTAAAAAAGCTGCCCTTTTTATGAATGAATCCATTATTTTTTTATTTGCTGTCATAATAACACTGCTTGCAATTTTGTTATATATTGTATTTTTAAATGAGAAATCACATGCGAAATCTACAAATGTTTTATCTTCTCCCATTGCTTTTAAATGCCATATAGTTGATAGGTGTGAGAGTGGACCATGTATCATTTCAATATTAGCTTTTGCAGTAGTCTCACCATTTCTTTTCTTTGGTGGGCTAAATTTAGCAATAGACCTATATCTCTCCTTAATAAACAAAAACTCCACTTCTACATCACTAATAATCTCTTGTTTTTTTCTAGAAATAATAGCTATATTTTTGCACCATGGTATGAATTTGTTATACTGCTCTACATCAATAATTACACTATATAAAATTTCTATTTTATATGGCAAAACTCTACTATTTTTTATACTTGGCATAGTTTTTTTAAACTTAAGATATGATATAATTCTATAAGAAAAAACATTTTTTCAAAAAATCTCATGCCAACAGAAGCATTTAAGATCAATATAAAAGGTGAGTTAGTTGATATCAAAGATACTAAAAAAGTCGTAGATCTCTTAACCAAACCCTTACAAGAGAAAATTCAAAAAATAAAAGATGATCAAGTTAGTATAAATCAGCAGAAAATTACATGCAAGAAATTTGAAGATTTAAATGAGAAACTACACATTGATATAAAGAAGTTCATACCATCAGATATAAATAAGCCGGGTGTTTTCGATGAAAAAGCAATATTTCCAGTGGGAATACAAGTCGCAGACTTTATGTCATACATTGATATAACTGCTAAACCTGAATGCCAAATTTCTAGCTCTCCTATAATAGTTAAAATAGAAAAAATAGCATTACCTGAAATGCTTCAAAGTATAGGCTTTAGTAGTAAAATAAGTAATGCTACAGAAAGTGGGGGGATCATTAATAAAAATCTTTTAAAACCTGGATCATTTAAAATATTGCAAAAAAACAATGCAATTGAGTCACAGTATAAGTTTGATAATGCTGCTGATGTAGCAGTGGGTAATGAGGTAGGAAAGTTCTCAGAAGGCAACTTTTTTATCAATGATAAAAAGATTCTTCTAAGTGCAGGCAATACTCTCAAATCGATTTGTGAGCAGATTAATAAACTTAAAATTGGTGTTAAAGCAGATGTAGAATCAGATACCAACAATAAGTATAGAATTATTTTAAGATCTGAAACAATAGGTGCTGACAATGTTATTAAAATATATGACCCAAACATGGTGCTTAAAACGGCTGATCAATTTATTAAGCTGCCTGAATATAATACAGTCACAATAAATCAGGGAGATAGTCTTAATAGAATAGCCAATAAGATAAATGAGTTTAAAAAAAGCACAAATTTACATGCAGATGTATTTCAAATAGGGCATGGGCAATATTCATTAATTCTCAAATCAGATATACCAGGCATTGAAAATGGATTTAAGATTCTTGATAATAACAATAGTGTTTTCCAAAATGTTTTTAAAGATCAACCTGTACAAGATCCTGTAGATGCACAAATAATAGTTGATGGCATCAAAATAACAAGTACAACAAATAAATTACAAATATATGATGGAATTGACATAACGCTAAGAACACCTTGCTCTAAGGAACTAGTTTTTGATGTCCAAAATAATTTCAATGCCATTTTTACGGCGATTATTAGCTTTGTAGATAATTATAATGCTTTCAGACAAAGTTATGAAGGTGATAAGGCAGATCTAAAAGCTAAAAACTATTTAAAAGATAATATCAGGATTAAAAATTCATTTATGAGAATAGATGAATCTTTAAGAGCAATAGAAGGTTTTGAAATAGGTATATCAAAAGGCAAGATAACAGTCGAGAAAAGAGATGGTGATAAAGATATTAAGATTGAGTATGATCAAATGATTGAATTAAATGAAAGCAAGCTTATTGAGGTCATACAATCAGATCCAATAAAGGTTCAAAAGGCTTTTGTTGAATCATTTGATAGTACTTCTGAAAATTTCGTCACACCAATATTAAGGCGTCAAATAGGTGTAAATAATAAACCATTAGGGACCAATAAAATAGAGTTAGATCTTGATATAAAACTTGATGCCATAACTGTGAAATCAAAGTCTTCTACTGCTTTCCCTAATAGCTATGTCATAAATAATCATGATAAAGATAGTAAAAAATTCAAATCTGGTACTTTCTTCATCAATGGCTCTATAATATCTATTAAAGAAGGGATGCATTTACAAGATATTGTTTATGCAATAAATCAAGTAAGCCAGATGTCTAGAATCAATGCAGTTATTGAGTCGGATGGTAATAATAATTCATATATAAGATTCTCAGAATACTCAGGAGCATATAAGGCATCTGATGATTGGATATATTTTGATAAACTAAATCTTCATGACCCAAATAATGTATTAAGAGATGTATTTTCGGTCGCTATTACAACCGGTGATTTTGATGTTTTAACTCTTAATCAGCAAACAAATGAAATAAACCAATTACAACCTCTTGCAATTAATGGTATAAACATAACACCACATTTAAATACACTTGAATCTCTAATTAGTGCAATAAATGAGCAAACATCAGCTACTGGCGTAATAGCAAAAGGAGTGTTGAATCTCGACACTAACAAATATCGCCTTGTATTTGATACTGAAAAACTTCAGGATATTACAATACAAAATACAGGGTGTATTGCAAGTACTATTAATCTCCCTACAAGCATTCCTATATATCAGCAAAATCAGGAGTTTTTTGATACAAGTATGGCTATCAAAAGTGAAGTTATAGTTAATGATAAAGTTTACCATAAATCATGCTTATTTTCCATGAGTGGAGAAGATAAATCTTCAGGAGGTTCTATATTAGTGATTAATAATGATAATACAAATATGAACATTGAAAATGTAGAAGTATGGTTTGTTGGGGCTCAAAGTGAGCATACACATATCTCAATATCTCAAGGTATTGTAGGGAATGTATTAACTGAATTAGATAGCATATTTAAATTTCAGCAAGGATATAGTGGTCCTAAGCCTATCTCCAAAGTATTCTCTGAAATAAATGACAAAGATAGGGAGCTGATCCAATCATTGCAGGATAAAGAAGGGGAATTAACAGTCGAAGCGAAAAAGATTATCAAAAAAGTCTCAGCTGCTAATTCTAAAATTGCTATATCTGAAGCTTATAGTAAAATGGCACAATATATAAATAAAGCAAAAGATAATGATTAATGGTTTATAGGAGTTCATTATCCTCAATAATATTACTCTGCCTCACTGGGCTACTCTTATGTTGTGGATGGATTATTTTGTGTTCAGCTGCCAATGGGAATCCAGATGAGTGGTCAAACAAGCAGATTTATACAGCATTAGTTACATTATTATTATCATTTGCAACTTCTTTTATGCCAATAAGATATTTTTTTAAAATTTCATATTACATGTTAATTTTATGTATTATATTATTAATTGCTGCTGAGTTTTCAGGACATACTGCAATGGGGGCTCAAAGATGGCTAAAAATTGGAGGAATTACAATACAGCCATCAGAACTGTCTAAGATAGGAGTTATTCTATCCTTAGCTAGGTATTTTTCACAACTTTCTCTAGAACAAGTATCAAAAATCAGATATTTGATTATCCCTCTTTTAATTGCATTCATTCCCGTCGGAATAATATTAAGACAGCCAAATCTTGGTACAAGTACTATTATCATTCTAATTGCAGGTACAATATTTTTTGTTTCTAATGTGCGGATCTGGAAGTTTGTTTGTGTAATTATTGGAGGACTTATCTCAATGCCATTCATATGGAATTTTTTACATGATTATCAGAAGCGTAGATTGATGACATTTTTAAATCCAGAAGATGATATTCTTGGAGCTGGATATAATATAATGCAATCAAAAATAGCTATAGGATCTGGTGGATTATATGGTAAGGGTTTTATGCATGGAACTCAAGTGCAGCTCAGTTTCCTACCTGAAAAACACACTGACTTTGTCTTTACAATATTAGCAGAAGAGTTCGGGTTTTATGGGGTTCTCTGTGTTTTATCATTATATTTACTACTAATATTTATGATTTACTTCATAGCATTTAGAGTAAAAAGTAGATATGGAAGAATTGTTTGTATTGGTGTTGCAAGTATGTTTTTCTTCCATATATCAATCAATATAGGAATGATCTCTGGTCTACTTCCAGTAGTTGGGACTCCATTACCATTGATGTCATATGGTAGATCCAATTTAGTCACTATGATAATTGCCATAGGCCTAGTATTAAATGCAGACATATACAGAAATCAGAGTCAATCTAAATTATTACAATAGATACAGATAATACTTATAAATGTAATGAAAAACCCTAATGAAGAAATAGACCCCGTAACATTAAAAACCCATAGAAAAACTGCAGGTATTACCTTGCAAATTGCATCACTGACTGCAATGCTATTGCCAACCATCTGATATTTCTCTAACGGATTTTTAAACATCTCATTGAAATAGAGATTTTGTGCTGTTACTGCTACCACACCTAATATCACAATTACAGCTCTTACAGCTGTTACAGCAAGCAGCGATGAATCTTCTAATACAGCGAAAAGAAGGGGTGTTAATATTGCTAATAATCCATATGTATAACGAATGACTCTTTTAGGAGCTAATCTTAAATTTAATCTTGAAATCCCAATGAAAGCTAGCAGATCAATAATAAGAAGCATTGTATTATATGACATCATTCCAGTTATAGAAACATTCTTATTGATCATAGGGATAACTGTATTCATCAGAACAAATGGAATATAATAAGTCATATTACCCATTACCCTATTGACAAAAATTTGTAAGATTTTGATTTTTTGCAAGGGCTTTTTTTCTATTGGCTGACTTACTGCCATTACTGCATCACTACGTAAATAATAGGCTAAAAACCCAATCATACCACTAAATATAAATGCCACTCTCCAAAGCTCATATGATGTCTCTTCATTAAGGAAAATCAGTGCACTAAGGCCAGATGCTAAAATAATACCAACCATAGCTGATGATTCATAAAATGCAGACATCTTATATGAACTGTTATTATCCATCAGAAATGTTCTAGAAATAGTTATCTCACCTGCAATAAAAAACCCTAAGACTATTCTGCATAACATGAGACATATTGTTGCTAAGCTTCCAATTGATTCATAACTAGGAATTAACGCAGTGAATATAGTAGCAATAGAGACTCCAAAAATTGACATCTTCAAACATAATATAGGAGATCGTTTTTGTACGATTTTAGAAAAAAAATAAGATCCAAATGGTCTTGCAAATCCTGATAAAGCTATGCCACTGTAAGTCCAAACAAGTTGCATAATATAATCACCAGTTGGAAAAAAAAGCTTTGCTAAAATTGGCGCTAAGAATATATATAAAGCTGTATCAAAGTACTCTAGGGCATTACATATGAGAATTGATAGATTGAGTTTTTTCATATAAAATTAATACATTTTTTTAGCACAGGTATGAGCCTGATAAAGTTAAAAGGGTGGCTTGAAGCTTTATATAAAAAACACATTGCACCCTTGATATGAAAACTATATAGCATTTAGAATAAATAAAAAGTCAAGATAATTTATGAAAAAATGAGTCAAGAAATCAAAGTTAAGCTATCACAAGCATACAGAATATTAGCATATTTAGGCTTGGATGATCACACATATACACATCTATCTGCCAAATCAGAAGATGGTAATGCCTTTTATATTTACCCATTTGGCTTGAGATTTGAAGAAGTAACGCCAGATATTTTAATGAAAGTTTCTATTGTAGGTGAAGTTTTAGAGGGGTGTGAATATCAATATAATAAAACTGGATATGTGCTGCATGGTGCAATATATAATTCAAGGCCTGATATAAAATCTATCTTCCACATACATACACCTGCGACAACAGCTGTTTCAATCTGTGAAGATGGATTGCTGCCAATTAGTCAATGGGCTTTGCACTTTTTTGAAAAAATTACATATCATGAGTATAACTCATTGCTTCTTGACTTTGAAAGTACAAACAAACTTATAAATGACTTAGGTAAACAATATGTAATGTTTCTAAGAAATCATGGGGCTGTAATATGTGGCAGGGCAATTGAAGAAGCAATGTTTTTTACATACCATCTTGAAAATGCATGTAAAACACAATGTATGACACTTTCAATGGGACAAAAACTGATCATCCCTACAAGAAACATTTGTGTGCAATCTGTAAATGATCTGCTTACGTTTGAGGAAAACCTGGGTAAAAGAGATTGGGATGCCTGGATAAGATTATTAATACGGAATCATCTTTGTGATTTTTAATCGACAAACATTGTCAATATCTTAAATAACAATTATATAATAGCTTGTTTTAGATAAAAGACCTTTGTAGAACATTTTAATTTTCAATATGTAGACTAAAAACAACTACATAAACTAAAAACCTTTAGAGTTCAAATGTTTAGTTGTCAAAACCCTTTATAAATGTAGACTGTGTGATCAGACAAGCAAAATAGTTGTGCTTTATTGGTGCTTGCTTTAATGTGTATCATAATTTTCTATATATAAGTTATGAATCACAAGGCTTCAGTTTTGCATTGTAACAAACAAACTTAACTTATTAATACAATGAAACAGTTTTTATTTCTAACGTTTTTCACTGCTTCAATGGGGGCTTCAATGTGGTCTTCAATGGAGGCTTCTGCACATACTGTAGCAGGAAAAGATCACA
>CAMCJK010000022.1 GCA_945875075.1 Candidatus Fokinia solitaria | reverse complement strand
AGCTCCAAGTAAAAATGTACCAGGAAAGAGTATGCATGTTGAAACAAGCCAGAAGGATATTAATCCACTAACAGTATATTTACAGGAATTTAAATTCAAATATCCTATAAGCTTACAGTCAATATAATCCCAAACAGTTAATTTCACATAGCCAGACTTTCCTCTTATACTAAGAGTTTCCTGAACCTTTGAGCCATATTTATCTACTGGTATCTCATTGTTTGATAACAAGTTTGTACCATTATAATCAAAGTAGCACATATTAACAGGGCTGATTGTATTTGTGCTTTGTAATACTCTATTGGATAAATCATCCATTGAGTCTACTAGTAAATTATACAATCCATGGTTGTTGTTTGTGTCATCGTCATACCAAATTTTTGGACCTAATAAGCCTGACATTACAACTACAAAGGCAAATTTTAATACATATATTACTACTTCACCCATTTGAGGGGGTTGAGGATTACTAATTATTTTAATACCAAGAAGAGAAATGTATAAAATTAAGATTACCTTAGCTATATTACGCATCGTCATTTGTATTTGATACAAAAATGAGTCTTTTATATCATTAGTACTACTCACAACGATTTTTGCTAATAGATCTTGTAGACACCCTACTGTAGTGCTGAGTATGTGTAGATCACTTTGTAAAAAGAGACCAACAGGTGGGAAATCTCCAGCTACTCTATGTGAATTAGTTATTGCTACACCTAATGAAATAAGGTCCTCTCTTGATGACAGGAAATATGAGCATCTAGTATTTGCAGTATAAGCAGCATCGATATGAACCATTTCTATCGGTGGAGCTACATAAGTACAGCCATTTATTATTGGTGCAACCATGGTTGAAGTAGCTGAGCATAGCTGTATTTTACCACTATATAGTCTATAAAAGGCTATTGTAGTTGGCCAATTTCCATGTTCCACACCATTTCTGACATCTTTCATCGTAAACACCATTGTTGTATCATTTTTGTTTGTGTCACATAAAGATCTATCACCCAACTTAATAATATCCCAAAAGCCTACTTTTTTCACTATTATTGCACTAACCAGTTCATCCTGTGTTATCCCAAGATCATTTGCAGGTAGATTACTCACAGCATATATATCATTTCCAGGCTGGCAGTATGGAGCAGAAGGCCCAGTCATGTTACCATATTGCGCATCTAGTCTTGAATCCAAAATTTTTAAATCTTTTGGTACTGGAGTCTCAAGACATTTATAGAAAAAAGGCACATCTACTTGTGTGATTGCTTTTGGATGCTTATTTGTTACAACACCATCATCATCTTCGCAGGTCACATGTCCTAAAAGATAATTAATATATTCATGAGGGGCTAAAACATAAGAACCAAGACAAGTAACTAGAAGTTGAATAGCTGGGACACCAATCAATATCCATGCTAATTGACCTACGGCTGGAACATAACTCAATATGACTGCAGCAACTAGCAGCCCTATAAAAATCACACTAGTAATCCCTTGACTTTTTATAAAGTTGTCATTATCAGCACTGCCATTACAATCATCCTCATAACTACCCTCTTGAGTAATTAATCTTGGAATACATGTCTGCTTTAACTGACCAAAGTTTAAAATTAGATTAGCCCAAAAACAATTATAAATATCTTCAACAACCTTTATTAAAAAATCAACGAAACCATCGTAGTGTGTAGCTGTTTCATACTCAATAAGTGAGTCGAAAGCAGCATGTGTTTCTTGTGGTGCTAAATCACTAATTACTTCAAAACAGAATATACAAGTTAAAAGTAATAAAAATTTTTTTATAAAAGTCATATAGCAATTGTTTTATTACTGTTTATTTTGTAAGTTTTGTATCTTATCATTGAATATTGGTATCCATACTTCAGGGTCATCACCATGCTCACGGATTACACTGTCTAATATCAATACTGTATCTGCTCTTCCTGATAAAATATTAATAATGTCACTCATTCCAGAAAGATCGACTCTTGCAATTACAGCATCAACTCCTTGCTTTATCAAGAAGAATCTACTCCCTGGATCTATTGTTCTTATGAGATGATGTTCACGTTCACTTAATAAAAAAGCAGTTCTATAAACTTCAGTAGCTTTGAGATTTGGTAAAAAAATCTGAGTTGCTGTCTGCTGAATTAAAGTGTCGCTTATAGAACTCTTGCTTGCATCTTCAACACTTTGAGTAGCAAACACAATAAAAGTATTTAATTTCCTCAATACTTTCAACCAATCTTTTATTTTTGGTGCAAAAACTGGATTATCTATGAGAGCCCATGCTTCATCCAATACTATCATTGTTGGAGAGCCATCAAGAGATATATTAATTCTATGAAAAAGATATAACAACACTGGGGCTAAACAAAATTTATCTTTGAGTAGCTCGGCCATTTCGAAGCCGAAGATATTTGCTTGTGAGAAATCAATAATATCACCCTCATTATCAAAAATTTTTGCATGAGAGCCATTACTATGCCACATAGCTAACCTTCCAGCAAGTGTTCCAGGGCCTTCTAATCCAAGAAATGGTGCTATGTTACCTAGTCTTCTATTTTTAGGTATGAGTTTGTAATTACCATTAATTGCAGCAGATAAAAGCGATATGTCTTCAGCTGAAACCTGCTCTCCAAGTGTTGATACAAGCTGTTTCAACCACTCTAAGAGAAATATTCTATTTTCGCCTGTATCTGGCAATAGAAGTGGATTGAAACCACATTTTTTTCCTGGATCGATTATAGTATATGTACCATTTATTGCCCTTAGAAATATCTCAGCACCACGATCTTTATCAAAGAAAAACAATCTACATCTGAATTTTTGCGCCTGTGCACTTAAGAAGTTCATTAGGACTGTCTTACCAGCTCCAGTTGGACCTATAATTGTTGTATGACCTATATCTCTTAAATGGAAATTAAAATAGTATGGCGTGCCTGATGTAGTATCTAAGACAGTCACAGCATCTCCCCAAAAATTATGATCTGGTTTACCTAAAGGATAATTATGGAATGAATTAAAAGCTGCTAAATTATTTGTATTAATTACTGAATTTCTACCGATTAAATGAAAGTTCCCTGGCACTTGAGACCAAAAGGCAGGCTCCATATTGGTCTTTTCTCTCACACTCATACCACCAGTACTGCTTACTTCAACTAAAGCCATCGATAAAACACTTTCTAAGGCTTTTAAACTGTCTTCTATACACATTACAGTCATGTGGTGACTACCAAATCCTATTTCGCCACTCATTGCCTTATCAAGGGCTTCACTAATTTCTATTACCTGTGATATAGCTTTATCTTCAGATTGAATCATTCTGTTTTGCTGCAACTGCATTTTATTCATTGCAACTTGCCTATTGATTGAAGCATATGATTGTGAGATCACAAATTCGAATGGCATTTTTAAGAAAGAATCTAATATTCCAGCCCAAGTTTTAGGGCCATACTCTTTTATGCTTACTATACCAGCAAACTTCGAGCGTCCATCATGTTGTTTGATTTCAATGAGCTTATTTTTGAAAACCAGTCGTGCATTTACTATATGTTTTGATAAGTCATCTAATGTATATAAAATTCTCCTACTTTCAACACCATTGATTATTTTGCTTATAAACTCTGCAGGTCTTGAGTATTTGATGCCATCTACCTCTTCAATCCCTAAAATCTCAGGACTATAATCGTATAAACTACTTATGATTCTAGATGACACCTCTGATAATCCATCATGTGCATCATGCATTGCATGTTCCCATGCATGATCACGGTGATCTTTTCTCAAAAATTTATTTTGGATATCTCTTAGTAAGTTTTTAGTATAGCTAGCTTTATATATAATGCTAATATATATTTCATTAATAAATGATTCTTTCTGATTGCTTCTTGCAACCCATTTCTTGTCAAGATATGCTGTGAACCCATATGGCATATCAGGATTAATGTAGCCTTGTGGATAAGGTATCTGCTTTTTCCTAATAATATGCGTATATAGTTTTGCACTGCTATCACCAACCCCTTTAAAAAGCCCATTTCTCAGTGATTTTTTAATATCCAGATCTTCATCATCAGCTGTTTCAAATGAGAATCCCCCAAGTTTAATAACTTGCATGAGGCGGTTGTCAGTCATCAATAAAACATCCTCATTCCAGTGAGACTTGACTCCAATAAACTTACTAGATTTGAACTCATTATCAAATACTTTTTGCCCTTTGGGCTTGGGTTTGGAAATATTTAAAAATGATGAATAATTCATAGCTTAAGAAGGATCATAAGAATTGCCTCTATGATAAGTAAAGTTCCAACACCTTGGACAATTTTTATTCCTATTGAGCATTAATTCTAAAAATATTGGCTCTTTAGAGCAAAGATAATAGCCTAATACATGTATTGGGAACATCATAGCAAAATATGCGAAATTTGATGTCAGTATATAACAAAACATTGAGAAGATAGCATTCGCAACTGCAAAGTTATAGCTAACACCAAATAACATAGGAGGCCTTGTTAGACCTACGAAAAGCATATCTGCTTTTAATTCATTATTCATTAGTAAAAGTTATTGTTTTTATGTATCACAACATAGTTTACAATAGTGAGATATCATCTGCAAGCAAATGTATATGAAAAATTACTGATCATTTATTGTCAGTATGTTGTAAGTAATACATAAGCTCTAACTCTAACTGCTTTGTAAGATTTGAAATTCCAGAGATTTGAGCATCTTCAGATGATAAGGTGTCAGCATAAAAATTACTTGGCATTATAAAACTATCAATACTTCTAATCTTTCCAGTTATCAATGTTTCGCCATCAATCATATTCTTTAAACTATATTGTAAATAGAAAAATAAAGAATGTTTTTTAAGAGACTTAGATTGTTTTATAGAGTCATAAATATCATCACTTTGATATGAAATATTTAAGATGAAATTTTGATCATTTTGGCATCGAAAGTTTTTTGTGTTGAGATCAGATAACATATTGTCGATTGAATTTTGCAGAAGATATTGAAACCTTTCTATGTTGCTTTCATACCCCCTTCTGACTGTGTCAGATTTTTGTAGATTGGCAAGTGAAATGTTAATATTATAGCTACTTTCTGATTGGTTGATAGTTTCACATCCAACTAAAAAGAATATCAAAAATAAAGTCCAAAGTTTCATATCTTATTATCTTTGTGTATTACTTAGATTGCCTTTTTTATTTTGCAAATCTCTGACGCGTTTTGCATTTAAGCTATATACTAGAGGATTTGAATGTTCAATATCTCTTAGTATTTTATCTAGCGCTTCATCAGAATTTAATTGCATCGTTCCTTCAGCACATAGCAATCCTATAAACTCTTTTGTTATTCTTACTACTGTGATGAGATAATTTTGTAAAAACACTCATCGCACTTTTAAAGAGCTCTATAATGACATTTTGTTGATTGTTTCAACAGTCGAAATCATACCAGTTCTTTTGTAGCTTTACGAACTGCGCATTAAAATTGCCATCGCTTAGTTCCTTGTTGATGTTAGCTTTGTTTGGGAGCTCTTGAGTCAATAATTCACCAATTTTTTTAAATGATTCTAAAAGTTTTTTTTCTGCCTCTGAAATGGATTAAATACTTTTTTGATTATTAATATTTACTATGCTTATTGTCAAATGGTTGTTTGATTCAATTTGCAGATTACTACTTTGTACAGTTTGTATCAAGCCTTTTATGTCTTTTGGTATATTTGAAATTTTCTCATTGATCATTTGCTGTATCACCTGTTAGTGTTCTGCCAATTCATTTTTGATACGATCTACATTCTTTATTGTCCACAAAACACCCAACGACAATATATTGGCAATAAAAAAAGATTTGTCTTTCTGATACTCAGTTTGTATATCTTCTATAATGATCTGTAGGGGTTGCGACACCTTCTGCACGAAAGTTATCTTATTTTCTACCATTGGCTGAAGTTTCAATAACGCTTCTAATTCAGGCTTTAGAACTAATGCCTCATTCTCTACTTGAAAAAGATTTGCTATATCAGCTATTGTTAATTTGTCCTTTATAAGTTGTTGCTTAGCAATTGTAAGCTTTTCACCATCTGAATATTGAGGGTTTGGGAGTTTGTTTTTGATGAAGACTTTAACATATGTAGGAATACTATTTTTAATAATATGAACGATGTAATCAAAAAGCATTTTCCTAGAAACAGTAGCGCTTTGTAGCGCTCCTAGTATGAAATTTATCATTGGTATAACTTTTTCAGCTATTGCTGCTTGTTGTTTTTCACATTGTACCTTTAACGTCTACATTACTCTCGTTTGTAGCTTCTGTTTCAGCTTTTATCACCACCTTTGGAGGAACTTTAATGCTATCTAAATATTCATATAAATTCTTTGTACTACCTTCTATAGTTATATTTATTGTCTCAAGAAATTCTTTATTTTTCAATTTACCACTCTCATCATATAGACTATCTATCATATATGGATCTATGTAATTGAATAATGATGTTTTGTTTTCTGGCATTTTGTTTTTTATTAACTTATAATACCACAGGTTGTACAATGATGTCAATTTATTTACTGATGATGATGCGTGGAATGTTTGCAAAGTCTTTTAAGATCTCAAATGAACCGATTGCAGACATCATTAATTCAATATCCTTGCTTTGTGCGATGCCAAATTCAAATGCAATAGTAGTATCTTTTATATCCATTTGCTTTAAAATCGATATAATTTGTCTATAGCATTCCAGTCCATCATTACTACCATTGAGTGCGGTATATGGTTCAAAATTTCTAACACTGAGATCAAGTTTAGGTATATCGCTTGATGGTATATATGGGGGATTGCTAACAATGACATCAAATTTGTCATCTGGAAAGTGTTGCAGAAGGTCATTCCAATCGCAACAGATGAGCTGTATTTCATCATCTAGTTCTAGATTTTTTGCATTATATCTTGCAACATCTATCGCACGAGTTGAGATATCTATACCAACTCCAAAAACTTTAGAATAATTTTTCTTTGATTCTTTCAAAATAGACATTAAAATACATCCTGATCCAGTGCCTAAGTCTAAAATTTTGATTGTTTTTGATTTACAAGGTTGATTCTCCTTAATTTTTTTCAGCACAGCTGCAACAAGTATTTCTGTTTCTGGTCTAGGTATAAGTGTATCTCTTGTGACTTTAAAGTAGTAATCCCAGAAAAACTTCTGCCCTATGGTATATGCTATTGGCTCACCATTAGCTGTCCTTGTAATGATTTCTTGAATTTTTTCTTTATTTGCATCACTTAGTTGATGATGACCAAATATAAGATCTTCAAGCGTTATACCTAAAACATACGTAAATATATCTTCAGCATCAGTCGGTGGATGTCCAAGCTCTTTAAAAAGATTTTTGACTGATTTCAGTGCATTTATTGCATTATCCTGCAAAGGCAAAACTTCTAAGCTTTAATATAATTTTATCTTCTATTTGCCTTACTCTCTCAGATGAAATACCGTATGATTTAGCAATCTCACATAATTTATCAGGCACATTCTTGAGTCTTCTTCTATATAAAATATCTTTTTCTCTTTTATTTAAATGTTCTATACCATTCTGAAGTAGTATTTTCTTCCTTTCTTTCTCATTATTGGCGATTATTTTTTCAGCATGGCAAGGCTCGTCTGAGCCTATAGTATCTATCAATGCAGTATTGTTTTGGCAAGATTGTGGTGCATTAAGTGAAATAGTTTGTAAGTTTGTAAGACTCATATCTTCATCAAGGCCGTTCATGACTTTCATAATGCAATCTTTTGTTTGACGCAGTTTATAAAAAAGTTTTTCTTTCATTGTCTTAGTACTGATTTTAAGCATTGACCAGCTACTCAAAATATACTCTTGTATTGCTGCTCTTATCCACCAAGAAGCATAAGTAGCAAGCCTACAGCCAACATCTGGACTAAATTTCTGTACAGCTTTCATTAAGCCTATATTACCTTCAGATATCATATCTTGCATCGGTAAATCATAAGACTTAAAGTTCTGAGCAATTTTAACTACCAATCGTAAATGAGCCAGTACAAGCTTCTGAGCCGCAGCAAAATCGATTTTTTTCCATAGTCGTTCAGTTAGATTACTCTCCTCCTCCAAAGATAGTATTGGTATTGCATTCACCTGTCTTATATATGCATTTAGTGCACTGTCTGGTATAAACTTGACGATAGGTGCATGGGCTTTCTCCATCATGTTTATCATTTGCATTATTAGAAATTTTATTAAATCCTATATAATTTACTATATATGATAGATGTTAACGAAAGCAAGATCAGAAAGAAAAAAATTAGAAAAATATTCTGAGTACACCCAATCAAGTTGAAAATCTGTTCTATTGTTATCAAATCCATCTTTGTGATGTAGTAATCCAGCCATTTTGAATCATATCGCTTCACTCATGATAATGATGATTATATCTTCATTCATAAGGATTATATATAATTTATCAACGATGAAAAAGTTGTCTCAGCTGTTTTGACTCACAATAAAAAACAGAAATAAAATGATACTTCAAATCTTCTCTGTCTGCTGTAAGATGTATATATCAGCTGTGAGTTATACGTGATGCTAATTCAATCTCATATGCTTTAAAATCATCGATAGGCTTATTAGCAACACCTGTCTCCATAGCAGCTTTAGCAACTGCTATAGGTACTTCATTCATTAATCTTGAGTCGAATGGCACAGGAATTATATAGTCTCGTCCATACTTATGAGACTTTCCTTCATATGCAGCTTTGACTTCAGCTGTTGTTTCACGCCTTGCAATACCTGCTATGGCTTTTGCTGCTGCTATTTTCATTTCATCATTAATAGTTCTAGCTTGGACATCAAGAGCGCCTCTAAATATGTATGGGAATCCCATCACATTATTTACCTGATTATTATAGTCAGATCTTCCTGTAGCAACTATTGCATCATCTCTCACTGCATATACTTCTGCTGGTGTTATTTCTGGATCAGGATTGGCCAATGCAAAAATAATAGGTTCAGCTGCCATTGTTTTTACCATCTCTTGTGAAATTATTCCTTTTACTGAAAGACCAAGGAAGATATCTGCTCCACACATTACTTCTTCTATTATACGCTTTGTCGTATCAATTGCATAATTCTCCTTCCACTCATTCATTCCATGGGTTCTACCTTTATAAATGACGCCTTTTGTATCACAGATCACAATATTACTTTTTTTAACTCCCACTTTGACTAGTAGGTCTAAACATGCTATGGCTGCAGCGCCAGCACCACTAGCAACTATTTTCACATCTTCAAATTTCTTATTAGTAATCTCTAAAGCATTGATCATAGCTGCAACAACAATGACAGCTGTACCATGTTGGTCATCATGAAATACAGGGACATTACATATTTTTTTCAGCTCATTTTCTATAATAAAACACTCTGGAGCTTTTATATCCTCAAGATTAATCCCACCCCATGTGTCTGCTATTCTACTCACTGCCTCTATAAACTCCTTAGGGTCTTTAGTATTAACTTCAATATCAACAGCATCAATATCAGCAAATCTTTTAAAAAGGACACATTTTCCTTCCATTACAGGTTTAGATGCTGCAGGGCCAATATCTCCTAAACCCAACACAGCAGTACCATTACTAATAACTGCTACTGTATTGCCTTTGGATGTATATTTAAATGCATTTTTACTATCTTTTGCTATTTCTAGGCATGGTGCAGCAACACCAGGTGAATAAGCAAGAGCAAGATCCCTTTGATTATTTAGGGGTTTCGTCATACAAAGACCAACCTTCCCTGCAGGCTTTTTCTCATGCATTTCAAGAGACTCTTTATAAAGAATATGATTTTCTGACATTGTTTATTTTCTTAATAATTAGTTTGTAAATGGGCTAGATGCTGCAAAATCTGATGATGAGTTTAGCTCATCCGGCATACCTAAATACATTGAGACTATTGTGTCAGGATTATCTACAGTTCCATTTCTATTACTATCACCCTTTTTAATCATATCAACATACTGCATACCACTAATAACTTGCCCAAATACTGTATATTGTCTGTCAAGAGATGGTGCATCACCTAACATGATAAAAAATTGACTATTAGCACTATTGAAATCCGTTGATCTTGCCATTGAAACTATGCCTTTACCATGATGTATTTCATTAAATTCAGCTTTGAGATTGCTCTTGTTGCTACCACCAGTACCATTACCTTTAGGGCAACCTGTCTGCACCATAAAGCCATCAATCACTCTATGAAACTTTAAGCCATTATAAAATCCTTCTTCAACTAACTCCTGAATCCTTTTAACATGATTAGGGGCCACCTGAGGGAATAATTTCATAACTACTTTGCCATGTTTGGTTTCAAGTGTTATATGATCTTTTTTATAATCATTTTGTATTGCGTATGACATATTTAATATTTTTATTTTTAATTTGTTGCAGTCTTTTTAACAAAGTCTGTGACTTGTTTATAGTCAACTGTATTATTTTGTGGACTGGGTAATTTTCCAATTGTTTTAGTCTTTATCATCAGCGTATCTTTACTATCTATAGGTATAAATGCAAAGGCACCAACTCCATTTACTTCATTTGTAAGGAAATTATAGTTCATACTATAAACTCCAGCTAGCCTAGACGATACAAGAGATGCATTCTCCATTCTCACAATGCCTTTACTAACTAACATAGATCCTTTTAATGAGTCAAAGAGAGTTTTACCATAACGCATATAATAATCTATATTTGTTAGTTTACTATCTTTAGTATAATTACTATCTACAATTTTAATCACATCCTCAAGACCAATATCATACCATGAGATTTGAGCACCTTCAAAAACTATTTGCCCTGTCATTCTTTCAATATCATCAAAATTCTTGAAATAACTTTTTAAGTCTCCTGCAAAGCTCATATATCCATCTATTTTATCAGCGCCTGTAATATTTTTAAACAGCTCTCTTGGGTTAACATTAAAAATATTAAACTGTAAGCTCAATAGTGGATTATAGCTTGATATGATTAGGCCTGCCTTGGCTTCAAAACTGCCATTCCATAATTTATAGCTAAGTTTTGGCATCAATAAAGAGCCAAGCTGTAACTGCAAGAGAGTATTAATATCTTCTACTACCATTGAATCATTGATTTTTAGCTTAGAAATATCAATCTTAAGTGCACCATCATAACTATTAGCTGCAAACCAATTAATTCTTTCACTCATTTCTTTGTCGCCTGTATAGAAGTAATAATATGGGGGTAAAATTGATTTAAAAAAGTTCCAATCTAAATATTGTAAATCAAGCTTTGTAGTGATTTGAGGTCTCATTACTGGTAATACAAATTTAAAATCAAAGTCACCACTGATTTTTGGATCATCAAATGTTATTTTTTTTATATTTAATATGCTTGGTTTTATATTAATGATTGTTTTAACATTATTAATCTTTTGACCTCTAACTGTTAAATCATCGAAGTCTAGCTCCATATTTAAATATTTATCAAAACATCTTATCCAGCTATCTGTATTTGTAATTTTAAAATAGTCTTCACCAGTTTTATCACGATCTGCAAGGTATAGTCTTTTTAAATATTTATCAAATGCATCTGTGAGTTTTATTGCATCAAGGTCAATACCTCTAGCCTTGATTAGTAAGTTTTTAATTGGTGCGTCGTATGGCATATTATATAGGCTTATTGCACCGCTGATTTGAGTTTTAGCAGTATTGACTTTTAAGTTATAAACTTTAATGAAATCATTCATTATCATGAGGTTAGCTGAGATAGCCATTTTATCTTTTATTTCACTATCAAGTAGGTTTATCCCTTGATACCACTGTATGAGTTTATCAGGGTCTTCTGAACTAATTTCTACAACACCATTGAATTTTTTTCTGATATTATTAGTTGAAATCACACCATGCATATTAAGATTCGATTCACCAGGTAAAACAGACTGCAGCGTTTCAATCACAGTGTTTCCAAAAATATTATAAGCATTTAATTTAAAATCCTTAATCACTTCATTCACTACAGAAATTTTTTTGATATCGATCTTCGAATTTATATTCAAATTATGGTTGAAGGATGGAATTAACAAAATGTAAGAAGCATTACTGAATAATATTTCAGGCCTTTGTAAATCTTTATATTTTAGGAATCCTAAGTCTAATAATGATGCAGAAAAAGCTATTTTTGATTCAATGATATCATCAGATATCTTATATATTTTCATTTCAAGAGATGGATTCTGCAAAAGGGTTCCTTCAAAAGATATATTCTCTAAACTTATCACACCATCAGATGCTGTAACGATATCGCCCTTAAATCCAACATAGTGCTGTGGTTTTTTACCAATATTTGGTATACTTTCATTAGTCTTTGTAAGATTATTTAAAGAGTTTTCTAAATTGTCTATTTTGAGCTCTATAGTCCCCCTTTTTAGGGTAAGATCTTCATAATCAAAGGCATGTAGATTAAAGTTTAAAGTAGTATTCATATCACTAGCAAAAAACTCAACATTATGTCCTTTTTCTGCATTAGATATTTTTACTTCATATTTTACTTTTTTATTAAAAGCATTGCTGATTTCACCTGTGAGATCAATATTAGGACTATCACTAATTTTCACCACAGTATTTTCTATTAGAAGCTCACTATTTAATAGTGAACTAAATTTAACATTTATAACATTACCCTTTTGAAGATTAATATTTAATTGAGGTAGTCTCATCTTATTTTTAGTTTCAATATTATCATTTATATACCTTTTGATAACTTCAGCATTTATAAAAACATCTGCAATATTTATAGTCTCATTAGATCTTAAAAACCCTTCCATTAAATTACTACCAATAATAACATTGAAAATGTATTTCATTGGTATATCTAGTGATACTTTTGATCCATTAATCATTAAATGATCTTCATAAGAGATCTTAAAAAACATTAAGGACATGTGTGGATTTGGAAAAAACTTAAATATTATAAGATCATCAAATTCAACTTTTAAGGCAAATTTATCATGCAAAACCTTCTCTATATATGTTTTTTTTGATGATAGATCAATCCAATTGAATGTATCAGAAGCCTTTGCAAGCCCTAAAAGTGCAATGATAATGGTTAAAATAAGGTATCGCAATATTCAAATATAGAAGGTTGTTTTATGACTAAATTAATAATTCTTCAAAATATTGTTTGAGTTTTAAAATGACTATATCAACTACTTTGTATATATCATGTTCATGGCTTTCCACTGCTATATCAGCCTCGTCATATATGGGATAGTGTCGTGTAATAATATCCTTTAGAGTTTCTTCAATATTTTCAGGTGTAAATCCTGGTCTGCTATTTCTTCTTGAAATTCTTTCTGCTAAAACATTTATATCAGCATATAGCCATACAGTGACTGAATTTGCTTTAATAAATTCACGCATTTCTTTATCTATGAATGCATTGCTCCCAGTTGATAAAACAACAGTCCCATAGCTGCTTAAGACTTCTTCGATAACTTCCTTTTCTCTTTTTGTGAAGTATTCCTGACCATATTTTTCATATATTTCTATCACACTCATTCCTTCACGCTGTTCGATTATTCTATCGCTATCGTAGAATTGTAACTTGACTTTTTTTGCAACTCTTCTCCCTACAGTGCTTTTCCCACTACCTGCACTACCAACTAGGACTATAGGTTTTTTTACATCACTCGTCTCAAGTAAATAGTTAAGCTGTCTAGCATAATTACCGTTATTGTGCATAAATTACTTTTCATTTATATTCATCATTAAATAAAATTATTCATAGTAAATTTTAAATTACACTATAGATAAGTCCTTTCATATGATATCACAGATGGAATTAACTTGCAGCTTAAAAAAGAGAATATAAAAATACATGAAAAATATTAGAAATTTTGCAATTATAGCACATATAGATCATGGCAAATCAACACTTGCTGATAGACTTATAGAAAAGTGTGGAGGGCTCGAAGCTAGGGAGATGGTCTCTCAAGTACTCGATTCAATGCCATTAGAAAAAGAAAGAGGCATTACAATTAAAGCTCAAACAGTCAGATTAAAATATACATCTAAAGATGGCACTGAATATACTTTAAATCTAATAGATACACCTGGCCACGTAGATTTTGGTTATGAAGTTAGTAGATCACTTGCAGCATGTGAGGGGTCTATTCTAGTTGTAGATGCTAGCCAAGGAGTAGAAGCTCAGACTCTTGTGAATGTATACAAGGCTATTGATGCTAATCATGAAATCATAACAGTTTTAAATAAAATTGATTTACCAGCAGCTAATCCTGAGGGAGTAAAACAACAAATAGAAGAAGTGATTGGCCTTGATACTGAAAATGCAGTGATGATATCTGCTAAAACTGGTGTTGGAATAGAAGATGTATTAGAGGCAATTGTCAAGTATTTACCTTCGCCAAAGGGTGTCGCTAATAATCCACTCAAAGCAATGCTTGTAGACAGCTGGTATGATAAATATATTGGAGTTGTTATACTTGTGAGAATTATCGATGGCACCCTGAGAAAGGGGATGTCAATCAGGATGATGTCAAATAATGCAGTGTATACAGTTGAGAATGTAGGCATGTTTACTCCAAAAAAGGTCCCAGTTGATGAGCTGACAGTTGGTGAAGTTGGATTCATTACTGCATCTATAAGGCAAGTAGGAGACTGTAATGTCGGAGATACAATTACAGAAGATAAAAAACCTTGTGGTAATGCTTTGCAAGGGTTCAAAAAGGTTGTCCCAGTAGTATTTTGTAGTTTATATCCAACTGATGCAGGGGCCTTTGAAATTCTTAAGGATAGTCTAACAAAATTACATTTAAATGATTCAAGTTTTTCATATGAAGTTGAAACATCAAGTGCTTTAGGATTTGGTTTTCGATGTGGTTTTCTAGGGCTTTTACATTTAGAAATCATTCAAGAAAGGTTGATGCGTGAGTTCAACGTAGACCTTATCACAACATCACCAGGCGTTGTTTATAGAATACATCTTAGAAATGGTGAGTTTATCTCTCTACATAATCCTAATGATATGCCTGATCCAACTAAAATTGAGATGATGGAGGAGCCTTGGGTTAAAGCAACCATGATGTTACCTGATACATATCTTGGTTCTGTATTGGAGCTCTGTACTCAAAAAAGAGGTGAGCAGATATCTATGAGCTATGTTGGAGACCGTGTGATGGTGATTTATAGACTTCCTCTCAATGAAATAGTTTATGATTTTTATGATAGTTTGAAATCTTGTTCTAAAGGTTATGCAAGTTTTGATTGGGAATTTGATATCTATAAAGTGAGTGATTTAGTTGTTTTAAAGGTTTTAATTAACTCAGAACCTGTTGATGCATTGTCAATCATAGTCCACAGATCTAAAGCTGAAAACCGTGGTAGAGAGCTTTGTGTTTCATTAAAAGATTTAATTCCCAAACACATGTTTGCAATTCCAATACAGGCCGCAATAGGAGGTAGAATAGTTGCCAGAGAAACTATCAGCGCAATGAGGAAAGATGTGACTGCTAAATGCTATGGTGGAGATATAACACGTAAAAAAAAGCTATTAGAGAAGCAGAAAGAAGGTAAGAAGAGAATGAAGGAGATAGGTAGGGTTAGTATTCCTCAAAACGCCTTTATATCTGTATTAAAAACAAAAAAATAATATGACTCTTGCAGTACAAAATATTGGTAAGATAGTTGGTGGTAGGCGCATAGTACAAGATGTAAGTTTTGATGTGAAGAAAGGTGAGATAGTTGGGCTGCTTGGACCTAATGGCGCTGGTAAAAGCACTGTATTCTATATCACAATCGGTTTAACTGGTAGTGATGTTGGTAGCATCTTTTTGGATGATATGGATATATCAAAATTACCTGCATATAAGAGAGCCAGGCTTGGAATAGTATATTTACCTCAGGAAAGCTCAATCTTTCAAAACATTTCTGTTGAAGGAAATATAATGATGGCTCTTGAGGTGAAGGCAAAAGATTCACTTGAAGCAAATGAAGCATTGGAAAAACTCCTGGAGGATTTTGGTATCTCACACCTTAGATCTATAAAAGGAATTGCACTATCTGGTGGTGAGAGAAGGCGTGTTGAGATTGCTAGATGTATTGCCACCAAACCATCATATATTCTATTAGATGAGCCATTTGCTGGTATAGATCCGATCGCAATTGGAGATATAAAAAAGCTAATTTTGCAGCTTAAAAATCATGGTATAGGGGTCCTCATCACTGATCATAATGTTAAAGATGCTTTATCAATAGTTGATCGAGGATATGTATTATACAATGGTAGTGTCCTCGCCAGTGGCCCTACTGCAGAATTAATTTTAAATCCTCAAGTTAAAAAGCTCTACCTAGGTGATGATTTTACATTTTAGAACTTATCTTGACACATTCTCACAAGATGTGTAAAATATCTCTGATAATCTGCCTAGCCCTCGTGACGGAATCGGTAGACGTAACGGACTTAAAATCCGTCGGGAGCAATCCCGTGCCAGTTCAAGTCTGGCCGTGGGCACCAAATTTTGTTAATATAATCTAGAATCTCCTAACTAATAATTCTGTGTGTACTAAATCGCCTCTCTACATAATTCAATAAAATTTCTTTAAAAGATTCAAATATATTGCCTTTGAGAGTGTGTATTTTTTCACCATCAATAAATACAACTGCAATATCATCCTCACCTTTGCCTGGCAAACTAATGCCTATATCAGCATGCTTGCTTTCACCTGGTCCATTAACAATGCAGCCCATCACAGCTATCTTTAAACTTTCAATATCAGGATATTTATCCTTATTCTCTAATAAAAAATTTTGAATTAACTTATTCGTCTCAAGAGTCAATGTTTTAAATGCATCACTCTTTGTTCGACCACATCCAGGACAAGATATAATTGATGGTGTAAATCTCCTTAGTCCTAAGCTTTGTAAAACCTCTTTACATACTGAAACCTCATTTGTTCTTGCTTCACCAGGTGCTGGTGTGATTGATGCCCTAATAGTGTCACCTATACCTATCTGTAGTAATGAGGATAATGCTGCGGCACTTGAAACAATTCCTTGTATACCCATGCCAGCTTCAGTTAAGCCAAGGTGTAAAGCATAATTAGATCTTCGTGTGAGCTCCATATATATTCTTTTCAGCAGAGGTATTTGACTGACTTTTGCTGATATTATTATCTTATCAGTGGCTAATCCTATATCTATTGCTCTTGTTGCACTACTAAGTGCTGACTCAACCATAGCATTTACAATTACTTCATCATTATCAAAACCTAGTCTCACAGCATCATCCATCATTTTTGCAAGTAATTCTTGATCAAGACTTCCCCAATTAACACCTATCCTGACTGGTTTATTATTTTTTATTGCTATCTTGATTATAGATTCAAAATTCTTATCTTTTTTATTACCAACACCAACATTCCCAGGATTTATACGGTATTTATCAAGAGCCTCTGCACACTCAGAGACTTCTGTTAGCAAAGTGTGGCCATTGTAGTGAAAACATCCAACTAGAGGTGTATTGTATCCCCTTTTTAGCAGAAGATTTTTTATTTGTGGTATTGCTTGTGCAGCCTCTATATTATCAACTGTAATGCGTACAATCTCTGATCCAGCATCAGCTAGTGATATAATTTGATTGGCTGTGGCATCTATATCAGCAGTATTTGTATCTGTCATTGACTGAATGACAATAGGGTGCTGACTACCAACTGTAGTTGTATTTATATTTACAGAATGTGTTTTATGTCTTAGTATTACTCTACTTTCCATATTGTTGTAATAAATTTGTAATAATTCAATGGTACTATAGAGGTCATTGATTTCATATACTGATAAAATTTTCAAAATGCAAGAAAAACTAAAACTCTCTGATAAAATTATAAATAGCTTGCTATTAACACTTGCAGTACAAGAGTATATAAAGGGTGGTATAAAATCATTGCTTGATGCACCACAAACAGCACTTGCAGGACTGTTATATGGATTGATGCATAATGGAGATACTGCTCGTAAAATCACTCTTAATAATAAGATTATAAGATTTTATGAAAGATATAAGTTAGCGCATTCTATAAGAAGGGCTTATCAGTCCACTGACAATGTTACTGGAAGTGATTTCACAGAAGAATATGTAAAAAAACAAGTTGTTGAAGGTGATTTTAGTGAGCTAATCAGAGAATTAAAGATTGAGTTGTCAAGTCAATTTGATGAAAACTATATATATAAACAAATAATTAGTAGTCAAATCGAGGCCCTTCAGTTCCTTAAAACATTACCTCTTAACTTGAGGAGTATAGTTGCTACTATGAACAAAATTCAATGCCCACTCATTAAAACGCAAGTGATAAATTCCAAACAATCACAGCAAAAAGAGGATATGGATTTAGCAATCAAACTATACTCATTATTGCACGATAAAAAGTCGATTCACATAAATGATTTGGATCTTATACTTTCATTGCTAACAAAAAACAAAGAAGATGAAGAAAACAAAAAAGATGAAGAAAACAAAAAAGATGAAGAAAACAAAA
>CAMCJK010000021.1 GCA_945875075.1 Candidatus Fokinia solitaria | reverse complement strand
GCTAAGTCATCGTTAGATATTTCTGAAAAGTTTATTGTATTAATGATCGATTCTAAAATTGGTTTTTTGATTTGTAATTGTTTTATTTTGGAAAGAGCGATAGTGCAATTATTGCTTGCAATTTTACTGACTAACACTTGTAAAACTGGGTTTTCAAGTATTCTGGAGCGGATTTTATCGTTTTCAAATGAGAAATTCTCGCGCCATATTATAAATTTATTATATAAGGCAATATGCTTAGGAGTTAAATAATTATCTTTTTTTATACTAATGATGAGTTTTTCTAATAAAGTCATACAATGGATTTCAAAATCAAAACTTATGATTTGTTGCATCTCTTCATTTGCCCATAGATATTTCTTACTTCCTAGAGCATTTTTAATTTTTGGAAAAAGATTATATAGATATATTACATCTCTTGCAGCATAAAGTAACTGATTTTGTGATAGTGGACGTCGTACCCAGTCAGAGAATTGCAGTGCTTTATCTACTTTTATATTTAAGAAATCTTTTGCTAAAATATCATAACTTGGTGTGTCATAGCCTCCAAGAAACATTGAGGCTATTTGTACATCAAAAATATTTTGAGGTATAATTTTGAAAATTTTATATAAAACATCTAAATCTTGCTTTATTGCATGAAAGACTTTAATGATTTTTGGATTTACAAGTACTTGTATTATTGGCGACCAATCAATGTCTTTTGAATATAAATCGCATATAAAAGCCTTTCCATTATCGAAGCAAAACTGCAGCAATGATGGTGTTGGGTAATATAAGCCTTTACTTCTTGAAAATTCGGTATCAAATGCTATATAATCATGTATTGAAGTGCAAATTTCTTTTAAATCATTACTTGTCTTTATAATCATTTAATTGCTCGAATTCTCTTTTATAAAATTTTATCATGCACCAAAACTTACCACAAGTTAGAGGAAAATACCGATTTGATGTAAATCTGGCAAAAATGTGTTGGTTTGGAGCAGGAGGGCATGCAGCAGTTGTATTTATACCGAGTGATCTTGATGATCTTATATATTTTCTTCAAAACAAAGGTGAGACACCAATTTTCGTATTCGGACTTGGCTCAAATATTTTAATAAGGGATGGAGGATTTGATGGAGTGATCATCAGACTTGGGAGTAGTATGAATTTTGTTCAGCAAATTGGTAATGATACTATAAAGTGTGGAGCTAGCATACTCGACCAAAATGTTTCAAACTTTGCTATGGAAAATTCGATAGGTGGATTTGAATTTCTATCTGGTATACCTGGCTCAATTGGTGGTGGATTGGCAATGAATGCTGGGGCTTATGATAGAGAATTTAAGGATATAGTAATTGAAACGCAAGCAGTAGATTTGAATGGCAGTCTTATGACACTTATTAATGAAGAAATAGGCTTTAAATATAGAGGTAATTCAATAAATAAAGAAATAATTTTTTTAAGTACTGAGCTGCAAGGATATGAATCAAAAAAATCTGATATCAGTGCAAAAATTGAGCAAATAAAACAAAATAGATTTGACACACAGCCAGTTAAAGGTGTGAAAACTGGTGGCTCAACCTTTGAAAATCCAGATGGACTAAAGGCTTGGAAACTAATAGATGATGCTGGCTGTAGGGGGTTGAAAATAGGTGGAGCAGAAGTCTCACAAATGCATTGTAACTTTTTCATAAATAATGGGTATGCAAAAGCGACAGATATTGAGGATCTGATAGATACAGTGCAGGAAAAAGTTTTTGCAAAAAGTGGTATAATGCTTCAGAAAGAATTAGTAATTTTGGGGAAAAAATCACCAAGATGAATATTAAATACAACACTTTCTCTTAAAAATCTTTAATAGCACCGCTGATATGTTGAGAATTAATACCCTTAAGTATACTATCTTCGATATAAAAAAATAAACAAATTTATGACAATACATTCACTAATGTCTCTACCATATGGTAATGATGCGCTAGAGCCGTACATAACAAAGGAGACAATCTCATATCATTATGATAAGCATCATAGAACATATTTGAATAACCTCAATAACTTGCTAGATCTTCTACCAAAAGGGGATGCCATGAGATCAATGGATTTGAAAGATATAGCTATTAATTCATATAATAAGCCTGAAATGATAGGTATTTTTAATAATGCAGCACAGATTTTGAATCATGATTTTTATTGGTTATCAATGCAATCTAATGGTGGTGATGAAGTTGTTAGCAACAAATTACTTGACCTAATAAAAGAACAATTTGGAGATCTAAATGCATTTAAGCAAGAATTCAAAAAAGTTGGTTTATCTCAGTTTGGTAGTGGATGGGTATGGCTTGTACAAGACAATATAACAAAAAAGCTCCTCATAATAAAAACATCTAATGCAGATAATCCCATTCTACATAATCAAAAGCCTCTTTTGACTTGTGATATTTGGGAACATGCTTATTATATTGACTATAGGAACCAAAGAGCTGAATACATTGAAAAATTCTTAGATAGGCTCGTAAATTGGACTTTCGCACTAGCTAACTTTTTAAGCTAAAAAATTGGTACAATGCAAACAAATCCAGAAAATAATTTGCAGCAGAAGGTAGCAGATTCAAATATTTCATGGGAAAAAGATTTATATAATACGTCTTTAATTCAAAGAAATCTTTTATGGATATTAAATTTTTTATTAGGTATTGCAGTTATAGGGTGTCTGATTTGGATGCAAATAAAAAGCTCTGAGAATAGAATAGAACCATTTGTAATAGAAATAGATAAGAAAAGTGGTGTGGCTACAACTGTGAAGCCTCTTTCGACACAAGAATATTCAGCTAACATAGCTGTTAACAAATCACTAATAATGCAATATATAAAAGCTAGAGAAGAATATAACTATTATCTATTTAATAGAAGTTTTTCTTATCTTGTAAGGGTATTTTCGAGCCCTTCTATATATTATAGTTATAAATCTGCAGCATCTATTAATAATCCTAGAAGTTCATATAGCTTATTAGGTAAAAACGGTAGCATTTCTGTAAAATGGAAGTCTATAATCTTTCCTGCTCAAAATACAGCTCAGATAAGAATTAGCATTAAAACAACGAATTCTCTTGGTGATGTAACACAGACAGATAAAATAATTTTAATGTCTTTTACATTCGATACAGGCTCTCAGATGACAGAAGAAGATCGTTTCCTGAATCCACTTGGTTTTATTGTGACAATGTATAAAATTGAAGATGAAAACCCCAATATATAAAAAAGCTTTCATAATGCAAAAATTACTCATATTATTTCTTGTCCTTTTCTCCAATACATTAGAGATCTTTGCAAATACTGCAGATATTGAAACTCCAGTCGCAATTGATAGTAGAATAAAAACTTTTGTTTATAGTGAAAATGAAATCTTCCCAGTTGTTTTAAATTATGGATATCAAACTGCAATAGAATTTGGTAAAGATGAAACAATACAAACATATTCGGTTGGCAATCAATTTGTATGGCAATTTTCTGCTGTTGGTAGAACTCTTTTCATTAAGCCACTTGAAGATAATATCATAACAAATATGACTGTCTTGACAAATAAACGAAGATATTATTTCGAACTATATTCGAAAATTATTTCAGGTATTAATGATGAAGAATTTTCTTATGTAGTTAGATTTTTCTACCCAGATAGTTCAAATGATAGTATAAAAACCCAACCTCAAATCAAGCCTGAGGATAAAAAACAAGATGAGGTAATGACAATAAAGCCATATAATTTTAATTATGAGATAGTTGGGGTTACAAAAGATCAAATATCAGTCGTCTTTGATAATGGCATCAATACATTTTTGAAATTTGAAAAAACAAATATTAATTCAGTTAAGAGTATAACTTTTGATAATCAAAAGATCACTTCAAGGATTTTAGGCTCATATCTTGTAATCAATAAAATATGCAAAAAATCACAAATAAATTTTGATGGTAAAGTGGCAAGTATAAACGCAATAAAGTAAAGTAATGCAAGAAAACAAAGATTCAACAGAACAAGAAGAAGAGGTTGTAGCCCAACAGCCATTGAGTAATGCTCTTGAAAGGTTTAATTCAATGAAGACAATACAAAAGCTTGCTTTTATTTTAGCAATGCTTGCAATGCTTGGTGTGATTGTTTTTATAATTTTCTTTACAGGTGGAAAATCCAACCAAAAACAGAACAAATCAGAGGTAAAGGAGAGAATAGAAACACCTAAAATACAGCCTGAGATATCTAAAAACCTTTATGCTCCAACATCTGATTCAAAAGATAAAATAACTGATAAGATTGAAACAAATATAAATGATTTAAAACCACCTGCACCACCTGCGCCACCAGTAATCTTACAAGATCTGACCACAAAACCACCCCCTGCTGTGGCACAGATACCTGAGCAAAGCCAAATACACGAACCTCAGCTACCTGTAGTGGCACCAAAGAATACTCATCACACTGAAGAGAATCAGGGACCAAAAATATCTTTAACAAGCATTATGACTTTTGGTGGTGGGAGGGGTAGTAAGGATCAAAATGATAAGTCTGATGTTAAAGTTGATGATAAATCTAAAAATAAAAATGAAAAATTTTTAGGCTTTGATGGTGGCACAATAGATAACGTAACATTGGAAAATAGCAGCGCTCAATCAATTGTAGCAACAAAAATAAATAGTGACCTTAAATATACGATAGCACAAGGTAAAGTTATAGATGCAGTGTTAGAAACAGCAATTAATACTAACATGAGCTTAGGAATCATAAGGGCTGTTGTAAGTAGGGATGTATATGCTGAACATGGTGATATAGTTCTGATACCTAAAGGCTCAAGACTTGTTGGAAGCTATGGGGCATCTACTGGCACTGGAGGATCTGGTGGTGCAGGTGGGGGGGCGCAAATTCTTACAAGAGTTTATGCATCATGGAATAGAATTATTACTCCAAATGGGGTGGATATAAACTTACCTGCAACACCAGCTACAGACCCACTTGGTCGTAGTGGAATTGCAGGATATGTTGATACAAATCTGACAAATAACTTGCTGAATGCTTTTCTTGTATCTGTTCTTGGTCCATATATAGTTGGAGAAGTAACTGGAATCAATAAAAAGCAATCACAAACTAGCTCTACAACGGATCCAGATACAGGTAAAACAACCAATACAACGACAGGGACAGCTGGCTCTCAGATTTTATCCTCAGGCATTGATAAGTTCCAGAGCATTGGTAATGACCAGCTAAATAAAGTATATCCGCCTGGTACAGTAACAGTTTATATTGATCAAGGTACAAGGATTGATATCATAGTTCAGCAAGATATTATTTTTCCTAAACAAGCAATAACATCTAATGCAGCTAACCTACCATGAATAATACAGCATTAGAAACATATTTAGAGCCTCTCAAAACCATTTTTGATAAGGAAAATGTCAATGAAGTTTGTATTAATAAGCCTGGAGAGGTATGGATTGAACAGAAAGGAGAGATATATAGTGAATTAATTCCAGCCCTTGATTTGGATCATCTAAAAGGCCTTGCAATGTTAGTTGCTAGATCAACTGAGCAAAAGATCTCTGAAGAAATGCCACTGCTATCAGCAACTCTTCCAAATGGCTTTAGGATACAAATTGTTATACCACCTGCAACAGAAGCAGGAAGTATTGGGATGGCAATTAGAAAACCGGCAGCAATGGTGCTTGATCTTGATGCATATGAAAAGATGGGGGCATTTGAAAACACAGCTGTAGAAGAGGTGCTGGATACTGAAGGGCAAATAATGGCAGAGCTGCTAGGTGAAAAACGCATTAAAGAGTTTCTTCATAAAGCTGTTGTAAGTAAAAAAAACATAATCATAAGTGGTGGTACGTCAACTGGTAAAACCACATTTACAAATGCTATGCTACGCGCGATTCCTTCAGATGAAAGACTGATAACTTGTGAAGATGCAAGGGAAATAAATGTATCGGGTCACCCTAATAGATTGCATTTATTGGCTTCTAAAGGTGGACAAGGTAGAGCTAAAGTAGCCATTCAAGATTTAATAGAAGCTTGCTTACGTTTAAGGCCAGATAGGATTATAGTTGGTGAATTGCGTGGTGCTGAAGCTTTTAGTTTCTTGAGAGCCATCAATACAGGTCATCCAGGATCTATTTCGACTCTTCATGCTGACACACCACAAATGGCTTTAGAACAACTGAAACTAATGGTTATGCAGGCTGGTCTTGGTATGCCTCCAGAAGAAATTCGAGACTATATTGCACACGTAGTTGATGTTGTGGTTCAACTAAAAAGAGGTGCTGGTGGTAGAAGATATATCTCAGAAATATATTTCAAAAATTTACATCATAAAGATCACAAAAATAAAGATTAATATTAGCAATCACGACTTTTAATTCTGATATGGATGCAAAGAAGACTGTACTAATAGAATATCAATCAAGAATCAGAGAACAATAGGAGCAACAAATTATTGTAAAATTCATCATATATTGGAATAAAAAATAAAGATTAATTGTATAATCTTCACTTTAAAAGTTTCCAACACATATTAGTGACTGTTGTAAACTACCAATCTTCAAGTCCCTATTTCCAATCCATTTATATAAAATAAACATTTTTGAACACAGCTCAAATAGCTGTTTTGTAGCCTCTCAAGGCCCAAAATGTTGAAAGTTTTGAACATTTGTGAACATTTGTGAACATTTGTGAACAAAAAGCGACCAATCATACTAACATAGTGCTTGAGTTTTGAACATTTGTGAACATTTGTGAACATTTTTGAACACAGCTCAAATAGCTGTTTTATAGCCTCTCAAGGCCCAAAATGTTAAAAGTTTTGAACATTTGTGAACACATATATATAATATAAAGATATATATAATAACTATACTGCTATATATTAATAAATGTTGAAAACTTTTTTAAAGCAAATTAAATCAATTTTGTAGGTGATAGAGAAATTAATCGTCAGTGTATTGAAAGGCACTGCACCAAAAAGAATACCAATATGGTTTATGAGACAAGCTGGTAGATATTTACCAGAATACAAAAAAATTCGTTTACAAACCAAAAACTTTATGAATGCAGTTCTGACTCCGGAAATAGCAGCAGAAATAACTTTACAGCCGATCAGAAGGTTTGATATTGATGCAGCAATAATATTTTCAGACATCCTTGTAATTCCATATGCTATGGGTATCAATGTTGAATTTCATGAAGGAATAGGTCCAGTGATTGAATTTGATTTTAATCCAAACAATCCTTTATCAAAAATCAATTGGAGAGATAGTGAAAATTTCAATGATGTTGTTAGTAAAATCTGTCAAACAATTTCTATTGTTAAGGAAAATCTGACAAAAAGCCATCCATCAACTGCAACAATAGGATTTGCTGGAGCTCCATGGACAGTTACCTGCTATCTTTTAGAAAAGAATAGGAAAAAAGGGGGGGATTTTGAATTGACTAGACAAATAGCTTATCAATATCCAAAAGCATTCAAAAAAATTATAGATGAGATAACTGATGCAACAATAGTGTTCCTTTTGGCACAAATCGATGCTGGGGCTGAAGTTATTAAAGTTTTTGACTCACATGCAGGACTACTATCAGAGCATCAATTCCAAAGCCTTGTGACTGAACCTATGATAAAAATTGTACAGGCAATAAAAAGTCAACATCCAGATATACCGATTATAGGTTTCCCTAGAAAAGCAGGTATACTTTATGAAAGATTTGCATCTGAAACTCAAGTAGACTGCATAGCATTAGACCATACCCCGCCACTTAGATGGATCAAAGAAAATATTCAAAAACATTGTGTCGTGCAAGGGAATTTAGATAATATATATCTTACTTTGGATTTAAATGATGCTCAGGAAGCGATAAGTGATTCCGTCACATCAATTATCGCAAATCTTTATAGCCCTTCTGTGGGGCGCTTTATTTTCAATTTAGGACATGGGTGCTTACCAGAGACAAAAATAGAGAATCTTGAATATGTAATTAATAAAATTAGAAATATTTTTTGATTATTCTGATGATTTCTCAGTATTTATATGCTATAATGACTTTCAGGATAGGCTTTATAGGGTAATTTAAACTACCTTACTTTAACAGGTGATTAGTTTATATTCCCTAGATACGTTTTTTGAGTTAAGAGTTATTATTCTTGAATCAAAGTTAGATACTTCTGAGTTTTTACAGAGTATGGTTTTAGTACTTGTATTTTTTATATTGACACATAATTCCATAAGATTCTCAGCACTAGTAACTGCCTTCGATACAATATAATCTAGGTTTTCTAGATTTACTGATCGCACATCTTTATTGTGAACTTTTATTCCTAAATTTAGCTCAGCATTAGTATACTGAAGAAAAGCAGCTTTTTTTGTATTGATTTCAATAAGATGGCAGTTTTTATATCCAAGTATAGCTAAAATAATCCCTGGGAATCCTGCCCCACTACCCACATCAGCCACAGAGACAGATTTATTGTCACCTAATAGTTTTGTAATTGCAATGCCTTCACATATAAAATCATATATTCGCTCTTTTGTTATATTTCTTGAGGTTATATTGATTTTTTTATTCCAATGAAGGATCATTGCAACATACTGATTTATGAGATCAAGCTCATTACGTGAGGCGTTATGTTGGATAATCTCAATCATAAATCTTCCTCATTATCTCATCATATGATTGTAAATTATCAATTTGTCCCACACCAACAACTGTACATTTTTCACTACTATTGAGTAGTCCTTTAATGCATTGCTGTACAGCATTTATATCTACTTCATTTATTTTCTGTACTATTTCTTCATTTGATATGATTCTGCCAAATGTAGCTATGTTATTTGCTAATTTCTCAGCCCTACTGCCGGAGCTCTCCATAGCCATAAGTAAGCTAGATTTGATTTGTGCTTTAGCTGTTGTGATTTCTTTTTCAGTGATATTAGAAGCCATCTTTTTCAATTCATTAATCGTAACATCCACCAATTCTTTAAGTGATTCAGGATCGGTTGATGCATAAACCCCCCACAGTCCACAATCATTATAATTTGAAGCAAATGCTGAGATATTATATGCAAGACCATGATTTTCACGTACTTCTTGAAAGAGTCTTGATGACATACTTCCACCAGCAATTAAAGCTGTTATCTGATGTGAATAATAATCTTCATGGTGTATAGATACACCCTTGAAAGCTATTGCAATATGAGCCTGCTCTATAGGTTTTTTTATCCTAACATCTCCACCAGCATATTCAGGTATTGTATATGCTTCAGGTTTCTCATCTGATGATGTCCAATAGCCAAATTTCTGATTGATTAAATCTAGTGTTTCTTTTTCATCAAAGCTACCAGAGATACTTAGGAATGAGTTTGTAGGGTTATAATATTGTTTAATATAATTAATGATATTATCTCTACTGCAAAGCTTCACACTTTCATGAGTTCCAGCAATAGGTTTGCCTATCTGATGATTAGCGAATGCCTTCTCCCAAACTGCTTCAAATAAGACATCGGTAGGGTCATCTATTAAGTCAGATATTTCCTGCATTATGACTGTTTTTTCTTTTTTTAATTCCTCCTCAATATGAGTTGAATTGATAATTATGTCAGATAGTATATCTATACCAACTACAGCGTCATCCTTAAGAACTTTTGCATAGTAAACAGTTTTTTCTTTCCCTGTATATGCATTAAGATATCCACCTATCATATCAAATTCCTCAGCTATATCCTTTGCAGTTCTCTTGTTAGTTCCTTTGAAGAGCATGTGTTCAACTATATGTGATATTCCATCGATGCTATTAAGTTCATCTCTACTACCAACTTTAAATAAGATTCTGATGCTTATACTTTCAACTTGAGGCATATGATCGAATAGTACCGTTAGGCCATTAGATAAAGTATAACGTGTATAATTCATGTATAATTTAAATATTTTTTATTAGAAATCTCAAAAAACCTACCACAATTGTATTTACAATCAAAGCTCTTCACTATTACTATCTATAACATCTTGAAGATTCTTTAGAAATGTACCATCAGATGGTAGACTTATTGGTTGCATTATTTTAACTTTTATTACACCTGGCTTTTTAAGCAAACTTTTATTTGTCCAGTATTTACCAGAGTTTAAAGCTATAGGAATTACTGGAACTTTATTAGCAAACTCATCATATAAGAATTTTATTCCTGATTTATATTGCACTCTCCTATCAGGAAGTGTCCTTGTTCCTTCTGGGAAAATTATAATTACTCTGTTGTTTTTTATTGCTTCCTGTGTGCCAAATTTTATTTGTTTAATAGCATTAGTTCCATTCTTCCTATCAATTACAATCATTGACATTTTTTTTAAGTACCACCCATATATAGGAATCTTTGTAAGCTCTTTTTTGAGAATAAATACTGGATTTTTAAATAAAAATAGAAAAAATATTGCTTCCCAAGCAGACTGATGTTTAGACGCAACTATGAATACATTATTAGAAATGTTTTCAAGGCCAGTGACTTCATATGATATGCTACATATTGCTTTTAAAAAGTAAAGAGTGATTTGAGCCCATATATATCCCATCTTAGGAATTAATTTATGACATTTTTTATAAAGCAGAAGTGGCATACAAAAAATACCCAAAAAGAAAGTCCATAAAAACCATAGAGCTGTAAAGATAATACTTTTGAGAAAAATCATATTGTTTTTAAAGATTGCAAATGGTAAATATGAATAATATAGTGCTAGAACTCTTTATACACAAAAAATTTCAACAAAACATGAGGTTTGATTCAATTCCTGAAATACTAGACGATGTAAAGCAAGGTAAGATCATTATATTATTGGATGATGAAAGGGAGCATGAAGGAGATATGATAGTCGCTGCAGAGTTTGCCACACCAAAAAACATAAGTTTTATGATGAAATATGGTTGTGGTATAATTTGTATGCCAATCACAATGCAATTAGCTACAACGTTTAAACTTGACCTTTTCCCTAGAAGAAATTGCGATGATTTAAATGACTGCTTCAATACAATCTCAGTTGATGCTAGAGGTATTGGTGGCATCTCAGCAAATGATAGATCGAAATCTATAATGACAATTATTTCAGATGAGTCTACAGCAAATGATATTAAAACTCCAGGACATCTATTCCCATTACTAGCGAAACAAGGTGGAGTCCTAGAAAGAGCAGGCCATACAGAAGCATCAGTTGATCTTGCAATTCTTGCTGGATTAAAACCTGCAGCAGCATTAGTTGAGGTAATGAATGTGGAAAAAGATATGCCTGCAAATAACAAAGAATTAATGGATTTTGCATCGGAGCATAAAATCAAAATATCTACAATAAAAGAATTAAAAAAATATAGAGAATCTCTGCTATAATCGTTTAGCAAATGGTTTATCTATTCAAAATTCAATGAGATTAGTAATTCTATTATTTTTAAATATTCTTCTTTTTGATTTTTCAGCTTTTTGTGAAGACTTACCAGCAAAAGCACATATTAGTTGTGATACACTTAGTTCAAATCAGCAGCTTAAATGTAACTTAAAACTTGATGTTAAAGGTGATTGGAAAGTTTATTTTCATGATGAAGACAATGAATCATTACTGAATTTCAAATTAGATACTGAGTCCAGCAGAAATATTAGTAAGATTGGAATTGATTGGCTTGGCTCAAAACCATATTATGATAATGCAGCAGATGTATACTACTATATACCAAAGTCTGATATTAAATTTAATGTTTGGCATTCAAATAATGATTACAAATTAGTTGTAAATTTAGTTTATTCAGCATGTAATAAATCTGAAGGATATTGCTCAACATTTAAAGATCAAATAACTAATAAAGGGGATGTTAAATTATATACAGCGGGATTCATATATATTATTTTAAGTGCTATCCTTGGTGGTGTAATATTGAACTTTATGCCATGTATACTTCCAGTTATTTTGATGAAAATAGTCTACATATCAAAAAAATCGCACAATTCTATAAATAATCTAAAAAAGGAAATGTGGGCAATATTTTTAGGAATCATTTGCTCTTTTTTATTACTTGCAGCTGTCACTATACTCATGAAAGCACTTGGGAATATAGTTGGTTGGGGGATACATTTTCAACAGCCTATTTTTGTTGGAATTCTAGCTTTTATTACTGGAATTTCTGCAATGAATATGTGTGGTTTTTTTGAGTTGCAAGCACCAGCTTTTGTGCAAAAAATTTTTAATAAAGTTGAAAAAAAACATACTAATTTTGTTATAGATTTTTTACATGGTGTATTCATAGTATTACTTGCAACGCCCTGTACAGCACCATTTTTAGCAACATCTGTAGCATTCTGCCTATCTCAAGATACAGCAACAATAATTCTTGTATATTTATCTATAGGAGTTGGCCTAGGTCTACCATATATCGTTATGATTCTATACCCCAAAATCATCAATTATATGCCCAAATCAGGTAAATGGATGGAGAAATTCAGAGTTATAACTGGTATTCCATTCGCTATTACTTCAGTATGGCTGCTTTATATATTATTTCATCAAATTAATAATTATTATATTTTAATTTGCATTTTAGGGCTGATTATCTCTCCAATGGTAAGGAAAAGATTCAAAGTAATTTTTATTTCAATCATAATGCTATTATCTGGTGCAATCTATAATGAAATAACTAGTCAAAGGAGTGAAGTTGTATCTAATGTATTTGTAATAGAAAAAGTTTTAGATGAAGTGAATCTTGGAAAGGTTGTATTTGTCAATATTACATCTCATTGGTGTATCACATGTAAAGTAAATGAAAAAATAGTTTTAAAAGATCATAGTGTAGTTAAGAAATTAAATGAATTAGGAGTTGTAATGATGACTTGGGATTATACAAATAATTCTGATTCAATATCGGAATACATCAAGCAGAAGGATAGATCTGGTATTCCCTTAAGTGTAGTATATGGACCAGCAGAACCAGATGGTATTGTTTTACCTGTAATTTTTAGTAAAAATGATTTATTTGATGCAATAAAGAAAGCACAAAAGATGTAAAATAGAAATATGGCAAAAAAAGATACAATTTATGATAAGAATATAGGAGAATTAATAGCGAGTAATAATAAAGCATATTTCGAATACTTTATAGAAAGTATATATGAGGCTGGAATAGTGCTGAAAGGTACAGAAGTTAAATCTCTTAGGAAGAACAAACCAAGCCTTATAGAATCTCATGCATCCAGTGATAATGGTGAGATATTTGTATATAATCTACATATTAGTGAGTATGAACATGGTAATCGTAATAATCACTATCCTAAAAGACCTAAAAAGCTTTTACTGCACAGAAGCCAGATAAAAAAACTGATTGGTGTCATTGAAAGAAAAGGTATGACTCTTGTACTTTTGAAAATGTATTTTAATCATAAAAATAAAGTAAAGGTTCTATTAGGTGTTGCAAAAGGCAAGAAACTATTTGATAAAAGAGAATCAATTAAACAGAGGGATTGGGATAGGAAAAAGGCTAAGGAGATGAAGGGAGAAGCCTAGTAGGCCTTACTATGTTTGTATTTTTTACTCAATAAAAAATGTGAGAATCATCCTTGCCTTCTATAATTTAGAATAAGATAGTTAACGAAAATTCTAAATAAACTATATATGAAGTAATAATCATATAAGCATTAGGAGTTGATACAATCAATTCAGAACTATCTACAGCCTTGCCTATTAGTTTTTAAGCTATCCTGTCAAGCTATATTTAGGCTCTCTGTTGGCTAATTTATACTGGTAGATTCACCCTCGGATTGAGGGCATATAAGTTTCATAAAACCTCCCTACTGTAATAATCTAGACCAAGCAGGGTCAGATGAGGTGGTGTGATCAGTTAATGATAATACCTTGTTTATAGTCATAGATTTATCTCAAAATACTGCCTATATCTTAGAATAGCTAATCGATGTTAGCTTTTAATATCGAGTAGAATCTATCCTGCTTTTATCTATTGTTTAAAAAAATCAGAGTTCTTTATTGATTTATACTGGTACATATAAGTTTTATAAAACCTCCCTACTGTAATAATCTAGACCAAGCAGGATCAGATGAAGTACCTGGTGTCTTTACACGTCTTTCATTATATCCAGTGATATCAACCTTATAAATATAGTTTTGACCATTTCTGAACTCACGTGAGAACATTATAACTCTGCCATTAGGTGACCAAGTAGGACCTTCATCTAGCCAGCTAGTTGTTAACATTCTCTCACCACTACCATCAGGTCTCATAACGCCTATATAAAAATTTCCCTTATGAAACTTTGTGAATGCAATAAAATCACCTCTAGGAGACCATACTGGATCAGCATAATTACCAGCTCCATTACTTATTTTGTGTATATTTGAGCCATCTCTATTCATCACATAAAGATTTCTACCACCATTTCTATCTGAGTTGAATACTATGTATCTGCCATCTGGAGAGTATGAAGGGGATGTACTGATTGTACCTGGAACACCAGTTATAGGCTTCATAGTACTACTCTTGAGATTTACCTCATATATTGATGTTGTACCATGTCGAGCTATAGACATTATTAGATAGTTTCCATCTGGTGAAAACCTTGGTGCGAATGACATACCTTTAAAATTCCCTACTAGCTTCCTAGAGCCAGTCGATAAGTCAAATAAGAAAACCTGCGGTATATTATTTGTATATGAAAGATATGCGACTCTATGACTTGATGGATCAAATCTAGGTGTTAAAGACATTTTTTTTCCATCATTGAGAACTTGAACATTTCCACCATCTTGATCCATTATAGCTAGCTTTTTTACTTTTCTTTTGCCTGATCCAGACTCCATAATAAAGATTACTCTTGAATCAAAATATCCTTGCTCACCTGTGAGATTTGTATATATTTTGTCAGCTATTTTATGTGCTGCTCTACTCCATCCGCCTTTTCTCACTTTATAGGTCATGCTATCAATAAGACTTTGTCCATAAGGATCCCAAATTTTAACTGATATCTTTATTTCATCATTTGAAACTGACTGTATTTGTCCAGTTACAAGAACAGTAGCGCTAATTTTCCTCCAGTTTGAAAAATTTGGTTGCTGTATGAAGTTATTTTCTTCTAAGAATGCTGTCTTATCAATTAATTTGAATAAACCAGAGCCTTCTAAGTCATTAGCAATAGTTGTAAAAAGTTTTCTACTAATATCAACTTCATTACCTACAAAGTCAGTCATAGCTATTGGCATAGGATCTATTTGACCTTGTGTAATGTCTATTTTAACTAATGCATATGTTGAGTTGATATTCGCAAATATACAAAGAATCAAAAATAATATTATATTCCTAATTTGATACATACTGATTTAAATTTTATTGATTATTATAATCTGAGATATTTCCAAGTGAGTAATTCCCCAATGAGTAATTCCCCAATGAGTAATCCCCCTTGCTCTATCACTACTATAGATGAGCTACCATCATTTCTTTCTAAGATCTCACTATGGGTGTCTAACATAAAGTATGAGAATATTTCTGCTATAATCGCAGCAGGTATTAACTTGAATATTATCCCATTATAAATCTCTGTTCCTATAACTTCTTGATAGTGTAACAAACCTACAACAATCGATAATCCACCTATAGCTATTTGTGCAGCAGAATATTCATTGAATGGTGTAGTATTATATACTTTTTTTTCATATAATACTTCTTTGTTTCCATCAGCATCTTCTGTATCTAGTTGCTTTGTAGTGATCACTAGCTTTTGTTTGGTCCTCAAATCATTGAGTCCAGATAAAAGATTTATACCCCCAAACAATATTAAAGATTTAGGTTTGGAATTCTTGGCTCCAGCCTCTAAGAGATATAAAGGTGCAACAAAGCCAATAGTTGATGTTATACTGATAGACATAATATTTTATATTGATATAAGTTTAAAATTTTACTATACATCTGCAATATTGAAAATATATTAACAACTCAAATAAAAATTTTTAATCATAAGTATTATATACTATATAAAGTAACTTTTATAAATACAGCTAATAATGGAACAAAATAAATATTTGAGATCTTTTGGAAGGACTAAAGGTCATAAATTAAGTCAGAATCAAGAACAAATTATTGATGAATTTTTACCAAAAATTAGGCCTAGTCAAGATATATTAAAAGCAAAAAACATATGGCTGGAAATAGGGTTTGGAGCAGGAGAGCATATTATTCAGTTAGCTAATGAAAGAGTAGATACAAAGCAAGTAATAATTGGCTGTGAACCATATATAAATGGAGCTGTAAAAGTATTAAAATATATAGAAGAAAATAAAATAGAAAATGTTTTTGTATTTGATGGGGATGCTAGAGATTTACTAGATGATATAGAGTCTATTGAGAAATGTTATATTTTATTTCCAGATCCTTGGCCTAAAAAACGCCATCATAAGAGAAGAATTGTGAATTTCAATACAATTGAAATAATTTTTTCAAAACTTACAGATAATGGTATGATAACAATTGCTACAGATCATCTAGGATATTCAGAATGGATAAAAGAAGTTTTAGCCCCATTTAAATATGACCACTCAGAGCTCAAAACATCAGAAGAGTGCAGATCAAATGGAATTCTCACAAGATATTGTAAGAAAGCACTCAATGTCGGATCAAGTATTAATAGATTTCAAATATGTCAATGCCATTGATTTCATTTACCTTAATGGTTTCTAATGGAGCAAATGTATCAAAGAAAAATTGATAAGCATTGAAAGACGCTGCAGTATCTATCATTGCGAAAATCATTGAGTCAATCATTGTACTATCTTTTGGGCTCGCCAAATAACCTAATCCTAGAGCGACTGTTGTTAAAAACACTGCCTCAATTTTCATCACAGTGCCATTATTAAAACTGGTAACATTATATCTTTTTTGTTTTAAAACTTCTGTACTGTGTTCATTACCTTCAGCATCTGTTGTTAAGTGCTTGCTCACGTATCAATATTGTTTTTTGATGTGGTTTAAAGTCGTTTATTACTGAGATCAAATTAGATAATATAAATGTCCCTATAGCAACTGTACAAAAAATCTTTTTTTGAAGTGGACTAAAGTGTCCTAGGGGATCATCTAATGAACTACGGCCTACATTATCACCATCTCTAGATCCGAACAAAGTTGCTGTGATACTAGCAGTAGCAAAACTAAGAGCTGTAGTATGGTGTATATTCCATATATTATTTTATACTAATTATTTGATATATTTAAAGTTAAGTTTTATTTTATTAAAATCAAATTAAGTATACAATGCAAGTATTACAGCAATATTAAGAGAAAATATATTATATAATAGTATAATCAAAATTATGATAAACACTTATTTAGTTGATAGCCATTGCCATTTAAATTATGAAGGATTGTATGAGGATTTAGATAATATAATTTCTGCAGCAACATCTGCAGGTGTTGGAATAATACAAACAATTTGTACAAAAATTAGTGAAGTAGATATCTTAAAAGCAATTGTAATAAAGTATTCAAATGTTTTTTATTCAGTTGGAGTGCACCCTCTTCATAGTCATGAAGCACCCATTATATCATCAGAAGAGCTGATCGCACTATCAAAAAATGATTTTAAGGTATTAAGCTTTGGTGAAACAGGATTGGACTATTATAGGGAGTCTGAAACATCAGTACTGAAAATTCAAAGACAAAGTTTTGAGAACCATATAGTTGCTGCACAAAATACTGGATTACCAGTTATAATACATACTAGAGATGCAGAGGATGATACTTATGATATTTTACACAAAGAAATGCAGAATAAAGAATTCTCAGGGGTATTACACTGCTTTACAGGGTCATATAATTTAGCTAAAAAAGCTGTTGACCTAGGACTATATATATCTGCATCTGGAATCATTACATTTAAAAATGCAGAGGACATAAGAGATGTATTTAGCAAGTTACCTATTGAAAATATCCTTATAGAAACTGATTCTCCATTTTTGGCCCCCATACCACATAGAGGGCAAGTTAATAAGCCAGCATATGTTGTAGAAGTAGCAAGGAAAATAGCTGAAATAAAAAATCTTAGTTATGAAGAAGTGGTGAGTGCCACTACCGCTAATTTTCACACATTATTTAATAGAGTGATTTAGTGGATATATTTAATCGATTTGCATAAAGAGCATTTGAGTAGGTATAATGATCTTCATGTTTATATTTGAATATTTATCTCTTCAAAGATTTGTTTAAAATACCCTGTAATAACAGTGGTTTTTTGATTTCTAATGCTATAACAATTGATAGTGCACAATGTATATCACTATCCTGCTCTCCAGCATAGAATTCTATATTATCTATTGGTAAATTTTGCTTCATAGCCTTTTCTGCATCAAATTGTAGCCCTATAACTAATACGATTATAATATGGCGCGAGAATTTCTCATTTGAAAACGATAAAATCCGCTCCAGAATATTTAAAAACCCAGTTTTACAAGTGTTAGTCAGTAAAATTGCAAGCAATAATTGCACTATCGCTCTTTCCAAAATAAAACAATTACAAATCAAAAAACCAATTTTAGAATCGATCATTAATACAATAAACTTTTCAGAAATATCTAAC
>CAMCJK010000020.1 GCA_945875075.1 Candidatus Fokinia solitaria | reverse complement strand
GAGAGATGGTTTTGGGATTGTCTTGTTGATGCTGATATGGCTAACAATAGTGCTGGTTGGCAATGGATAGCAGGCTGTGGGGCAGATGCAGCACCATATTTCAGAATATTTAATCCAATAACACAAGGACAGAAATTTGATCCTGAAGGTACCTATATTAGGAAATATATTCCAGAGATATCTCATTTATCTAATGAAGAAATTTTCACTCCATGGGTTTCTAAGAATAAAGGAAATTATCCTGATCCAATTATTAATCTTGATGAGTCTAGAAATAAGGCTTTAGAGGCATTAGCATCAATTAAAAGCAATATTGAATGAGGGAAAAAACATATAAAGATATTTCAAGATGGATATTTAATCATGAAGGGCTTTATAAAAGATATCTCATTTATCTAATGAAGAAATTTTCACTCCATGGGTTTCTAAGAATAAAGATGTTGAATATAAGTGAGGAGTCATCACAGAATGGATTAAAGGAATGCTTAGCAAGAGTCTTATAAATCCATCTAGAATCTGTTTAGGGTACTTCTTAAGTGACTTGGGGTAGCGTGAGTTTTCATATAGTCTGCTATACCATTCTCCAAAATTACAAAGTGAAAATTTACAACAGAAATTTGACCCTGAAGGTGCCTATATTAGGAAATATATTCCAGAGATATCTCATTTATCTAATGAAGAAATTTTCACCCCATGGGTCTCTAAGAATAAAGGAAATTATCCTGATCCAATTGTTAATTCTAGTAATAATATTGTAGAAGATCTGACTTTGATAGATTATATTTTTGCTGCCCATCAAATGTTTGAATTATCTGCCCATTCTGCATTATAATTAGTCTATTTCCATATTTTATTGCATCATCAAGGCTATGAGTTGTCATAATACAGGTGATATTATTTGAAGATAAATTATCAGCTGTCATAGCCATCACCTCCTGTGCAGTCTTAGGATCTAGAGCGCTTGTATGCTCATCTAATAATAGCAAATCCCGCTTCAAAAATAAATTCAAACATAGCAAGAAACATTGCTTTTCTCCACCAGATAGTGTTGATACTTTTGCCTCCATCAAGTCAACAAGTTTACTATTAATATTTGATAAAAGTTGTAAGAAGTCTTTTATATCTTTATCATCATCGAAAGCTTCCATATACATTTGAAAGTTTTGAGCAAGTGAAAACTCGATAAATAAGCTATCTTCGATGTTTTGTGTGATTGTACCTATATGCTTCGAAATAACTTTATGTGAAAGTTTTTTGACCTCAAACCGATTAAAAAGTTTAATGTGACCAGAATAGTTTGTAACCGTACCATTAAGTGTTTTTAACATCGTGGTTTTACCTGAGCCATTTGATCCAAGAATAACTATGAAATCATTCCTATTAACTGTATATGTGAGTGACTTTAGTAAATAGACCCCTTTTTGAAAACTTACAGACAAGCTATCAATATCAAAAATGGGTGTATTATACATGATTTTTCATTTTGGAGGCCGAAGACAGAATCGAACTGTCGTATAGCGGATTTGCAATCCGCTGCATTACCACTTTGCTATTCGGCCGTAGGATTAGGCAGGCTTAATTCTCGCTCTTATTCTTCTTTGCTTTGCTTCTTCAGACTTTCTTCTTTTTTTCTCAGACTTACTCTCATGAGCTCTATGATTTTTGACAGATCTACCTATACCTTCTATTTGCACTGCTTTTTTCAGAGCGTATATATTGACTTCAGGATTAGGATTTTTAATAGAAATTATTATCACTATGTTTTTTTAAGTTTTTTTAATTAAATGAAAACCTTCTAAGATATTGTACACTAAATAGTAGGCATCTGCAAGTATTGCTTTAAAAAAGCGGAGCACTTCTGTTGCTCGGTAGCTCCACACCGCTGACTCAGTTACTTAAGCAGCCGCAAGTGCAGTTCTGCTGTCGTTAACGTTGTCGTTAGCAAAATTTTCGTTTGCATTTATGTTTTTGATCCTTTACAGAGGTTTCATTCTGAGTAAAACAAATCTTTTTAGGGCCTGTCGATCCTATTTCATCCCCATAATGGTGTTTTTGGTGGAGATGCCGGGTACTGCCCCCGGGTCCAGAGCTGTTATTATAAACCGCATTTATTACTATATTTGGATTGCTCCAACACCATCTATTATATAATGGGTTCCATTAGAAATCAATAGAAAATTGCATGAGACTATTTTTCAGCAAGTGTTTGTATTAGCTTATCAAGCCCACCATTTGTAACAACTGATGCAAACTCAGATCTTTGTGTAGTTAGAAGACTCATATCTTCCCCAGAGATATCTCTAATTTTAAAACTACCATCAGTATTTTTACATCTATATCCTATGTTTAGGGTATGCTTGTCTGCACTCTTTTTGGAAGTTATTTGTGTTGAGACTATATATTGCTCATTGCCCATATCTTTTGTGCCGGTAATTTTAATTTCCTCGTTATTATATTCTTTAAATCTTGGCACATATGTTTTGATAAGATAGTGATTATATGCCTTTAAGTAGTCTTCCTTTTGCTTATCTGTCATTGATTTCCAAAATTTTGCCATTGCAAATTTAGCCATCCAGTTAACATCTACTGAAGTGTTAAATTTATCTTCAAGTAGTTTCATTTTAGTCTGTTCAGAGTCTTTGCTCTGGATGATTTTTAAAGCCTCTGCAGAGAGATTTAAAATGAATGTTTCAGCAGCCTTATCATTACCTGCAAAAGAAATATTTGTTATATTAACTATGACTAAAAAAATTAAAAAGATATTGAAAAAGATTTTTCTTATATAAGACATTGCAATAAATAATGATTAATAATATTTATAATTATAGATTAAGATAATAAATTAAATAACCTATAAATAAAAGTACTTGTCTTAATTTTTGAAATGCAGTAGATAATTATATCACTTAGGGGGTCATGGCGCAGTTGGTAGCGCGTTTGAATGGCATTCAAAAGGTCAGCGGTTCGATCCCGCTTGGCTCCACCATTATAAAGCATCTGTAGCTCAACGGATAGAGTATTGCCCTCCGAAGGCAGTGGTTGTAGGTTCGATTCCTATCAGATGCGCCACATGATCTATTGCCTAATTTTTTTTCATATGTTAGACATTTTCTCAGTAAATCTTAGTACAAAAAACAGATGCATAACAACACACAGGTAATTAGTAAAACTGCATTGGTAGGAATCATGTTTATGCTGTGCAATACAGCGTCATTAGCCATTTCAGATATCGCATTGAAAATACTTCGTGGTGAATTACCTTCGCCTTTAATAGTATTCTTATATAAATTCGGATTATTGATTGTAACAATTCCATGGATTTTTTTTCATGGCGCTAAACATATCAAAACAACAAAGATACACTTCCATATTTTGAGAAGTTTTTTTGGTACTTTTGGGGCCATTTCATTTGCACAGGGACTGAAAGACATTAGTATGGTGAGCGCTGCTGCATTTGAAAACCTACAGTATATCGTTGTAGTATTATTAGGAGCAGCATTTTTTAATGATAGATTAACAAAAACAAAAATCTGGGCGATAGTACTAGGATTTGTTGGAGCCTGTATTGTAATTAATCCATCTATAATCAAATCTTTATTTATTGGAGATATACTGAGCCTTTCTTTTAATGAAAATCCTTTTGCTAAGTATGGATATACAATCCTAGCAATATCTTGCTGGTCTGTTAATTCTGTGCTTGTAAAGACTTTAGGTAATACAGAACATAATAAAACTCAGATGTTTTACCTATTAGTTTTTTCATCCATGTGGTCACTTCCAGCAGCATTTATAAAGTGGAATATAGTTGAAGTTTTAGGGCATCATATGCCAATATTGCCTAGCTTATATGATCCAGGGATAGGAATTTTACAAACAACACATGTTCTTTTATTGACTTTGATGGGTTGCTGTTACTTTATACATGGGATAGCATATTTTAATGCACTGAAGCATGACCTATCAATAGTTATTCCCTTTAGATATACAAAACTGATTTTTAGTGGATTCTTAGGATATACACTCTTCCAAGAAGATATAGATAGATATTCAATCGCTGGATATTTTTTAATAATTTGTGCCAGCTTTATGCTGATAAGATATGAAGTAAGGAAACGTAGGAAGTATAAAAGCATTGTTAAATAGCCGATATAGTTAGCTGACAAGCAGTAGTACGCTGTCATACGCGATACAAGTGGTTGCTATTTACATCACAATTTGTTGCTGTACCTATTATAACTTGCATCAATAGTGCTAATAAATCTGACTTAGAATTAGGAGGTTGGTATAAACCTTGAATTTATATATTTATATATATCAATCCAGTATTAGTGTTTTTTTTATCATATATATTGCGTGATATTTCAGAATTAAGGGTATTTATGTGATAATATTTATCACTATCGACACACATCCTGTGTGATATATCTAATAGCATTAATGATTCTTAGTTAGAAAATTCATCTTTATATATTCCTAATTACTTCAATATATCAACCCAGTATTAGTGTTTCGGGTAATTATTAATCAAATAGAAAGGGGTATCTCAAAACCTTTTAGCACACTCATACTATTCATAAATTTATAGTAGAGAGTTACGCTTTTCTAACTCCAATGCAGATTCAAGATCATTTTATAGTACAGGAATCTAGAACATCCAACTCAGATTTATATAATGATGTTTGAACATTACTGATACCAAGCAAGATATGAGGCAAATTATCATGTGAAAAAGACATCTCTTCAGCTTTTTTTATTAGGCAATTTTTATCATATTTTTTACTTTTAGTTATATTATCTGACAACCAAAAAATCATTGGTACTTTCTTTTGTTCCATTGGAGCTATTGAAAACGGTATACCATGTAAATACAAACCTTTTTCTCCTAATGATTCACCATGATCTGAAAGATATATCAAGGCAGTATTTAGATCATTACGCTTTTTAAGAGACTTAATGACGTTACTCATGACATAGTCTGTATAAAGAATTGTGTTATCGTAAACATTATATAGTTCCTCTTGAGTACAGTGCTGCACATCATTTCTTTTACAATATGGATGAAACTTAGCATCTTTTTCAAAAAATCTTTCATGATAAGATGGTCCGTGACTACCGATTATATGCATAATTAATAGATTATTATTAGCAATGCCTTTTTTCTGTAATGCATCAATTTTAGCATCTAGATCTTCTAAAAATATTTCATCCTTACATGCCCCTAGTGAACAAAATTTTGATTTGTTAATGACAATATCATGTACATCAAAATGATCAATTCTATCACAAACACCTTTACATCCCCCATCATTTTCAAGCCATAGGACATTAACCCCTGCCCTCTTTAAAACATCTAGTACATTGTCTTGATATTGAGCTTTAGATCTGCTGAAGTTTTTTTGTCCTAAAAATGAAAACATACATGGTACAGATTCTATCGTGCATGTGTCGCAGGATGTGACATCTTTAAAGCTAATAACACCTAGATCTTTTGTGAATGTATTTGTGCTTCTACTATACCCGTTAAGTTCATAGTTCATACTTCTAGCAGTTTCTCCTATTATCAATACGACAAAGTTTTTTTGATTCTCATCCACTTGTTTAGAATCAAGCCCTAACTTTTTATATTCAGGAGGTATTCTAGTTTTTTCATGGATATATTTCCCTATAGAATTTAAGTAACAGGTGGGCATTATCATATGCTTTATCTCGAGAGTATTTCTCCCAGTAAAAATATATTGATTTGCAAAGAAAAATGCTATTATTGCAATGACTACGAATGACACAATGATTGATAAGATTTTATATAAAATATCTTTAAAAAAACTAGGATGTATTATTATAGTTTTGATCACAAAAAAAGATGGAATCAAACAAAAAAATACTATCCATATGACTACAGAGAAGCTCAAATAACCCATAGATTCACCTACATCAGTTTGAACGATATTCAGAAACATAGTGTGATTAAAAAGAGTCTTATAAAAGCATACTGCATAATGACAAATTCCAGAAATAAAAATATTGAAAATCACAAAAAGTTTTTCGAGCCTTGGAATAGCAAAGATTGTGAATAAAATATTTAGTACTGATATAAAAAATATTGGGATTGAAATAAAAAAAAGATCAGTCTCTAAATTAGTAAAATCTATACCAATAAACAGTGTATAAAAAACACCTAGATTAAAAAATATGGCAAAATATATTGCAACTGCAAGGTTGAATTGATAGGACTTTAACTTCATAAATATTAGTTATAAAATATTTTAGGTATAAAAATCATTGCATAAGTAATAATCATCATGACTAATGATAGAAAAACTGCAGCAGAGCTCATATCTTTAACTTGACCTGATAAGATATTATGCTCTAAACTAATTCTATCGATTGTAGACTCAATAGCAGAATTAATAATCTCTACAATTAGTAGAATAAACATTGATATCAAAAGAAAAAGCTTTTCACTAATATTAGTCTCTATAATAAACATTAGAGGCGTTAGAAATATACATAAATAAAGCTCTTGAACAAATGCTAGCTCACTTTTAAAAACCACCTTTAATCCATTGATAGAATTATAAAATGCATGCAAAATTCTTTTGAATCCCTTATATTGCTTCATTAATTATAGAATATATTTCATTAGAAATATTATATTTAAAATATGCTTTATACCATATTATATAATTTCTGTTAGAGGTATAATATAGTATTATGCAGTATTGCTGTGCTTCTTGAGAGAATTTTAGTTTGCTATTAGACTTTGATTTATTATGTAAATTTTCTTCAAAGGTTAGTAAATCATTTACACATTACATATAATTTAGTGCCTCCAATAGTACCTGTACTGCTAGTGATCGTTATACCTGACAAAAAAAATGTTGACACTTAATGTACTAGCAATACCATTAATTGTGATATTCATTCTCTGTTGTTGTGGATGATGAGATTTACAACAATTGAAACTGTCATGCACCTATTTTCAAGATGGTATGGAATAAATCGTCAAACAAGGTCAAGAATAGATATATATGATTGGAGATTACCATAACCCCTCTTTAAAGCCTATTGTATGCAAGGCCTCAAGGTCAAGAATCAGCAAAGTCAGCACAATGGGTATAAAAAATATAGAATTTCCTACAGTAAGCTTATGCTGTGATCAAATGTAATTTAATGTAACAACTATATGTTTATTCATAGTTGAGAAATTATGATCACCATTTGTACTATAATTACAATATTTCAAATCTTAATAACTATGCAGGCTCAAAAAATAGCAATCCTGTGAAACCTAGCTAAACCAAAGGTTTAATGCCATACCTACCTTTAATCTGAGTATTCGCATGTATTGGAGATAGTAAGAAAAGTTATTCATCAGTCTCGTTGCAGCTGTGTTTACTTCTGAGATTAGGATTCTTATCCTATTGTTTACCTTGATGTAATTGCCGATGGAGATGTGTTAACTCGAATGTTCGAGGTATATTAAAAACATTTCATTAATTTTGTTGCAGCTATACTGTGCTTGCCGTCGAATTCAGTAGTTTGATCTTGATGTAATGGCGGATGGAGTGGGATTTGAACCCACGGTACGTTTGCACGCACGCCGGTTTTCAAGACCGGTACCTTAAGCCGCTCGGTCATCCATCCAATGGGAGATTTTATCATAAAATTTCACATGCACAAGTCCAAATTTTGTAAGGGTATAAAATTGCACACACAATCTTTTTATGATACTGTGATGCAAAATATTTTTTTAACTTTTTTGAAATTATTTTTAAATGTTATCATACCCTTACACACGCATGAGAAGAAATAGAAAAGCTCAATGGTCAAGGGACTTAGTAGCAGAAACCACACTCAGTAGATCTGATTTTATAATGCCTCTTTTTGTTATTGAAGGTACAAATCAAATTGAGGAAATTTCGTCGATGCCAGGCGTTTTGCGTTACACTATCGACACATTACTTGATAAGGTCAAATCATTGAATGATGCAGGTATATGTGCTGTAATGCTATTCCCATGCATTGAACAAAGCCTCAAGAATGCAAATGGTGATGAAGCATTAAATGGCAATAACTTAATTTGCAGGGCTATCTCTGAGATTAAAAGACAAATACCACAAGTTGGTGTAATAGCTGATATTGCTCTAGACCCATATACTTCACATGGTTGTGATGGTGTTTTAGATGATACAGATGATGTAGACAATGACAGGACAATTGAAATACTTTGTAAACAATCGATTATTCTTGCAGAAGCTGGAGTAGACGCTGTTGCACCTTCAGATATGATGGATGGGAGAGTTCGTATGATCCGTGATACCCTTGAGAGTCATAAATATCATAAAACACAGATTTTTTCATATGCAATCAAATATGATTCAAGTTTCTATAATCCATTTAGAGATGCAGTAGAGTCTAAAAATAATTTAGGTAATCGTAATAAAAAAACATATTTTTTAGACTACAGAAACAGTAAGGAGTCAATGCAAGAAATTGCTTTAGATATCGCTGAAGGTGCTGACACTATTATAATTAAACCAGGTCTAATGTATCTAGATATTATATCACAAGCATCTAATGAATTTAAAATACCAATCTTTGCATACCAAGTTAGTGGTGAATATACTATGTTGAAAAATGCAGCACAGGCGAAACTTTTTAATGAACAAGATGCAGTACTAGAAACCTTATATTGTTTTAAGAGGGCAGGGGCAAAATCAATAATCACATATTATGCTGACAGAGTGGCTGGTTGGATTTAAATTTGACATATCACCACGTTAGTGGTATAGTATAGAAAGAATAAGAGGAGTATCTTCAATAAGCGAGAACAAAAATGGGAATCTTATATTTCTTCAAGAAAGCTAGAGCAGAATCAATAGACAACTAATTTTTAATATATTAAAGATGCTCAAATTATTTAATAATGAAAGACTAATATTACCGATAATAGGTAAATATATTTTATGTTTCTCTATCATAGTATCAAGTATTGTGAGTTTTATAACAACTAAAGATTATTTAGATAATCATATTATTGCTATAATAAATCTGCTCAATTTAGCTTTTTGCTCAATGATAGTAGTCAGCTTCATTAAAAATAAAGGTGTATATAAAGTTCATCAATCCCCTGTGATATATTCAACGCTTTTGATAACACCAATGTTTATGATGGTGATGTCGAACTATTCATTAGCTCTTTTGATGAATTTACTATTAAGTGTTTTAATTTATATTATATTAGTGCAACAAAGGGTGCTTATATATTACTGTATTGCCAGTATTTTAATCAATATCCTACTCGTAAAATTCACTTATTTATATTCTAGTCAAAACATAATTGATGAGTATTTAAGCTTCCTACAAGATGATGTTTTCGCATTATTATTATGCCTAGTAAATGTCTTAAGTATTGTGAGTTTAATATTTCGCCGGCAAATAGAATTAGAGATTAGGATTAATGGAATGAAAACTGTTGCAAATGTTCTTGCAAATGAGATGTTTACACCGCTAGCTGTTATAGAAACAACTGCAAGACTATTAAATATAGAGGAGACAAAAAAACCTTTACTTGAAAGTTTGGTACAAACTTCTAGAAATGCTAGGCATAATATAAACTTTTTAATACATAATATTAAGACTATCAGAGGCTTGAAATCATTTAACAAGAAAAAATATTCTTTAGAATTAATAGTCACAGAATGTATCAAGGAATTTGAATGTCATTCTCAGTTGAGATCAAAGATATCATTGACTGTAAATAATGATATAAAGTTTATTGGATATAATGCAATGATTAAATGTATGATTGATAATATTTTGAGAAATGCATTTCAGCATTGTGGTGTGGATATACATGTAGATGTTTTAATTAGTGGCAATAATCTTATATTCCAAGACAATGGATGTGGCATTAATCAATCTGAAGTTGATAATATTTTTGATTTATTTTATTCATCAGTGAGCAGTAATCTTGGTATAGGATTGCCCTTGTGTAAGGAGATAATAAAAAGCCATGGAGGAGAAATAAATTGTATATCTTTAGAAGGTAGTCATACTACTTTTATAATAAAATTCCCTAACATCAGTTAATGCATTGTGTTATTTGTAAAACCGAAGTTATTTCAAACAAAAGTGTACTATGCTACTCCTGCTGGGGTGATCTTAGTTTTATTGATCAAAATATGATTCAACATTCAAATGTTGCAGCTATAATTGACTATAATTCAATTGCTAGAAAGCTTATCCATATGTTTAAATATAAGTCTCCATGGCTTCTATGTGATTTATTTATAAACTGGATATCACTAACCTATGCAGAAATTATTAAAAATTCTGATGTAATAATACCTGTCCCAATGCATAAATATAAGTTAATGATTCGTAGTTATAATCAAGTTGCAATTTTAGGGCAAAAACTTGCTAAGCAACATAAAAAACAATGTTTGCTAAATATTCTTATAAAAATAAAAAACACAAAATCTCAAAGTTTACTTGATGAAAATCTCAGATCTTTAAATGTTATTGATGCCTTTTCTTTAAGAAATGAAAAGAAATTAGAAAATAAAAATATTCTACTTTTAGATGATGTCATTACAACTGGTTCAACAGTTGCAGAATGTATAAAAACAATAAAATCTAATAGCAATCCACAATCAATAAAAGTTTTATGCGTCGCAATGACAAAAAATTAAACAGAATTATATAAAAAATATGTCTTGGATTATAAATGTTTTGACTATGTTTCCAGGCTTATTTCCTGGGCCTTTAAAAGAGTCAGTAATAGGGCGAGGTTTAAAACAAAATCTTTGGACTCTGAAAGCTCATAACATTAGAGATTTTGCACTAGATAAGCATAAATCAGTAGATGATACAACATTTGGTGGAGGTAATGGAATGATTTTGCGCCCTGATGTCTTATCCAATGCAATCAACCAAACTTTTGACTTCAGCACTCCAATTATATATTTATCGCCCCGTGGCAAGCTATTTAATCAGGAGATGGCAAGAAGTCTTGTGAGTAATAATAAAGGAATCAATCTAATTTGTGGGAGATTCGAAGGAATTGATGAAAGAGTCATAGAGAAATTCAATATAGAAGAAATAAGTATAGGTGATTATGTTTTATCTTCAGGAGACCTAGCAGCATACGTTGTAATTGATGCATGTGTAAGGAATATACCAGGTGTTTTGCAATCAAAAGATGCCCTACAAGAGGAGAGTTTTGGTGATTCTGAAAAATATCAATATCTATTAGAATATCCTCAATATACTAGACCTGCTATCTTTGAAGACCTTGCTGTTCCGGAGATCTTGTTATCAGGTAATCATGAGAAAATAAATCTGTGGCGCTTACAAAAAGCAGAAGAAAAGACGCAAAAGGTGCGTCAAGAAATTTGGGCAAAATATACCCAATTTCTTAAGAAGAAAGATTAGTTATGCACTAATTTCGCCAGAGCACTATATAAACTGTTCAGATTTTGTATAGCTGAAACTGCGATATCAATTGCTGCCTTAGATTGACTTGCAATCTCTGCTTCTTTTGGTAAGTCAGCATCTAAGAATACGCCTTCAGCTTGGCTCATACCTTCTGTATATATTGATAACTGATCAACTATAATGTCGAATCTTTGCTGCTGAGCACCCAGAGCATTTAGTTGCGCTATCAGGAAGTCTTTCATAGCCTCGATATAAGCAATACTATTATCAGCATCGACTTTAGATTGTAAATCTGGAAGATTATCTAGATGTTGATTCAGAATATTGTCCGGTGTATTCAATGTTGAAATCAAACCTGGAATAATGATGAAACTACCATCCTCCTGCTGAATCTTATTACTAGTAAGCCTTAGATTTGCGAATGTTATATCAATAATTGACTTCAATAAATCATCGCCTGTAACAAAGCTGAATGTACTAGTTGCCCCTATACCGCCAACTAATGGATATGTAGTATATGTATCCTTAATAGTTGCATTTGATGACTCGAATTTAGTATTAAATTTAAACACAGGAGTGTTTCCACTGTCCACGGCGGTAATACCACCAGTATCATCAGTAATAGTCACCTCATAATTTGCAGCACCTGCTGCTGGTTTACTAAGGGTAGGTATGAAATTTACTGGTGCTGTTGGACTGCTATTTGCAGGAGGGACAGTAGGAATGCCGTTAATTGTTACATTACTCACTATAATATCAGCAACACAAGTGTTTGGTGGTGTTGCATCATCAGTTATCGTTGCCCCAGATATTTTTACTTTTGCTCCTATAAAAGTAAGATTACCAGTAGAAGCTTCTCTCTCAGGTTTACCAAAATCAAGAACTTCCATATCCTTAGTATAATTGATTGTCTTAATAGTACTACTACCTGTGGCGGTGGTGACAGGAATTTTGGTGGTGGTGGTATCTACATCCACACTTCCTGCACTCATTGTAATTGTCGCCTTAGCAAGATCAAAAGCAGGAGCTCCAACTACTGCTGCTGCTGACAATGCTGATGCTTCTAATGATGCTTGTGTTTCTATTGCACCACTAATTGATCCACTATCTATAATAAATGGAGAAGTTAACTTTAAATCAACACCAGTAAACGTACCACTGAAATTATCTACAGCAACAGAAGCAGTATCTGGAATGACCTGTATATTTGTCAGAGGTATTGATCCTGCTGCATTTGCTATACCAGCATCTGCTATTACTCTAGCATTAGTAAGTGTAATATTACCAGTATCGTTGCTACCCTGAACATCAGTGATCTTTGCATGATTAATTTTTACTGTTGCTCCTGTAATCTCAATTTGTCCATTGGCACCATGATATTTTGTAGTGCCACTAATGTTTAAACTAGTACCACTATTCTCGACTTTACTTACTAGTATTTTACTCTCTGTTACTATTCCTGAATTAGTTGTCAATGACGTCGGTGCCTTTGCTGTAATAGCTGAAGTATTAACAAAACTATAAGAACTGCTTCCAGCACTTGTTGTTTTTGTTACCAAATTAACCGCCGCATCAGCAAAGGTAATTGGAGCAGCGAAAGTCAAATCAGTAACAGCAGGCATTTGAGGGTTTTTAGTGACTACAGTTATTGCGCTTTTAGGTATAGCATTTGTTGTCGTCAGATCTGTCAGATTCAATTTTTGCCCATCTGCACTCATTATACCAGGTGTTCCTTCTAGATCCACGCCTGTAATTGTAATTGTAGCCTCACTAGTATCATTTTTAGTTGCTATAATTACACCTTCCATTACTATTGTTGCCCCTAAAACCTGAACTTTACTATTAGTATTTGTAATAGGGGGTGTGGCTTGAAACTTTACAGTAGCACCACTCATGTTGAGAGATTCAATACCTGTTGTACTGTCAGTTGTGCCGCTTACAGTTCCAAATGACGATGGAGCTTTTACTGTAATAGCTGAAGCAGCGCTGAAAGTATAATCTTTTTGATTATTCAAAGTATCAGCTGATCCAAACATTGCTGCAGTACCTGCATTTCTTTTACCACCAGTACCATTTAGTAGTTTCACACCATTAAATTCAGTCTCTTCAACTATTCTGATCATTTCTTGCTTTGTCAAATTGAAGCTTGGAGATAGTGCAGTTTTGATTGTATTATCATCAACTAAACCTTGTTTAGCCCTTGCTATAATTGTATTAAGTTTATCTGTAAGATCCATCAATTTTTTCATTGAACCTTCAGCAATATTAAGCATTTCTTTACTTTGGGTTATCCCATCTAATACGACATTTAATGTGGTGACTTTAGATTTCATTTGATGCCCCATTGCGAATGCTGTTGGATCATCATATGCATGTAATTTACTGTCACCTGTTGACATGTGTAACCATGCCTCTGTATTGGTTTTAATTGATTGCTCCAATTGCATAAATGCTGGTGTGGATTGACTCCTTTTTAGACTAGTTATAGACATATTTGTGCTTTAATTATATATAATTGAATTTTTATGTTAATTAATCCCCTATCAACATTTGGTATATATGTAATTTCCATATACACTGGTTATACCAATCATCATAGTATTTATTATCGCTTTTTGCTTCTATTAGATTGAATAATAGGACGTTTTTTTAAAAAATGTTGATTATAGTCTACATATCATCGTATGAGTATGCATATACTATATTGAGTATTGAAATTTTATGTAGCAAATTGGTATATAAAATCATAGGTTTATTATTGCTTTGTAATACCTTTAATTTAACTAAAAAAACTAATGAAAAAGCTATTTTATTGCTGTCTTTTCCTACTCGTATTTTTAACAGCTGGTAATTTGATCTTGAGATATTTACACATTAGAGAAATCAAAGGAAAGATTGACAATATTGAGTCTAAACTAGCTGATATGGATATAACATTAGAAATCAATCGGGTAAGGTTTAACGGGTGGTTTTTTTGGAATATATCTGGTGAAATCCAAAATTTTGAAATATATACTACTATCTCACAATCTGTTTTATACTTTAAGGTACCAAAAATTTCAGTTGAAAGTAAATTTATTGGATTTAATACATTATCAACAGCAATGTTTTTCACAGGCACATTAGATGGATATGCATCGCTCAATGATGCTTTAGCAGAAAAACTCAAGATAAATACAGACTATAAAATATTTTTAGCTAGTCCAAATAAATTTTTAATTAATTTTTTAACAAAAGATTTATGGGGTATCAATCACCAAACAGAAGCTGAATTTCAATCGGAGGATCTAGACTGTAATATTCAAGAAAAAAGCTCTAATTTAAAAGAAAAAGTTTTTGACATAAAAAGCATCATAATTGAAGCAAAGATCCTTGATAAACAATTCACACATTGGGAGTCTTCTAATGCTATTAAGGGTTTAAATATATATTTAGATACTTTTAAAAGCACACAGTATTTATCAGACACAATTTCAACAGATGATGCAAAAAATGTATCTATTGAATTAAAACTTAAAAAAGATATGCACAAGCAAGATAAACTCACAGTTAATGAATATCAAGGCAATCTCGATATTTTAAACAAAGTTTTTAATATTAATGTGTTTGGTAAAAATATAAATGCGAAAAATAAGTCTGGTCATACATCTAATAAATCAGATTTGAATTTCAAAATCAAACATTTGCAAAAATTTATAGACTATCTAAGTAACATTTTTATCAATATAAAAAAGCAAGAAGATCCAAAATATAATCCATCAAAAAGTATTGAAATCGGTAAGCTCTTCACAAAAACAATTTTAGAAAATTCTACACAAGAAAATGATGATACAGTCACTTTCAATGTAAAAGACGTTGATAAATCAACTTTATTTAATGGTAAGGATATTGATAAGATTTTCAGTCCAGTTATAGAAAAAGCTAAAGAGATGTAGCTGAATCCTAGATATGTGCTGAGCAATCAAGTCTATTTAATAATGACAAAATAATTAATTTAGAGAGAAATTTCAATCGATTGAACAAAGGTAATTTCTGTTTCATCTGTACCATTGCTTACTAAATATAGTTCATATCCCTCTGGAAGCTCTAAAGATAATTTAGAATTGCCATATACTACAAAGTATATACAATTAATGCCTTGAGCTAATATACTCCAATACACTTTAACACTCACTCCTTCACTGAATTTTTGTAGTAGATTCTCGGTGCTTGAAAGGGAATCTTCTTTTTGCGCTATTATTAATGGCACTACAAATGTTATAGTTTTACAAAAAAAATCTAACTTAGATGATTCTTTATAATCAAACTCTGTAATTTTTTTACCATTCTTAGAATACAAACAAATTTTTTGATTATTTAGAGATCTAAAAATGTCATTTATAAGTGTATAAGCATTGAGAAGATAAAATCCATAGCTGCAATAACCAAACATCTTTGTATGCCTCTCAACCTTTTAAATGATTCTGCGAGCTAACCTCTGGAGGCTTTATAAAGCCTATGTAGCCAATACTACTTAAGTATTAATACAAAGAGTTTTAAGATATGTCACATTATTTTATAATGTAGATTTTTTAACGACTGTATACTGCAAATATCAAAAATTTGTTAAAATTCTTGCATAAAAAAAAATAAAATATAAAGTACATCAGAAAAGTAAAACAACATGACAAAACTACTAGCTGGCAAGACTGGATTAATAATGGGAATAGCAAATGACATGTCAATTGCATGGCATATAGCAAAAGCCTGTAGAGCAAATGGTGCTGAACTATGCCTCACGTATCCTAACGAGGCTATGCAGTCTAGGGTTTTGAAATTAGGAAATGAGCTTGGATGTCAAAACTTTGTTGAATGTGATGTTAGTAATCAAGAATCAATTAAAAATGGTTGTAATCAGATAATAAATACTCACGACAGAATCGATTTTATAGTACATGCTATAGCCTTTTCAGATAAAAATGAGCTTAGAGGTAGATATGTTGATACATCAGCTGAAAACTTTTCAAATACAATGAACATATCTTGCTACTCACTGACAGCTATTACAAAATACTTATCACCTATTATGCGAGATGGAGGCAGTATATTGACTCTCAGCTACTATGGAGCAGAAAAAGCAATACCTAACTATAACGTAATGGGAGTTGCTAAAGCAGCATTAGAAACAAGTGTTAAATATCTAGCATTGGATCTTGGAGTTGATGGAATAAGGGTTAATGCTATATCTGCAGGGCCAATCAGAACACTTGCTGCAGCTGGTATATCTGATTTTAGAAAAATGTTGCAATGGAATGAGAAAAACTCTCCACTGCGTAGAAATGTCACAGGTGATGATATAGGAGGAGCAGCAGTATTCCTATTAAGTAATGCTAGCTCTGGAGTGACAGGTGAAATAATGCACGTCGACTGCGGATTCAATGCAGTTGGTATGAAATTGGATGATGATGAAAAATGAGTTTAACATCAAGCATTATAACTATATGGCTCTCAAGGCTGGCTGAATAAACTCACATTTGTATCTTATATTGCCATGTAGATCTTTAAATTCATGACAAGAAAAACATGATTTAGCATAAAAATCTATTGATTCATCATCCGTTTCAGCAATGATGCTATGGCTTGTATAAAACTCTTCTATCTTATTTAAAAGCAGTGTTCCAATGCCTTATCTTTGAAAATCTTGCATAACACTTATGTGGCGAATGGTAATAAGCTTATTGGTTTCCCCCCCCTATTATTTGAACTAGAAGGCCATCTACAAAGACACTAATCATTTCATAATCTGGATGATTATAGCTCTTAATCCCCTCTAAAATTTTATTTATCGAAGGATCCCCAATTGAATCATGGATGACTAAAGATAGCCTTGCATCATCAAGATTTACAGGCTTTATGACAATCCTATTCAGAGCATTCATAAATGATAGACTTTCTTGTTTATTTATAATAAAAAATGATTTTTAATAATGCTTTTCTTATATGTCGAAGAGATATTCTGCACCAATGCCATTTATAAGAAAGTTTTCTGAAAATTCCTTTTTGAGAATGTTAAGAGCTTTGTCGTCTGTACAGGAGCATGGAGCCATGATCTTTACCTGTAGTTTTTTTAGGCTATCTGATATCTTATGAATGCGTTTTATTGAAGTGCGAAATAAATGAAAACCACCAAGCAATGCATATATTTTTTCTTCCATAGCAGTATGGACATTCCGAGCAATTCTATCAATACCAGTATGACTACATCCACTTATAAGTAATCAACCCATTGGATGTTTTTTTTGTTAAAACCAACTCTGTTACAAACAAATTTTTACATTTGGATTTTGCTTTACAACTTATAGGCAAATGTTTTGTTATACTATTTATGGCTATAGCATAGAAAGCAAGTGATTTTTCTAAACCATTTCTCCAAGTTTTGGACAAACAAATTTTTACATTTAGATTTCGCTTTACGAGCCATAAGGCTCCACCTTTATGCCCCCAATGTTTATGAGCAATCACTATTATATCAATGGATAAAGGATCTATTTGTGCCAACTTTAAGTGTTTTTCTAATATCTCTGGTTTCGCACCAGTATCAAATATTATTTTTGCATTTGGATGTTCAATAATGCAGCCAAATCCCCAATCTGCAATAAATTGATTATTATATCTTTTTTTATCATAAACATTTATTATCTTTAACACACTTTGAATTTTCTAATTTTAGAAGATCTTAAACTCAGTTTGGCTTTTCTCATTATTATATCTCAATATAGAACCAATTCTATTATTATGGTATTCAAGAAAGAAAAATAGAATCTCTCATAAAAAATGCAAACAATCTATGCACTATCAACAATCCTTGGTAGATCGGGTGTTGCTGTGATTAGAATCAGTGGAGAAAGAGCAAAAGATGTCCTGCTAAAGTTTAGCAATAAAAAAGATTTCGAACCAAGGAAAGCAACTTTCTGTACACTAATTTCACCTTCAACTGGAGAAGTTTTAGATACAATCATAGCAATTTTTTTTAAAGGTCCAAATACATTTACAGGGGATGATATAGTGGAATTTCATCTACATGGGAGCATTGCAATAATAAAAGACGTTCTGAATGAGTTAGGCAGTCTGGATTTCGTGAGGTGTGCCGAGCCTGGTGAGTTTACTAAAATGGCCTTTGAAAATGGCAAAATGGATCTGATAGGGGTTGAGGCTCTAGGAGATTTAATTTATTCTGAAACTACTGTACAGAGACGTGCTGCTATCTATCAAATATCCGGTCACTTGAGCAATTTATATTCAAGTTGGAAAGACTCAATGATCAATATCATGGCACAATTTGAGGCATATATAGATTTCCCCGAAGATGATATTCCAACCACTGCGATAAAGCTTGCAATGGAAATTATAATGAAACTCATCCAAGAAATAGAGAATCACCTCAGAATCAGTGAGAAAGCATCAACGATAATAAATGGTATTCATATAGCTATAGGAGGGCCACCAAATGCTGGAAAATCCAGTATAATGAATTTAATTGCAAAGCAAGAAATAGCTATTGTTTCTGATATAGCTGGCACTACAAGAGATGTATTGCAAATTCAGATGGAAATAAAGGGATTAAAAGTTACCATTTATGATACTGCAGGGATCAGAGATCACACATCTGATTCAATTGAGGTAGAAGGTATAAAAAGAGCAAAAGATGCTTTAGATAAATCGGACATAGTAATATATGTATTTGATGCTTTAACAGCCACTCAAGAGGAAATAGATACATTCAACATAGATTCCTCAAATTCAGTGGTTTTAATAAATAAGTTTGATCTTATAGGTAGCAATACTTATAAGTCCACTCTTTTAAAAGGGAATAATTATATCCCTTTCTCAGTAAAAAATTCATATAATTTAAACTTATTATTAGATGAAATCTCAGCACTTATAGAAGTAAAATTCTCAATTGATTCACATGCAGTTGTAACAACGCAGCAAAGACAAAAAGAGAAATTAATTGAATGTATTAGGCATCTAGAATCAATTGACCTAGCTCAACCACTTGAGATCACAGCACAAAAGATCAGAGGTGCAGTCTCTGAAATTGAGTATATTACTGGAAAAATAACTCTAGATGATGTCTTAGACAAAATTTTTTCAACTTTTTGTATAGGAAAATGATTTCTCAATATTATTGTAATACTTCTAGTATATATTAGCTATTGTCAACTTAACCAAATAATTAAAAACAATGTCAATTTTAAATAAATATACAAAAT
>CAMCJK010000019.1 GCA_945875075.1 Candidatus Fokinia solitaria | reverse complement strand
CAATAGATCCACTGTTGGTTCAACACGAAGCTAGAGAGCATTTATATAAGCGAGGGATTGCAAATATTCTATTTGTTTTAAATGAGGTGAAGGGTAAAATACCGCACTTAGAATATAATCAATTCATCATCTGTGGACACTCTAATGGTGGTGATATCTCAAAATATTTTGCAAATAAATATTCAGAAATGGTTACAGATGTAATTGTTTTAGATGGCAGAAGAGCCAGGATAGAAGGACCAATGCGAATCCTAATGTTTGAAGCAAATGATACAATAACTGATGAAGGTGTGATACCACAAGATATAGCACTACGGTCACAGATTGACCTCACAGTTATTAAACCACAATCTATACTACATAAAAGTTATTGTGATGATTCAATCACTGTTAATGTACAAAAGAGCATTTATAGTACCATTAATTATTTTTTATTAGGTAGCGAATATAGCGGCAGACACTAGTTTATATTTTTATAGTGAAATTTTTGAAGTTGATACATAGATGATATTATGGGATTGCTTTGTTGAATATACAGTAATGAAATGCATTATCCAACAAAAACCTATTTTGATAAGGTTATTAAAACATTGCATGATAATCACGCAACATATCTAAAAATGACTGATATAAAACATAAATAATCACTAGAGAAGAGTATTTATATTGCTATTAACTGTTTTTTATTATAACAATACTTTACTTAGAGTTAGCTTATAATTTCAGAAAAATCAGCTCTCCTCTTGATATTTATTCTTTTTAACATAAATAAATATTAAAGATCAATTTTATTAATTATTAGATGTCAGCAGACTACTACAAAACCTTAGGTGTCGCAAAAAATGCTTCACAGGAAGAGATTAAGGGTGCTTTTAGAAAAAAAGCAAAGGAACACCATCCAGATAGAAATAAAGGCGACAAAGAATCTGAGAAGAAGTTTAAAGAGATCAATGAAGCATATGAAACTCTCAAAGATGAAAATAAAAAAGCTGCTTATGACAGGTATGGTCATGATGGGTTAAAAAATGGTCAAGGTAGTGGTTTTAATCCTGGGGCCAGTTCATCTCAAGGCTTCAGCGGAGGAGATTTCAAAGACTTTTCTGATGTTTTTGGTAATATCTTTGAAGATCTTATGGGTGGGGCTCAGAGGCCTCAATATGATAACACTAAGGGGTCAGATTTAAGATATAATTTAAATATTACACTTGAAGAAGTCTATCATGGTAAACAACAGCAAATAAAGTATCATACTGGAGTTGAATGTGATGACTGTCATGGCAAAGGTAGTAAAGACAAAGATAGTCATATGAATTGTTTGAATTGTGGCGGCACAGGTAGATCTAGAATGCAGCAGGGGTTCTTCATAGTAGAAAAAACATGTGGTGCATGTAGTGGCACTGGTAAAGTAATTAAAAATCCATGTAAAACATGTGGTGGGCAAGGAAGACTAGAAAAACAACGCAACATCAATGTTACAATTCCACCTGGCGTCTCAGAAGGCGATAAGATAAGAGTAGCTGGTGCAGGGGAAGCTGGTGTGATGGGTGGCAAAACAGGCGACTTGTACATTTTCATAAATATCAAAAAACATAATTTATATAAGAGACAAGGAAGTGAATTAATATGTGCAGTACCAATTAAAATGACTACAGCAGCACTAGGTGGTACAATCGAAATTCCTGGCTTAGATGGACATATGATTAAAATAACTGTACCAACAGGCACTCAGAATGCCTCTCTCTTGAGATTGAAAGGTAAAGGTATGCCTATTCAAAAAAAGACTTCACATGGCGACTTACTTGTTGAGATGAAAATAGAAATCCCTACAAAACTAACTAAAAAACAAAAAGAGTTATTGGAGCAGTTTGATAAAGAATCTAGCCACCAAAACCATCCAGAATCAGAAGGGTTTTTCTCAAAAGTCAAGAATTTTTGGTCTGATATAACTAAATGATGATATATGGTGGGGATATTGTTAGGTACTATATCATATTTATTAGGATCAATTGTTTTTGGTCTCTTATTTGCTAAAATACTAAAGATTGGAGATCTCACAACAAATGGCTCAGGTAATGTAGGAGCGACAAACATTATACGAGTTAGTGGTAAGAGATGGGTAGGAGTTTTGACTGCAATATTTGATTCATTAAAGGGATTCATACCAGTTGTAGCAGCTAAAGGATTAGGGATAAGTGTATTGGAATTAAATATTATTGGTTGTCTAGCTGTGTTAGGGCATATATTCCCGATATGGACTAGATTTAGTAAGGGCGGGAAGGGAGTTGCTACCTTCATCGGAGTTAATTTGGGGTTAAATTTCATAATAGGTATAATTATGTTAATTGTATGGGCTGTAACTTTTTTATTCAACAAGATATCTTCCCTCGCATCGATTGTTATGGTAACAACATGTATTATAGCTAACTTATTTTTTTTGGAATTCATACAAACATTACCGATTGTTATTATTGCCATGCTTATTTTATTTAAGCATAAAAAAAATATAATTGGTCTGTTGAATGGTTCGGAACAAAGTTTGAAAATATGAAAATCATCACACATGACAGACCTTTATCAAATCAATGAAATTTCTCAAGCGGGAACTGATGACAAGCCGAAAGTTACGCCTCCCAATGCTGGATATCGTTCAGATAGTAATTATTTATCAACAGTAAACTTATTTATCAAAGCAATACAAAAGGCTCTAGATCAGGTTAATAGGTCAGTCGAAATAGTTGATTTAACAAATGAAAAAGCAAATCATGAGTTGATGACTGAATTTTTCTCAAATCTTAATCTCGCTAAACAAATAGTTGAAGAGTTTCAAAAAGGAACAGCAATTTTATATGAAGATACACCTGAATTGATAAATTTATTTAATCAGCTACATGAAGCATTTACTATTGTTAAGTTGAAAATTTCTATCTTTATAATTACAAAAGATAAAAAGCATTCTGCTGGTGCAATTCAGCAGCTCAACAATGTCCTTGGTGTATTTCAAAATATGAAAAAAATAGCTCAAGAACATCTGAAACTAAATTTAAATGTGCCAGAAGAATCTTCTGAAACTACAGCTTGAACAAAATAAAACAACTAAAAAAATGTCAGAATTTATAATATCATTATCATCATTTCTACTTATGATATTCATAATGGTTACCATTCATGAGTGGGGGCATTTTTTTGTAGCAAGGCTTTGTGGCATCAAGGTTGATGTCTTTGCAATTGGTTTTGGAAAAACTCTCTATTCTAGATTTGACAGCAAGGGCACTGAGTGGAAAATAAATATTTTACCATTAGGCGGATATGTAAAAATGTTTGGTGATAGCGGCCCTGCAAGTGATGCTGATGTTGAAAAAATTCAGGCAATGACTGAAGATGAAAAAAAACTTTCGTTCTTTCATAAAAAGCTTTGGCAAAAGGCTCTAGTTGTACTTGCTGGACCTTTTATGAATTATGTTCTTGCTTTTGCTGTGATGGTTATTTTATTACTATTTTATGGGGACAAAACTTTGTCTACAAAAGTCTCAATGGTTGAGGGTGGTAGCGTTGCAGAAAGTGCAGGCATAGAGATTGGAGATACTATATATTCTATTAACGGGAAACATGTCGGCGATATGTTTGCAGTGAGGGAAATAATAAATCAACATAGGGAATCAAAACAGCTTCAAATCAGAGCTAATAGGGATGGAGCTGAAAAGATTTTTAATGTAATACCAACTGTTATACAAAGACCTAATGGCGGCAATCTTATGAAAATAGGTATTGCTGGGACTGAAGAAATAATCAATTATAATCTCATAGGATCACTGAAACAGGCAGCCATAAAAATTTATATTTTGAATGTCTTGATGGTTGATGGATTAGTTAAATTAATCTCTGGAGAAGGTAGTAAAGAAGATTTAGGCGGGCCTATTAAAATTGCAAAGATCACAGGAGAAGCAGCGAAAAATGGCATGCAATCATTTTTAGGACTATTAATATTGTTATCAGTAAATTTAGGTCTTATAAACTTATTACCAGTACCTGGGCTTGATGGCGGGCATCTTATGTATTATTTAATCAATATGGTTATTGGAAGACCTCTTCCTCAAAAGATACAAACAATTGGAATAAGAGTGGGTTTTATATTACTAATATCACTTATGATATTCACCACATTTAATGATATTTTAAGTATATAATTTATGATGAAAAATTTTAGCAAAAAAGTAATACTAAAATATTTATTAGTAATCATTTCTTTATTTCAAATGACCTTTTTGACATCATTTGCATCTGAAGACAAGAAATATTATATAGCAAAAAATAGGATTGGAGTAGATGGTAATGCACACCTTCCTAAGGATTCAGTCTTATATTATCTAGGGATTAGTGATGGGACTGAGTATAGTACAAGTGAGCTCAATCAAAAAATTCAAAAAGCATATAGTACTGGGTTTTTTAAGAAAATTTCTATTGACTATGCTGATGCTATACATTATTTGCGCATCAATGTCGTTGAGCAACCAATGATCAGTGGAGTGAAAATTTATGGCAATTATAAGATAAATGATAAAGATATTATAAGCAATCTTAAGTTGAAAGCTGGCATGATTTTTTCAGAAAACAAAATGAAAAGAGATGTTGAAATGATATTGAAACTATATCAAGTCAGAGGCTATTTTAATACTATAATTAATCCAAAAATCATTGAGGAAAAAGGTGGTGCTGTAAGCATAGCCTTAGAGATAAAAGAAGGTAAAAAGTCTGCAATTGAGAAAATAATTTTCATAGGAAATAAAAACTTTTCTTCAACTGAATTACAGCAGAATATTTTATCAACTGAGTGGGCCTTCTATAGATTCCTTTCTAATACTTATAGCTATGATCAGGAAAGGTTTAAAATCGATGCTGAACTGATCAATGAGTATTATCAATCTAGAGGATATCCCGATGGTAAAGTTGTCAATACAGTCAGTGAAATTGATGCTTCAAGCAAAGCTTTTGTTTTAACTTTCTTTATAGATGAAGGATTAAAGTTTGATTTTGGGAAAGTAAAGCTAGATGATCAAATCAAAATTTCTAATAATAAAGAGATTTTAGATGCATTACATGAAATAAAAAGTGGTGATTTATTTAATATAAATACAGTCAGAAGTGTTATCAGTAAGATCAACTCTATACTAGCTAAGAAAGGCTATGCATTCGCAAAGATTGAGCATGTAATCAATCAGAATCCTGAAACAAAAACGCTAGATATTACAATCAAAATTGATAAAACAAGTAAGTTTTTCATTAAATATATCAATATTAAAAACAATACAAGAACTAAAGATCTTGTAATTAGGCGTGAGATGAAAGTTAGTGAGCAAGACAGCTATGACATAACAAAAATTGAGAGATCCTTACAAAGGATTAGAAACTTAGGATATTTCAGCAAAGTAGAATTTACACCAAAACAAATTAATGACTCTGATAAAGTTGATTTAGAAATAGAAGTTGAAGAAAAAAGAACTGGTACTGCACTATTTAATATTGGCTACAATACCCTGCTAGGAGGGTTCTTTGGCATTAATTTCTCAGAAGAGAATCTCCTTGGTACTGGCAGGAGTATATCAAGTAGTTTAAATATAGGAAAGGTTCAGAAGAGCATACAACTATCTTTCATTGAGCCATATTTTATGGGATTTGATGCCACTGCTGGAGTGTCTGTCTTCTTAGATAAAACAACAAATAATGAGAAAAACAAACTGAGTTATAATACTCAATATAACTCTAGTTCACAAGGAGTTGTTTTGAATACAACATATAGTCTGACTGAATATTTAAAGCATGATATTCAATATGGTGTGAAATTTGAAAAAATCAATCCTGGATCTAATACAACATATATATCTCCATATTTAAGGCCTGACATTAATAAACATACAGTATCATCTATTGGCCATACATTGATATATGATAAAACAGATAATATTACTAATTCTACAAGTGGTTATTTCATAAGACTATATCAAGGATTTGCAGGAGTTGGTGGTAATGCTAGGTATCTACAAAACATTCTTTCAGGATCGCACTATACTCCAGTTTACAAAGATAAAGTTATAATGAAAATCTCTGCACGTGCTGGTGTTACAAATGGGGTTTCAAAAAAAGTTAGAATTTTAGACAATTTCTATGCACAAGACTCAATGATTAGAGGATTTGAATATAATGGAATTGGGGCGAGAGATGCTAAGACATTACAGTCTCTTGGTGGTAAAAAGTTCATGGCAGGCTCAGTAGAAGTTAAATTCCCACTTGGTTTACCTAATGAAATTGGTGTCAATGGTGTTGCATTTACTGATGTAGCAACTCTTTATGATATAGATGTGCCAGATGGTGTTGATCCTACAACTAATAAGTTTTTTGATTCTAAAAGGCTCAGGATGTCATATGGCGTCGGTGTGATTTGGAATTCTCCTCTAGGTATAATTAGACTTGACTATGGAATACCTGCTTTAAAAACATCATTCGACCAGGAGAACCGAATTAACTTTAGCGTTGGTAAATCTTTCTGATAAGGAAATTTTAATATTACTGTAATAAATGGCATGAAAATTCATAAGTTTTTGAACTTAAGATTACTTTTCTCCTTGCGCTCTACAATTCAAAGCTGTATACTTATATTTGTAAACTAAATAAAATAATTATAAGTTGAAAATGTTTGATATTAAAAGCCAAGATCTGGCAACCCTGATAAGAGGTGATGACACAATAGATGAACTTCTGATAGTGCAGTGTGAGTTTGGGAAATTAGAAGAGATGTTAAAAAATAATGATGAAGTAAAAGCTCAATGCAAAGATTTAGAAGAAGGCTTTGATGTAGAGGCATATGATGATATGGATGGTAATCATGTAGATGGTTATTATGTAGAGGCAAATAATTCTGCATCATATGCTTTACAAGTTCTGTATGATGTATACTCCCGTGGTGTGGGCAAACTCGAAGAACTTAGAGGAGTATACAGCGATTATCTAAAAGCAATAAATCCTATTCTATATGCAGAGATAGCATCGAATATAGCAAAGAATAAAAGTGTGGCACAAGAGGATACAGATGTGCAACAGCAAATAATGAAAGATGCAGTAGATATAAAATCCAACACCACTTCAAATAGTGAGACAAATAATCATAATGTTAATACAAATATATCGCTAAAGCCTGAAGTTACTGCAGTTTTGACAAGAGAGAAATTTGTAGAAGAAATATACAAAGCGTATAATAAAGTAGCTCAAGATGGTGATAAACAAGTAAATTTTGTTGCATTACTTAGTGAGAGCACCAAAATAAATGAAGTGAATGCAGGAAAATTGTATACTGTATTATCAAAGGAATATAAAGACAAAGAGATACCAAAGGATAAAGACATTTTAAGTATTGGTCCTGTATGGGAGATTATTGATGAGATGCTAAGTAAAATAGATTGGGACTTTGAGCTCTTGAATAATTGTAGGGAAAGAAAAGAGTTCAGAGACATCATAAAGGCTTCACGAATGCCTAACTCTACAGAACAACAATTATAGTATTACTAATGTAAGAGTAAAAGTTGTTTTTATTCTTGCATTCTGCAATTCAGAGCTGTATACTTATATTTATAAAGTAAATAAAATAATTATAAGTTAAGATGCAAAATACACCAATAAACTTAGATGACTTAAAGAAAAAGATACAAGCTGCATATAATAATGCTAAGGGTGATACTCAGAAAAAGAAGGCAGTTAGAGATTGTCTCAAAGAGTAGTACAAGCAGTACAAAATTACTGATGAAAATTTTTTACAAAACGGTGCATTGAAGCAAGTGTTGAGCACAATCATTACTAATCTAAAAGAAGGAGGAGATATAGAATTCCAGCTAGAGATTTTGCAAAACATTATAACGGGGGGTAAGCATCAACCGCTAGATCGAAATTTTAATTTTGAAGATCATGATTCAACAACCCTTAAGTATTCTAACAAGAACCCAGACATAAAGACTACTCATGCTCAGTTTGCAAAATCACAGCAGCAGGGATCTGAGGGTAACAATGAGCAAGCTCCTAAGAAAAAAATAGAATATTTACATTTAAAATAGGAAATTATGATGTTGGCTTGGGTGCTTTTATAGAAAATGTAAAAGATTTTTTCAAGTTTATTACCGGCAAAAGAAGAATTGCTCCGGTGGCTAACCTTAGTGAGGCCAATCAGGAATTTAAATCAGAGCTTACTAGGGGTGGTAATAATAGATATCAAGATCCGATTGTGAGTATAAATCCAATGCCCTCCTAAGAAACACAAACTGATAATCGCAATACACTCAGCGAATCCATCGAAACCGTTCTTAATTCAGAATACAATCTTGAAAATATACAAAAGATCAATAAAAGATTGCATAGTAAAAATCATGTTACGCAGGCAGACTTGCAAGAATCTACATCCTTACAACAAAATAATCAACAAAAGAAACTAGATAATCAACAAAATCAATAGCTGAACTGCTACTTCAATCAAAAACACACATCTGTGTTTTGATTCACAGCTCTTTAATTATATCTTTTAATGGATATTTCCCTGAGATACCGCCGATTTGAAACAACTCAGGGGATCCACCGCCTTTTCCGTCGAATTTTTGGCAAATTGCATTACCTATGTGTTTAGCATCAAATAGATGTCCCTTCGGAACACTAATAACAATTGATTGAGTTGAGTCAACCTTACTTGCAAAGATGATGATACTATCAGATATCTTACAACCCATCACAACACTTCTCACTATACTTATATCGATATCATTTTTTTCCTGTAGTGCGACATTAACCTTTATTCCACTTTTTAAAGTTATTTCTATGATTTTAAATTCTTTAGAAAGTTTACTTATCAATAGATCATTTAATTGTTTGGTTAATAGTTTTTTATCTTCTAGAGTTGAGGTTATTTTATTGATGATTTGATCATCAGAACACTTCATGATAGTAGATATTTTATTTACTATCTCACACTTGGTATTATAATAATCTACAGCAGTAGAGCTAGTTAGGGCTTCAATTCTTCTGATTCCTGATGATATTGCTGATTCACTTATGATTTTAAATATACCGATGTCGCCAGTACTACTGACATGTGTGCCGCCACAGAGTTCTATTGAATCACACATTGATATGACCCTCACTTCATCTCCATATTTCTCACCAAACAGTGCCATAGCACCACCTTCCACAGCATCATCATATGTAGTGATTTTAGATATTACAGGCTTATTTTCTCTTATCATCTTGTTGACTGCAGACTCAATAGAAAAGATTTGCATAGGATTTAAAGATTGTTCATATGAGAAATCAAATCTCAATTTTTGATCACTTACAAGAGATCCTTTCTGTACTACATGACCTCCTAGCTGTACCTGTAAAACTTTATGTAATAGATGTGTTGCTGAGTGATTATATCTAACTTTATCACGTTTTTCTTTATCTATGATTGCATTTAATTCATCACCAACTGATACTGTTGATATACATTGTACATGATGTCCGAAAACCCTAGATGGATATATTACAGTATTTGTTACTAGACAAACATCTGAATCTTTTTTGAAAACTCCTGAATCACCTATTTGCCCACCGCTTTCACCATAGAATGGTGTTTGATTTGTAATGATAATACCATTATCTCCAGCATTTATTCTTTCAACAAATTGACCATCAATAATGATTGCTAGGACTTTGACTGCCATAGATTCACATATATATCCAAAGAACTCAGTGCTGCCGTATTTATCAGATATTTCAAAAAATATTTTATCCTGTACCTTCTCACCACTGCCTGTCCATGCTTTTCTTGCTCTAGTCTTTTGAGCAGTCATCTCTTCTGAAAACCCTTTTTCATCTACTGCAATCCCTTGAGATCGTAATATGTCCCTTGTGAGATCAATTGGGAACCCATATGTATCATATAATTTAAATGCTATAGTGCCAGATAATGTATTTTTTTGAACTCTTGGAATTTCATCCTGTAATATTTTTAGGCCACGCTCTAAAGTCGTACCAAATCTTATTTCTTCATTTAATATTACTGATTTAATAATTGACTGGGACTTAGCGAGTTCAGGGTATGCATCACCCATTACATTAATTAGAGTTGAGACCATTTGGTGTAAAAATGGTTTTTTGTACCCAATATTCTGTACATATCTCATAGCTCTTCTCATTATCCGACGGAGGACATAACCACGCTCTTCATTTGAAGGCAATACTCCATCTGCTATTAAAAAACTCATTGCTCTGAGATGATCTGCTATCACCTTATGAGCTATAGTGTTTTTATTATCCCCTGATAGTTCATGAGATGCGGCGATGATCTTTTTAAACACATCTATGCTGAAGTTATCATTTACACCTTGCATCACTGCTGCTAGCCTCTCTAGGCCCATTCCAGTATCTATAGATGGTTTTGGTAAAGATTTTATCGACCCATCTTCAAACTGTTCATTTTGCATAAAGACTAAGTTCCAAATCTCAACATATCTATCTCCTTCTACTCCAGAGCCTGGAAGCCCACCTTCATATTGCTCACCATGATCAAAAAATATCTCTGAACATGGGCCGCAAGGTCCTGTATTACCCATAGACCAAAAATTATCATTAGTATCAATTCTGATAATTCTATCATCATGTAGGCCAGCAACTTTCTTCCATGTCGAAAAGGCATAGTCATCTGTATGATAAACAGTTACATATAATTTATCTTTATTGATTTTTAATACATCAGTTAAAAAAATCCATGCAAGCTCTATTGCTTCTGCTTTAAAGTAATCACCGAATGAGAAGTTACCAAGCATTTCAAAAAATGTATGATGTCTTGCTGTATAACCAACATTTTCTAAATCATTGTGTTTACCACCAGCTCTAACACACTTCTGACTAGTTGTGACTCTTGTGTATTTTGGCTGCTCATTTCCTAAAAAGATGTTTTTGAACTGTACCATACCTGAATTAGTAAACATCAGTGATGGATCATTATAAGGAATTAAAGAACTGGAATTTAATAATTGGTGTCCATTATCAGAAAAGAATTTTAGAAATATGGAACGAATCTCATTTAAGGTCATAGTGAATATTAAAAACTTTCTATTTATAGAGCAGTATACCATTACTATTTCTTCTAAGGAATCACCTGAATTGTAATAAATTAGATAAACTTCATCAAAACACATACAGACTATTTGCATCAAAATAACAAATCAAAAGTGATCTTTGTTGAGGGATAACAACCCTACTGCTATCTCTAGATATCTTTAATATTTATCCTGCATTGTAATAAATTTGTAATATTTGTAGTGTAATATCTTGAGTTGTTAGTTATACTATGATTAAGTGTAGTTAATATTAATTAAATAATAATAAACATATATGCAAAAAACTAATACAATAACAGTAGATTTAATCTCATCAGAGATTCAAGATAAGTTTATTAAATACTGTGATGAATATAGTGATTTACAACACACAGAAAGAGGGCGAGAATCGATTGAACTCTCCATCATGTTTCTCAACGGAGGCTACTATAAAGATGGAAAGCATCAGGAATATACAACTGAAGAGCAGGCAGATAAAAAAGCGGAATATGAAAAGGCATTACCAGCAGCAGAAATAGCAGCGGAAATGGCAGCAAAAGAGCTTTTAACACTTCCAAAACCAGAAAAGCAGTTAATACCAATTGTAAAGAATGTTTTAAAAGCTCAACTTGGAATAGAAGTAACAGATGAAGATTTGAAAAATAAAGACTTTGGATTATATATACAAGAGTGTTATCCAGCGAAATACAGTTTGAACAACAAAAAGATGCAAGAATCTTTATCAGGCATTCTAATACAGACTGGAAAAGAGTTAGGTTTTCAAAGTTCACATCAGACACAATCAGATTGTGAAACACAAACAAATGATCAAGGCAATTTATCAGGCATTGTCATGCAGGCTGGAACAGAGTCAGGTTTTCAAAGTTTACTTCAGACACAAAGAAATGATCAAGGTATAATACAACAAATCATAGATTTTTTGGTTAAAAATTTTGTTAAAATGCTTGATAGCCAATCTGCAAGTGAGGATAAACCAGGATATGCAGAGCAAGTGAAAGCAGGATATGCAGAGCAAACGAAAGCAGGATATGCAGAGCAAATGAAAGCAGGATATGCAGAGCAAGTGAAAGCAGGAAGACAAGAGTCAACAAAATCTTTAAGCCAATAACCTCCTACACCTATCTGGATATCTTTTATAGGGTATCTAGATATCTTTAATATTTCTTCTGCATTGTAATGAATTTATAATATTTGTAGTGTATGTAATGTTTTTTATAGGAGGAAAACTATATCTATAATCAATCAAATAAATACAAAATTATATGCAAACAACAAATGGAAAAAAATACATTGTAAATCTAGAATCAATGTCAGAAAATATTGTAGCTAAGTTCAACCATGTATATCTGCTAAAACAAAATGATGGTTTAGAGTGTCACAGGCGATTAAATCTGTATGAGGAATCTGAACCACAAGATAGAATCATGCTTGAAGATCTAAAGACAGCAAATGGCAAAAGAACAAAATTATCAATCCACAATAATAATCTACCAAATTTTCTAAGAGGTATGATAAAGGACGACATAGAATTACAATTTGGTATAATATTAAAGGATGAAGAGCTGAATGATAATAAGGTAAGAAACAATTTTGGACTCAATGAAGTAGTATGGAAGGATGAAAAAAAACCCCAAGCTGAAAGTTATACTTACTATTTAGATCAACAAAAATTAGAAATTGGTTTATTCAACTGGGCAACAGCATTATCCAAGTATATGCCAGAATATATGTTGCAAGGATCATATGCAGATTATATAAAGCAAAATGAGGTAAAATACATCAATAATCAGGATTTATTACAGTCAAACTATATACAACCAAGTAATAAACCAGATATAGAAATGGAAAGTTTGGATGATTCAATGTCAAAATTGAATATTCAAGGATCACATGTAGACTATATAAAGCAAAATGAGGTAAAATACATCAATAATCAGGATTTATTACAGTCAAACTATATACAACCAAGTAATAAAGCAGATATGGAAATGGAAAGTTTGGATGATTCAGAGTATGTTATGGTTTCTTCAGCAGCAGTAAAATCATCATATGCAGATTATATAAAATCAAATAATAATCCTAAAACAACTAATGAAAAGAAAAATGAGATAACTGAGAATATATCATATCAAGGCTATATCAGTAATTCTATAAAAAAATTCACAAATGTGTTCAGAAAATAATCTCCTACCTATCTGGATATCTTTTATAGGGTATCCAGCCCATTTCACTAGTATACAATTTCTCTAATCGCATTCTGACAATACTAGTGATTTTGAGAGCCTTAGAAAATTTTAAGTCTTAATAAGTTTTATCATTGATATCTGACGTTGTCCCTTCTGTAGTTCAATTTTATTTTTTTTATAGTATCTATAGCTATAAAAGAGATCTGGATATAAGAACGTATCTAGAGAAGAATCAATGATATTATCCACACTTACTCCAAGAGTACATAAGACGTATTTACAATATCCTGGCAAATCAAATAAAAACTTCGCATCTTTATACGTTTTGAAAAACTTCCGACTACTGTTATCAACATTGCTGAATGCCTGTAAAACCTCCTCACTAACTTCATAAGAATTCCTTCTAATACATGGACCAATAAAAACATTCATAGTAGCAGCATTACCACCAATGCTCTCAATTAGATTTATTGTGTTTTGTATAATCTCAGCGGATGCACCACGCCATCCTGCATGAATTGCAGCTATGATGTCATTATAATTATCATAAATAAGTATTGGGATGCAGTCTGCTGATCTAATACATAGGTTAATATCATGTAAAGTTGTCACAATCGCATCAACCTTAAGATCTGATGTTTTATGCTTTTTATCTATAAGTAGAAAAGCTTCACCAGAGTGATCCTGATTCAAGAATTTATGATTGGGAGAAGACTCATCAACAGCGTCATATTTAGTACCAAAAAATAACTCTATCTTTGAATCTCTTATGATTTCCCCTGGTACAATCATTTTAAATTTTTCTGAATATTAATGATACATTTGTACCACCAAATCCAAATGAGTTTGACATTCCTACTGTAACTTTTTTGTTTTGTGATATGTGGGGCACAAGATTTATGTTACAAATTTCTTCTGGATTATCAAGATTCAATGTTGGTGGTATTATATTATTTTGCATTGCTAAAAGTGTAAATATTGCCTCAACACTGCCTGCAGCTCCTAAAAGATGTCCTATAGCTGATTTTGTTGATGACATTGCAAGGTTATTAGTACCTACGCCTGAAAAGATTTTTGATATTGCATTGTATTCAATCATATCACCTAGTTGTGTAGATGTACCGTGAGCATTTATGTAATCAATTTCTTCTGGTGTAGTTCTAGCATTTTGTATTGCTATACTCATTGCTCTATATGCCCCGTCACCTCCTGATTCAGGAGCTGTTATGTGATAAGCGTCAGATGTTGCACCATATCCTATTACTTCACCATATATTTTTGCATTACGTTTTTTAGCTTTTTCAAACTCTTCTAGAACTAATACTCCTGCACCTTCACCCATAACAAAGCCATCACGCCCTTTATCCCATGGTCTTGATGCTGCTTCTGGTGTCTCATTATATTTTGTTGATAATGCTCTGGCTGCTGCGAATCCAGCTATACCCAAGCGGCATATTGCAGCTTCAGATCCACCACATACAGCAATATCTAAATCACCCTGAGATATCATTCGTGTTGCTTCACCTATAGAATGAGACCCAGTTGCACATGCACTCACAAAACCAAAATTTGGTCCTTTAAACCCATGTTTGATTGATATTTGTCCTGATGCTAAGTTTATGAGACTTGCAGGTATGAAAAATGGTGTGATTCTACGAGGTCCTGACTCATTAAGAATTTTTGCATTAGCTTCAATTGTCATTAGGCCACCAATACCAGAACCAACTAATACACCTGTGTTTAATTTATCATTTTCCGACATTTCATTATATCCGGCATCAGATATAGCTTCATCAGCTGCAATCATTGCTAGTTGGATAAATCTATCCATTGAACTTATTATTCTTGCAGGTATGTGATCTGAGATGTTCAGTCCATTCTCTGGGTCTTCTTCAAGTGTTGGTATATAACCTGCAACTCTAGAAGCCAAGTCATGACTATCAAATAATGAAGTTGGTATTTTTTTAATTCCTGATTTTGATATAATAATATTTTTCCATGATTTTATAACATTATTACCAAGTGGCGTCACCAAACCCATTCCTGTAACTACTACTCTTCTCATTTTTTTATTTGTTTTTGAGCATAAAATATTGTATTGCTACTGGTATTATTTATATCATAATTAGTAGAAAAACTGAGCAGTAACTTTACTATAAAACTTTAATAAATACAAACATTAAGCTTAATCGGAAATGCATCAAATAATAGTCGGCAATGAGGAATTTATACTACTTCCTTTGCTCAACACTCCAATCATTCTTGCAAAGATAGATTCTGGAGCTACATCTTCTGCTTTACATGCATTTAATCTTAAAATCATTACGGAAAAAGATCAAAGATTAATATCATTTTCTATCTATCCAATCAATAACAATAGAGTTATCACTTTAGATTGTAAATCGAAGCTAAGTGGGTGGAAATATATTAGAAGTTCTAATGGTTTAAGTGAAAAGAGGCCTTTTATTACCACTACTGTGAAAATTGGAGATCTATTATGTGCGAATGTTGAAATTACATTAACAAATAGAGATTATATGGGGCATAGGATGTTGATAGGTAGGGAAAGCTTACCTTCAGGCGTTCTAGTAGATCCTAAGAAACAATTTATTTTAACAAGCGATCTTGCAAAAGTATATCACAAGATATCAAATGAAAATGATAAGCCTTTAAAGATAGCTCTTTTAGCCTCCAATCCTTCACTCTATTCTAATCTTAGAATTATAGAAGCTGGTAATAAGCGTGGGCATGAAATGATTTTTTTAAACATAAAAAATTGTTACATAGATATGCAGCAAAGGAGTGCAACAATCCATACTAGAGATTTGCCACATAGTAAAATTATTGAAATAGATGCTGTAATACCAAGGATCAAACCTGGGCTAACTTTTTATGGATGCGCTCTTGTGAGGCAATTTCAGACTATTGGTAAGTTCTGTTTAAATGATGCAAATGCAATAGCTAATTCAAGAGATAAGTTAAAGTGTTTACAGATATTGGCTGCTAGATGTATCCCAATGCCTGCAACGAGCTTTGCATCATCAGCAAAAGAAAGTAAGAACTTAATAGATTTAGTTGGTGGTGCTCCACTTATAATAAAATTACTTGAAGGGACTCAAGGCAAGGGAGTGATATTAGTTGAATCAAACATGGCTGCTGAAAGTGTTATCAGTGCGTTTAAAAGTGCCAATACAAATATTCTTGTACAAGAATTTATCTCAGAATCTAGAGGTGAGGATATTAGATGCTTTGTTGTGGACTATAAAGTTATTGCTAGTATGATGCGGACTTCTACCACTCAAAATGAGTTTAGAGCTAATTTTCATCTTGGTGCTGTAGTAAAGCCAATCAAAATTACTGCAAAGGAGAGAAAAATTGCAACTACTGCTGCCAAACTTCTTGGGCTACATGTCGCTGGTGTTGATATTATAAGATCTAAGAATGGGCCAATGATTCTTGAAGTAAATTCATCGCCTGGACTTGAAGGTATAGAAAATGCTACTGGCAAAGATATAGCAATCGAAATAATAAAATGTTTAGAAAGAACTTTTTATGGCACGAAAAATAGGAAAAGAGCTTAGATTATGATTGTAATTACTTCAGATCATGCTGGTTTTAGTATGAAACAGTCTTTGGTTAAAATACTGAATTATAAATATAGCTTTATTGACCTTGGAACCAATTCATCACTTCATAGTGTTGATTATAACGATTATGCTGAGATGTTAGTAAAAGAAGTTTTAGCACACAAACTATTTGGTGTGTTGATTTGTTATACTGGCATTGGAATGAGCATAGCAGCTAATCGAAATAAACTTATTAGAGCAGCTCTTTGCTATGATTGTGAATCAGCAAGACTTAGTAGATTGCATAATGATGCAAATGTTTTGGTTTTGAGTGGACGAATTGATCTTACAAAATCTGCTAAGATATTAAATACTTTCATGTCTACAAGGTTTTCCAATGAAGAAAGACATATCAGAAGAGTAGCTAAACTCACATGCTAGGTATTTTTAGTGAAAGAATTAATAATTTTATAGAGCCTGGTAATAAAGTTGCTTTAGCTGTTTCAGGAGGCGCTGATAGCATGTGTATGACTGGTCTGTTTTCACAACTTGGACTATTTGACATCACAGTTTTAATAGTTGATCATAGACTCAGAGAAGAGTCTACAGATGAAGCAATAAATGTTAAAAATTACATTACTGAAAGATTTAAGGTTAATGTAAAGATTTTAACTTGGGATAGAGATTATCAAGTTGATAGCAATATCCAATCAAAAGCAAGAGATTCTAGGTATGCATTACTTAAAAAGTATTGTGAACAAGAAAACATTGAATATCTCTGCACAGCACATAACCAGAATGATCAAGCAGAAACTGTTCTAATGAACATAATGCGTGGCTCAGGTATCGATGGATTAGTTGGGATTAGAGAGAGCTCACTGATTGGTGATATTAATTTGTTACGACCAGTTTTACACTTCAGTAGAGATCAGATTATACAATATCTTAAAGATAATAATATTCGATGGATAGAAGATCCTTCAAACGATAATGAAAAATATGAAAGAGTTAAAATAAGAAAGCTTATCAGAATTATTAGCAGTAGTAATTTAGTCAATTCAAATAATTTCATCTCAAGACTAAATCTCTTATCTGAAAATGCTTTATGCTCACACAATTTTATCACTAAATATGTTGATAAAAAGATCAAAGAAATTTGTAAATTTTGCCCAATTGATGTTATTGTAGTTGATGCTAACAACCTTTTTATTGAAGAAAAGGAGGTAGTATTAAGGATATTTCGTGAGCTGATAAGAAATTGCAGTGCTAGCAAGTATTGTGTCAGAAAAATTAATTTAATGAAGCTATATGAAATATTTATTAAAAGCTACAAAAAAAAAGAATTTTTTGACATAACACTAGGCGGATGTATGATATGGATGGACTTTTCAGCTAAAAAACAGCATGTATTAGTAATAGCGAAAGAAAAACTTTCGAAATCAAATAAATCACACAATGATGTAATTAAGTACCAATCTGTAAGAAAAAATGAAGTTGCCAAACTACAAAAAATGATTATCAATCAGACTTCTGAGATAATAGATGAAAGCATTTATAATAAGATATTAGATATGGTAAGTATTATTCCAAAATTTCACAAGGTATTGCATGGCATTTCATATCATTGTGCTTATGTTGATGGTAAAATGAAATGTTTCTATCCATCTTTGGGTGTTGCTACAATATTAGTATAAATTTTATTTTTACTTAGAATAATGAATCGAGATACCATTCAAACAGAAAAAAAAAGAAATTCTATCTTTAAAATTTTATATAAAGAAGTCCATCACTTGCTTATACAGCTAATACATGGAGGGCTTTTAACTCTTGCATTCCATCCTTTTGATATTTTTCTTGTGATCCCAATTGCCTTTTCAGGCTTTTTATGGTGTTTAGATCAAGAATGTTTATCTACTTTCAAAGATTCTACAGCAAGAGATTTTTTTTATATAGGATTTAAACATACTTTTATCTTTTTCTTTGGACACTTTATCACTAGTTTATATTGGATTGCGAATCCACTATTTGTTGATATAGGACAGTACTGGATTTTAGTTCCATTTGCACTAGTTATATTACCAATATTCCTATCGTGTTTTTATGCAATTATTGGGGGATTGATTTGTTCAAAATTCATCTTTAAATATATATTAAATCATGATGTAAAGGTTTTAAAAAGACAAGCAACTCATAAGATAATTATCGCAGTACTATTTACAGTAGGGTTCTTCTTTGCTGAAATTATTAGAAGTAATCTTCCAATCCCATTTCCGTGGAATTTGTTAGGATATGCAAGTGGATATTCAATTTCATTGATGCAGATGGCATCTGTGACTGGTGTTTATGGATTGAGCTTTCTTTTATATTGTGTTGGTACTATTCCATATACGAAAAATCCATTTGCTATATCTTGCATCACAATACTGCTTGTAGTCATCACATTGCTTGGTAACAAAAGATTACATGATGCTAGTATTATCAAACCTAGAAATCAAAAATTAGTTACTCTTTATGTTGTGCAGCCAAATCTAGAATATCACTATCATCAATATGAGAAAAAGCTTGCAGTACTATCCAAAACTACAAATATGATAAATATAAATTCTTTAGATTTAAAAGCAACTAAAGATTCAAAAATGAAGCTAATAATTCTACCTGAAGGTGCCATGCCATTCCTTTTAAATAAAGATCAAGATACTGTGTTCGATGATCTGATGTTAAAGTATAGCGATAATTCCTTTCTGATCTCAGGTATTGATAGATATGACAGTGAGTTTAAAAATTATTATAACTCAATGATTGTTGTGAACCATGGTGGGGCAATTGTAGATAGTTATGATAAAACAATCTTAACTCCATTTGGTGAATATATACCTGCACATACCTTTTTACAGTTTATTTCAAAGCCAATTGTTAGCTCTACATATGGCTTTGTACCAGGTACGAATAAAAGAAATATGAGATTATATTTAGAGAATCTTAATACATCTCCAGAGCCTTTAATATTAATTCCAATGATTTGCTTTGAAAGTATTTTT
>CAMCJK010000018.1 GCA_945875075.1 Candidatus Fokinia solitaria | reverse complement strand
CAACATCTGCTTTTTCTTGATTATAATAGTGATTGTACGCTAGATAGCTTAGATAACCTATACCAGCTGCTGCTGTAATGCCTCCAGCTATTAATAAACCTTTATATATATTATCTTGATTCTCTGATATCCAACTTTGTCCTACTTGGTTTTGTAGTTGTTCTTTTATTACTTGATTTTGTAGTTGTTCTTTTATTACTTGATTTTGTAGTTGGTCTTTTTGATTTTGTTCTTGTTGTTGTTTTTCTTGTAGTTGTATTTGTTTTTGTAGTTGTTCTTTTATTACTTGATTTTGTAGTTGTTCTTTTATTACTTGATTTTGTAGTTGTTCTTTTATTACTTGATTTTGTAGTTGTTGTTTTTCTTGTTGTTGTTTTTCTTGTTGTTGTTTTTCTTGTTGTTGTATTTGATTTTGTTGTTGTTTTTCTTGTAGTTGTATTTGATTTTGTAGTTGTATTTGATTTTGTTCTTGTTTTTGATTTTGTAGTTGTATTTGATTTTGTAGTTTTTGTATTTGATTTTGTAGTTCTTGTTTTTGATTTTGTAGTTGTATTTGATTTTGTAGTTCTTGTTTTTGATTTTGTTCTTTTATTACTTGATTTTGTAGTTCTTGTTTTTGATTTTGTTCTTTTATTACTTGATTTTGTAGTTCTTGTTTTTGATTTTGTTCTTGTTGTTGTTTTTCTTGTAGTTGTATTTGATTTTGTAGTTGTATTTGATTTTGTTCTTGTTTTTGATTTTGTAGTTGTATTTGATTTTGTAGTTCTTTGTATTCGTTTTGTGAGCCTGATGGTTTCAAATACAAATATGCTCCTGATATCAAAAATAATATATAAGGCTTTGTTATTTGTGCCATTGCTGACTGCATTGATTGAGGCACTATACTATCAAACTTCATAAGATTGCCACTGCATATATTATACGTCAATGATAGTATTCCTAGAATCTCTGTACTGCTAAGGTCTTTTAACCCTTTAGTGATAAGGGTTTCTGATACAGATGTCATAGATATTGTGCCTAGTATCAAAGACAAACCTTTGATGGGACTCTCTGTGAAAAATGAGTTAATCAATGGGAATAATGGCACGCACATCAAAGATGCTTTCATACACGCTCCTGGATTAATCGATGAGAATCCTGGCATGTACTTCAAAGATGTTTTTAATGTACCACTTGCAATACTCAATGGGTACGTCAAAGATGCTTTCATACACGCTACTGAACCACTAAAAAGTTTTGTTAAGTTACTCATCATTATTTTTTATTATTTTATTAAAGTTAAGGTTTATGAAAAAACTTCAATCAAAATTATATACCCTAAATGTTACAATTATATTACAACTTAGGGATTGAATTTAATTACTTGATAAACTATCTATCATCTGTAACTCATCCATTTGTTCTATCTCCATTAAATCTAGCTCTGTAACTCATCCATTTGTTCTATCTCCATTAAATCTAGCTCTGTAGCTATATCATCAGTTGTATTGCTACTATCATCTTGATCCCAGATATATTTAAATGCTAATGCCTGAATTATTATACTTGAAGTTAAGACTTTCATGTATGCATGATTTTGTAACTTCTCCCCAACAAACATCTTGTTTGTGTTTATAATCATCGCGCAAAATTCAGAAATCTGATTAGATTTTGTTATTATTGACCAAAGCGTTGGTAAGAACATAAAACCTTCAACAGCAGTTAAAGCATATTGAATACCTTTATTACTAATAATGTTTTGATTAACATATTTATCTAGCACTACTGTTATACCTGCCATTAGTGTAGTCAGACTAAAGCATTTTAGCATATCTTTTTCGTCAACTACATATCCTATAGTAGCACCAGACAGAATGTTTAAAGCAACCACACCTGCACTCGCACCTATTTTTTGTATTAAATTCATTTCTTTTTTTATTATTTCATTTAAAATTAAACTAATAAAAAACAGTATATATCCTAAGTATTACAATTATATTACAACTTAGGGATTGAATTTGAGGATTTGTGAGTGTTGATTTTTGGCACCGAAGTGCCGATGGTTATTCGGGTTTTGCCTTAAAAGTTATCAAGTAGTATGTAGTACTAATTCCAACCAATCCAAAAAAGTATAATATAACATTTTTATCAGGCATATTTACTAAAAACAAAACAAACAGTCCTATGCCTAGTAGTGGTATGAAGGGCATCAAAGGGCATTCAAATTCACGTTTTAAGTTAGGTTGTTTGTATCTTAGATAAATTGTCATCATAGATACTACTATAAATACAACTATGACGCAAAAGTTGCCTAATTGCACCATTATATCTAGTCTGCAAGTAGCCGCCAGCAAAGAAATAACAGATACTACAATCACTGTGGCATAGTGAGGTGTTTTGTTTTTATGATGTATTTTCTTCAAAACTGAAGGCAACAAACCATCATTTGACATAGCAAAAGCAATTCTAATAATAGAATATGTCATCACTAGACTTACAGATCCAAGACCTAAAATAGCACCAAATTTTACAACTATTGCAAACCATGGCATATGCATAGCATTAACAGCTAATGCCATAGGCTGTGGAGTATTCAACTCTTTATAACTTACCAACCCAGTTAAAACACCAGAAACAAGTATATAAATTATTGCAGATACTAATAGAGATCCTATTACACCAATTGGTAAATTACGTTTTGGATTTTTAGTTTCTTGTGCTGCAGACGCTACAGTATCAAAGCCATTAAATGCTAAGAATACTATTGCGGCGCCACCTAGTATACCCTGAATTCCAAATTGCCCTGTTTCCACTATGTGTTCAGGGATAAATGGATTCCAATTCTCAGGATTGACATAAAAGGCTCCAATACATACAAATAAAGCTAGAACAATAACTTTTATCGTAACTATAATATCATTTACCATTGCAGAAGTTTCTGTACCTTTATATAAAACAAATCCTGTCGGTACCATTATTAGCAAAGATAACAGATTCAATATGCCAACTTCTGTAGAGCCATCTTTTAGTGTAATAATCTCACCTGTATGATGTATGAAAGCATTTGGTAAGAATATATTAAATTGCTCTAAAACAGATGTTACATACCCTGACCATCCAGCGGCGACTGATGCAACCATGAACATATTTCCAACTAAAATCATTGAGCCTATAAGCCATGCAGCTAGTTCACCAACTGTCACATATGTGTATGAATATGCCCCTCCTGAAATTGGTATTACTGATGCTAGTTCTGCATAGCACATTGCAGCACAAGCACAAGCTATGCTACCAATCATAAATGATATAACAACTGCTGGACCAGCACTCATACTAGCAGCTGTACCAGTCAGTACGAAAATACCAGCACCAACGATAGCACCAATCCCTAGCATTATAAGCTGAAAAGCTCCGAGGGTTCTTGGTAAATCTTGTTTAGCTGCTGACTGAAGTAGTTCAGTGATATTTTTTTTCCTGAAAATCTGCTTGTAATTCATTGTTATATTTACATTTGTGTTATTTTTTTGTTTGAAACAGCTTCCGATAGTAACACACAATTAAAAAAAATGAAAGTTAATGGTTAAATTACCCTATTGAAATCATACTGCGACCACATTATCATGAAAATAAATTTAACAACTTTAAAAATATGGGAATTTTTGACTTTTGTATAGAAAGGAAGCGTAGCATTGTATCTTTTATGATAATAATCATGCTGTATGGTATATATGCATATGTCAATATCCCAAAGGAAGATAAGCCTGATATCAAAATCCCTATCATTTATGTGATGGTAACTCAGAGTGGTATCTCGCCTGAAGATGCAAGGAAAATGATTTTACAACCTCTAGAGAGTGGCTTGCAAGGGTTGGAATATGTCAAAGAAATAACCTCATACGCTTATGAGGGCGCTGCAGCAATCAAAATAGAGTTCGATGCTGGTGCTGATCCAGATCAGTCACTGGATGATGTGAGAAATAAGATAAATGATACAAAAAATAAGCTCCCAACTGATGCAGATGAGCCAATAATAAAACAGATAGATCTGAGCTTGGTTCCAGTATTAAATGTTGTTTTAGTAGGGGATCTATCAATGAGAGATATGCTACAGGCTGCAAGAAATACGCGAGATGCAATCATGAAAATACCAACTGTAAGAGATGTTAACATAGCAGGTGAGGTCGACGAAGCAGTACAAATAATAGTAAAGCCTGAGATGATTGAAAAATATCAATTATCAGCCAGTATGATAGCAAATATTATAGCATCAAATAACTTGCTAGTTCCTGCCGGTATAATTCATAAAAAAGATGGAGCATTTTCTGTAAAAGTACCAGCATTAATAGATGACTATAAAACATTGGCAGAGTTCCCTATTTATAGCAAAAATGGCAAGGTTCTAAAACTTAATGATGTTGCTACAGTTACAAGGGATTTTAAAGATATAAATATCATTACGAGAGCTAATGGTAGACCTGCTATAGTACTTGAGATTTCAAAGCGTGCAGGTGAAAATATTATAGACACTGTTGCAGCGACAAAGGCGGTGGTTGAGGAGGTTAAGAAGCAATGGCCTGAAGGACTTGATGTCATATATGCAAATGATACTTCTAATCATATTATGGATATGGTTCATGAGCTTGAAAATGGTATATTATTTGCAGGATTACTGGTTCTAATAATAATCATTATGGCAGTCGGTATAAAATCAGCATTACTGATAGCTCTATCATTACCAGTGTCGTTTTTTTCATGCATACTAATAATGGATTTGTGTGGATATACTCTAAATATCGTTGTACTATTTAGCTTAATTTTAACTGTAGGTATGGTAGTTGATGATGCGATAGTGATTACTGAATATGCTGATAGAAAAATGATAGAAGGTAAGTCATCTGAGGCGTCATATCTTGAAGCTGCTAAGAGGATGTTTGTCCCAATTTTTACTGCTACTTTGGTGAAAATCGTTGTGTTTCTACCATTTCTTGTATGGCCTGGTACACTTGGACAGTTTATGAAATATATGCCAATTACTGTCTTTATAATCATGACAAACTCCTTTGTTTTTGCATTGTTATTTCAGCCAGCTTTAGGTAGCCTTCTTATAAAAACTCACCCACCAGTTACTAAAGAAGAATTAAAATCCATTCAGGGGATGGAAGATGGTCCATTGTCAGATATAAAGGGGTTTATAGGTGGGTATATAAAATTATTACAACATTTCTTACAGAAGCCGTGGAAGTTTGTAGGGGGCATTCTGGGGTTAATGGTATGTGTCATTATAATCTTTGTAAAATTCAGTGTAGGAGTTGAGTTTTTCCCTAGTGTTGAGCCTGATAATGTAACTGTAGTTGTAAGGTCTACTGGTAATCTATCTATATGGCAGCAAAGTGCCCTGATGAAGGAGGTAGAAAACAAAATTTTCCAATTTAATGATAGTGTTAAAGTTTTTTATACTAAAGCTGGTGCAGTCAACAATTCACATCAATTACCAGATGATACGATCGGTATAATACAACTGGAGTTAGGTGATTGGAATAGGCGTGACAAGGCAAATATACTATTAGATAAAATATCAGCTGCTACATCTGATATTGGCGGCATTATTGTACAAATGCAACAGCAGAGAGCTGGTCCTGTCTCAGGAAAACCAATACAAATGAATATTTTTAGTTCTAATTACGATAAGGCAATGCAATTTACTAAAAAGCTAAAAAATGCAATGTTGAATGACATTAAAGGCTTTAAAGATCTAAATGATAGCCTCCCAGTGCCTGGAATTGAATGGAATATAAAAATAGATAGAGAGCTTGCTGCAAAATATTTATTGAACAGTACAGACATCGGTAATGTATTGAGGATGGCTACTAGTGGCCTGAAGATTTCAACTTGTAGATTAGATGACCTGGATTATGAAGTTGATATACTTGTTAGGTTCCCTGAATCAGCTAGATTAGTCTCACAACTATGTAATTTACGTATTGTAAATCCAAATGGGAACATCATACCAATGAATAAAATCGCTGTACAAACCCCTCAACCGCAGCTGGCCCTTATGAAGCGGGTTGATAAGGAAGATGTTGTCACAATCGACTCTGATATAGAAGTTGGACGTCTTGTAGATAATCAAATTAAAGCAATTAAAAAATGGCTCAACAGTAACCTTGAAGAGGGCACTAAAGTTGAATTCAAAGGTGATGCTGAAGATCAACAAAAGACATCTATCTTTTTAAGAAACGCATTTCTGTTCATATTGACAATGACTTTCTTGATAATGCTGACTCAATTTAATAATTTCTATGATGCGGGGGTGGTCATGTCAGCTGTTTGCCTTTCAATCACAGGTGTTTTAATAGGATTACTGATTACAGGTAGGCCGTTCGGGATTGTGATGTGTGGCATAGGAATTATGGCGCTTGCTGGGATTGTTTTGAATAATAATATATTAATGGTTGATAGTTTCCATCACTTACAGAAAAATGGTCATGACACTATGGATGCAATCGTTCGTGCAGGTGCGCAACGTATCAGGCCAATTCTTCTGACTGCAGGTGCTGCTATCTTAGGTCTTTTGCCTATGGCTACAAGTATTACACTAGATTTTATGAACCGAACTGTGACACATGGGGCGCCATCAACTCAATGGTGGACACAGCTTGCAACAACAATTTGTGGTGGTCTGACATTCGCAACGGTGTTAACTCTGTTCTTCACACCATGTTTACTTGCAATCCGATATTGTAATAAAAATTAATTTTATGTAGTCCCATACTGCTGCAGAGTTGTATTAACTCTGTTCTTCACCCCATGTTAAATATTGTAAGAAAGATTGATTTTATGTAGTCCCATACTGCTGCAGAGTTGTATTGACTCTGTTCTTCACCCCATGTTAAATATTGTAAGAAAGATTAATTTTATGTAGTCCCATACTGCTGCAGAGTTGTGTTAACTCTGTTCTTCACACCATGTTAAATATTGTAAGAAAGATTAATTTTATGTAGTCCCATACTGTTGCAGAGTTGTATTAACTCTGTTCTTCACACCATGTTAAAATATTGTAAGAAATTGAAAACCTAAATTTGATGAAAAAAATCATACAAACAGAGAGACTCATTTTAAGGCAATGGGCTGCAGTAGATTCACAAAAATATTTTGAAATAATCAGTGATGAAAAAGTTGTTGAATTCCTACTAGGCAAGATTACGCTGCAAGAAGCAAAAGCATTTATCAAAAGACAACATGATAATCAGAATAAATATGGCTATTGTTTGCATGCGGCTGAGCTAAAGAAAACATCTGAGTGAATTGGATTTATAGGTTTGAATTACACTGATTTTTTAAAATAAACTGAGGTTGGATGGAGATTAGGATACAGGTATTGAGGCAATGGATATGCAACAGAAGGTGCGATGGCTTGGTCTTGACTTCGGATTTAATATACTAAATCTCAATCAAATTGTATCTTTTACAGTGCCAACAAATACTAGATCAATTAGAGTTATGGCAAAAATTGGGATGAAATTTGATAGTCATTTTAAATACCCCAAACTATCATCAGATCATCATCTATCACAACATGTGATGTATAAAAAATACAAAGATTAATTTGATGAAAAAACTTATATTACTATAAATCTTATTCTCAGGGGTTATTATATATTGCTACAGGGGACTCTCCTGCAATAAACTATGATACTAAATATAGCCCCTCGAAGAGGGTATTAATCTTGACTTGGATAACAAACAAAATGTTGTAATTGGCAATGTAATGTATAAAAAAGTTTATTAACGACCCCTTATGTAGTTCCGCACTCTTTAAAAACAGTTTATGATTAAGTTATAAGATCATAAAAATGCGCTGATATTCTGACTTCAGTAATCTCATAATACAATCCAATATGCAAAATCATTTATCTTATGGCTCAGCAGAGGCTAGTCATATTACTAAATCTACTGAGCAAAACATTGATATAAAAAACTTTTTAATCAAGGTTTTTGAAACTCTTCATCCTAATAAAAAGATGATTAGTAATTGGCATTTAGACCTCATGATAGAGTATCTGAAGGCTGTTGAGTCTGGTGGTATGAAAAGATTAATTGTAAATCTCCCACCAAGGTCTCTAAAGTCAATTTGTGTAAATATAGCTTGGCCCGCATGGCTTTTAGGGCAGTCTCCTCACATGAAAATCATTGCTGTTAGTTATAGTCAACAGCTCAGTGATAAACATTCAATCGATTGCAGAACTATAATGCAAAGTGATTGGTATCGTCAGTTGTTCCCAAATACAATCATTGCACGTGGTATGAATACAAAGGGTAAATTTGTTACTACTTGTCATGGCTTTAGATTTGCTACTTCTACTGGTGGCACTCTAACTGGTGAAGGCGCTGATGTGATAATTATAGATGATCCGACATCTGCTGCTGCAGCATTTAGTAATAAACAGCGTAGAAAGACTTATGAGTGGTTTAGAGGGTGTCTTTTATCTAGGTTGAATGATTCAATGAATGGGAAGATAGTACTGGTGATGCAGCGGCTTCATGCTGATGATTTAACTGGTATGTTATTGAAAAGTGATACGAAAGATCACTGGAGGGTTTTGAAAATACCAGCAGTTTCATATAAGAAGCAAACAATATCATTTGGTATGTTTAAATACACAAGATTTGCTGGAGAAAATCTTTATGATAATGCATATCTTGTAGACTCTTCTGGTAATAAAATTATTCTAAATGATAAAAAAACAATTTTAAAATATATTAAGCCTTTATTTAACATTAATGGTAGATTTCTTCATACTGCTGTTGCAATGCCAGATAGTCAATTCAAAGTCATTAAAGATTCCTTCACACTACCTAATGATAATTTTATATGGGATACAAAAGTGACTACAATGAATTTATTTTGTGATTATCATTTACTACAAAAATATGAATTATATTACTTTAAAGCCTCCAGAATAGAATCCAAAAAACCAAATTATGATCTGATTTTTGAAAAATATTTTAAGGAAGAAAATAAATCTCCGATTGTAGAAAGTAATCAAAATATCAGTGGCGTCAATCATGATTTCAACTTAGTAAGAGCTGAGGTTGGAACTGCAATTTTTAATATCCAATATCAACAAGAGGCAAGCACTGCATTACAATCTATAATAAAAGAAGAGTGGCTAAATCGATATACAGACCATCAGGGTTGCAACATTGGAAGTGTCGATGAGCTGGCATTGAATAATTATAAATTTGATACAACTATATTTGACTATGTATATCAAAGTTGGGATTGTGCTGTAAAATGTGGAGAAAACAATGACTATAGCGTGTGTTCATCTTGGGGTGTTAAAAATGAAAAATTATATTTACTTAATATTTTAAGAACAAAAATTGATTATCCAAACCTCCGTAAAGCAATTTATAATATGTCATTAGCCTTTACACCAGATGCAATACTTATTGAAGATTGTGCTGCTGGACAGCAAATAATACAAGAGATTCATTATATATCTGCAAACATTAGGATAATTCCAATTAAACCTAAAAATGATAAGATTACTAGATTGACTCTGGTTTCTCCTCTATTTGAGCGAGGAATTGTACTACTTCCAAAAGATGCTGTATGGATTACCCAGCTTTTAGATGAGTTGCTAAACTTTCCTGACGTAGAGAATGATGATCAGGTAGACAGTATATCTCAGTTTCTGCTATGGTATCAGAAAAATGAAGCTTCCAACAGAATTTCTACAAATCTAAATTATAAATTGAATGTTTTTTGAAATCATTTGATAGAGGCATGATCAGGTAGACAGTGTATCTCAATTTCTGCTATGATATCAGAAAAATGAAGCTTCCAACAGAATTTCTACAAATCTAAATTATAAATTGAATGTTTATATGAAAAAAATAAGAATAGTTGGTACTGGCGCATATTTACCACCTAATATTGTGACAAATGATGATTTAAGTAGTATTCTTGAAACAAGTGATGAGTGGATCAGAACACGTACAGGTATTACTCAAAGACATATCGCAGGTGCTTCACAAACAACTGCTGATTTAGCAACTGCAGCATTACAAAATGCATTATCTGCAGCAAATTTACATGGTAACGATCTAGATGCAATAATTCTAACTACAACAACCCCAGATCTGATTTTCCCTACAACGGCCATAAGAGTCCAACACAATGTAGGTATGAAGCATGGCTTTGCTTTTGATATGCAAACTGTGTGTTCAGGTTTCGTATATGCACTATACACAGCAGAGAAATTCTTACGGTCAGGTGATGTGAAGCGTGTGGCGGTAGTTGGTGCTGAAATAATGTCAAGGATTCTGAACTGGAATGATCGATCTACTTGTGTACTGTTTGGAGATGGTGCTGGAGCAGTCATTCTTGAGTCATATGACGGTAGTGATGATAGTAGTAGTGATATAATTGATATGATGTTATCATCAGATCCAAGCTTCCAAGAGGCTCTCTATGCTAAAGACAACACTTCTATTTATAAAAATAAAAGTCTTGAAAAAATTCAACAACTTATCAAATTCGATTCTCAACCTCAGCATGATACATTTGGCATATGTATGAATGGCGCTGCAGTGTTTAAAAATGCAATCGAAGGTATGACTAATATGAGCCTAAAAATCTTAGAGAGAAATAATATACCTTTAAGTGATGTGCAATGGTTGCTGCTACATCAGGCCAATATGCGTATAACAAAATCAGTTGCAGAAAGGTTGCAAATCGCTAGTAATAGGGTAATGGAGTCGATATCGGAATGTGCAAATACATCAGTCGCAACAATTCCAATAAGCTTAGATAAATATGTTAGAAACAATCCTGAACTAAAACGTGGTGATTTAATTCTAGCTGCCACAGCTGGTGCTGGTATGACATTCTCAAGTTGCCTACTTCGTTGGTAATGAACATCATAGCTTCAAGTTGCCTACTTCGTTGGTAATAAACATCATAGCTTCAAGTTGTCTACTCCGTTGGTAATAAACATCATAGCTTCAAGTTGTCTACTTCGTTGGTAATAAACATTCTAGCTTCAAGTTGCCTACTTCGTTGGTAATAAACATTTTGACTAAGATAGTATTTTCAACTTTTATAACAATCCAATCAAATCATTTTTTTAACTTTAATATAGATAATATTATGCAAACATTTATTGAAAAAACATTTCCATCAGATATCTCATACAACTCATCTGGTGGTCCAGAGTACAACACTGAAGTCCTCATGACAACTACTGGTTCAGAGCATAGACAAAGTAAATGGCAAGCACCAAAGATGCGTTTCAATGTATCGACTGGAATCAAAAATACTAGGCAAATGAGGGGGTTGCTAGAGTTTTTCAGAATATGTAGGGGACGACAAATTGCCTTTAGATACAAGGACTGGAGCGACTTTAAAGGCACTGATGAAGCTGTCCAGATTATTAATGTGCACACATTACAGTTGATGAAAAATTACAAACTAGATGATACACTTTTTGAGCAAAGAACTATACTGAAACCTGTGCAAAATACAGTCAAAATATATATTGCTGGACGGCAATTAATAAGTGATGAGTTTTCAGTAGACTACTCAACAGGAGTAGTGACTCTTCAAATGCTAATAGAAAATTTGGATATGAAAATTACAGCTGATTTTGAGTTTGATATCCCAGCGAGGTTCGATACAGATTATCTACCAGTAACAATGGAAAGTCATGGCTTTTTCTCACTACCTGAAATACCAATTACTGAAATCAAAACATGAATTTGAAACATATTTTAAATCTTAATACACAAATTGTTGATACAGATTATCAACCAGTTACAATGGAAAGTCATTACTTCTTTTAACTCCCTAGAAATAAAAAAATATTATGAAAACACAACCTCACTATTATACATTCATTAAAATTTGGCAAGATTCCGAAACGATTTTAGCAATATCAAATTTTGACTCACATCTAGAAGTTGATAAAATTACTTATAGCCCTAATAAAACAATGAGTGTCGATACCATTCAATCAAATTCATCATTAAATCCAACAAGCACAACTTTAACCTTTATTCCCACACAGTCAGAAAAGGCTTCAATAGTCAAAAATAAAAACTTATTAATTCAAGTTTTATGTATGAAAATAGATGGAAACAATCAGACAGCAAAACTAGTATTAAAGCGTGGTAGCATAGGGGATATTGGCATCGAAGGCAGTAAAATGATTTTAGAAATCAAAAGCATTGCAGAGGCTTTAACAAATAAAATAAACCATAGATATTCATCAACTTGCAGGGCGAATTTTGGAGATTCACAGTGTAAAATTGATCTAGAGAAGTATACAATCAAAAAAATTCTAGTAAAGGGTGTTATAGGTAGTACAATATTCATCGATATGCAGACAGCTGAGATCCCAGAAAAGTTATCAAAATTAGATAAGAAGACTTTTGAGTTGAGGGCAGCCGATGCAGATATAAAAAATGGCACAAAAATCGGTAAGGTTTTTAAACTAAGTGGTGATGAACTTATAATAGAAAAACATTCTACAAATTCAAAAATTACAGCTGGAGATATGCTTGAGATAACTTTGAGGTGTAACAATTCATATAAGAGTTGTCATCAGATCTTTCAAAATAACAAAAATTTTAGAGGAGAGCCGCAAATGAGTAGCAATAATATTTAAAAAAACACTTCTATTTTAACTTAAAATATGTCATAATGTAAGTAAATACTATCTAACGTTTCAAATATTTTAATATGTCGGGTGATACAAAGAAGACAATACAAGATCTCGTAAAGGAGTATAAAGAATTCTGCGATAAGCGAAATTTAGACCCACATACACTCACCTATAAGAGTGATACATCAAATCTAGATTCTGAAACGCCACAGAATTCTCAGCCAAGGATTTCACCAGAAGGGCTCGACAAACTATCTGAGATTGCTACAATGTTGATAAATAGCTTAGATACAGTTGAAGGAATCAAAAAGTCTGCAAAAAAGAAGATAGATCAGGATATTGAAACACTTGAAATACTAGATATATCAAAAACTTTTGATCAACTTTGTAAGCCGGGATATGCACCAAATGCAGTAGAGCAAAAGCTAATTGATGCCGTTGATGCACACTTATCTGAAACTGAAAAAAAGGATGTAATAAGCAGCAAAAAACCAGTTCTTGATGTCATACAAAAAGTTGAAATGGCAGTCATAAGGCTTGTACAAGAGGCTAATCTGATGTTGCGCACTGAAAAGAAAAAAGAAGAGTCAAAAGAAAAAGAACGCCCACAGCCAGCTAAAGATGATAAAATGCACAGTCTTGGAGATGCATATGGTGTTACTGATGCAATAGCAAAAAGCATTCGTGAGCGAGCAAATGAATTGAGTGAATCACATCAGCGAGGAAATGCACCGAGTGAATCACATAAAAAGCCGATCTTTGAAGTTGTTGATAGCACTCAAATATCTTCAAAGGATATGGGTATTGATAAAAATAATATTGCAGAAAAAGAGAAGAAACAAGAACTAAAAATCTCAGGTTAATAACATAGTCGGCTTTTAAATTGAAACTTTTTGCTATATATATCTTTGGAGTTTTCCAAAATAAGTAATAGCAAAGTTAGTTGTATCGCCATCTATTTTTAATTTTATTGGTGCTTTTAAACAGTAATGCACCTGCAACTGCAAAGAGTTTTACTCAAGAGCTAGTAGAATCATTTGAGCCGCAGCAAGAGATTGATAATAGTAACCAAACAACTATTAATCAGATAAATGAATATAATAAAGATTTAGAGATAGAGGCAGATGAAGTTGTGTTTGAAGGCAACCAGACGAATGCACTAGGTAATGTTAGAATCAGCAATAGAAAATTTATAATAACTGCAAATAGAATAGTATGTGATAATTCTATCAAAACTTTAGAAGCTGAAGGCAATATTATAATCCAAGATTTGGAGATGGGTGGTGTGTATTTTGCACAAAGGGCATTTTTTGATATTAAAAATAATAAGTTTGTAATTTCTGAAGTCAAAGGGAATCTTAGAAATGCAAGACTTGCTGCGAGGAATATCAAAGCTGAAGCTGTAGGTGTTTATACAAGTGATTTTACAACATTTTCCCTCTGTAACTCTTGTAAAAATGGGAAGCAAATATCGCCCTTATGGCAGATCAGAGCTGAAAAGTTGAAGGCAGATATCAAATCTAATGATGAGATAAAACTACACAATGTTTATCTTGATATATTTGAAAAACAAGTTTTGTATTTGCCATATTTTTCAATTCCAGCCTTTTGGACGGGTGGTAAAACAGGCTTTTTGATGCCAAAATTTAAGTATAGTAAAGATCTGAAAGCTCAAATAAATATACCATTTTATTGGAATCCTACAAAAAACATGGATTTTATATTCACTCGTACCATCAGTAAAAAACCGATGTATGGGCTGGATGTAAGACACAAGTTTGATAAGGGGGGGTATGAAATTTCTATCAAAACTGCACAACTACCTTTTGCTGAAAAATTTGAGAATGCTGACAAAAAAAGTATCTTTCGTGCTTGGCCAGCTGATGTTAAAATACAAGCAAATTTCTTGGAGCATTTTGATAGAAATAGAAACACGATATGTGACCTAAATAAACGTGCTTATGAGCTTGGTATCAACGGTGAGATAGGACTTGGTACAAAGCCAATCCTTCTATATAAATATGATATTAGCAATAAAAAGATTCTTGTAGGTAGGACATATGGCAATGTTATTTATGACACAAATTTCCTATCAACAAATGCAATTCATTTTCATGATTTGAAGAACAATAGGAGACTCGTATCACTGCCTAAAGTTGAGTTTTTGAAAGTAAATAAGTTCAAGTTACCATATTTTTTTAGTAAAATATTCTCTGATGATCCTGCACTTATAAGTAGTGTATCTATGAATGGGTTGTATAATGAAACATTTTCACGCGAGGTTTCAGATGCTATAGGAGGTCTGGGGTTGCTTCTAAAAACAAATTTAAATGATAACACTACAATCTCATACCGCCCTAACCTCTTATTCCATCAAGCAACAAGCACAAATAATAATATATATGAGGGGTCGCAGAAATCATTAAAACCAAGTCTTGATATCCATTTTGCATCACAGTTTTTTCATATGCAAAAAATTATAGAACCTCATATCATCCTACGTTTAGAGCCAAAAAGTAGAGAGTTTTTTGTTATAGATAAAAATGATCTTCTGATAGCAGATGGTGATTTGAATGACAATCCTCTGAGTCTTTATTCAACTACAAATAATTTAAATATGAATAATGTTTTTTCAGATGGATTATACTCAACAGGCAATAGAAGTATTAATATAAGGCCTGGGCATCATATGGATTATGGATTTATCTTAGGGCATTACAACTTTAATAAAGTGCAATTTGATAGTAAATTCACATTAACAGTTGCAGCAAGGCAATATCTAAGTATACCTAGGGATTTTAAAAAGAAATTGTCAAATAATGCTGATTTTATAGCAGCTAATTTACAAGATAAGTACAAAGATAAATATGTAATGCAGATGTATTTAGAGCAAGATGACCTCTTCATAAATAATAAATCATGGTTTACAAATGAAATGAAATTGAGTAACAATGAAATTTATTTTGAAAAAAAGTTTAAGAAATTTGCTACAGGTTTTAAATATTTATTTTTTAACAAAAGACTTTACTTAAATCCTTACAAATCAGGTGTGTTATATAATAAAATATTGAGTACAGATGTAAAATATAATGTTACAGAAAACATACTGTTTAGTGTACAAAATAGCTTCAAATTTGGTGAAAGGATTTCTGGGAAGAATGTCTCAAATTTAGAAAATGTAAAATTAAAGTTAGAATATTCAAATGAGTGTGCGATCATAGGATTTTCAATGAAGAGAGAATTTTATAAAAAAAGCTTAAACAACAAGGTTAATACATACCGCATATACTTTAAAATACCACAAATATTCTTATAAATATAAATGAAAACAATTTTTAAAGCTGTAATTATTACAATTTTACTTGGATATTCTATCAACGAATCTTCTGCAATGATTGATTTAAATAGATATGCAAAGAAGATATACAGGCCAGTAGCAGCTGTTGATAATATGGTTATTACTGAAGATGATGTACAGCAAACAGTTAATATCATGAGGATGTCAGGTATTGATATGACAAGAGATGATGCTCTTGAAAAGACAATAAATGAAACAGTAATTTTATCTGCAGGAAATAAGAAAATCTCACAATCTTTTGTTGATTCAGCAATTTCTAATCTTGCAGCTGAAAATAAGCTCAGTGATGATGAGTTTAATAAGATGCTAGAGAAATTTGGCGTTGAAATGCAATATTTTAGAAAACAAATGGAGGCTCAGATAATATTGACTGAGATGATCCGTGATAAAATACAATGGGGAATAAATAATCAAGCAATGAAAGATTTATATAAAAATACAAAAGTAGTTAGAGAACAAATAAATCAAAACGATAAAGCAGTAATGAGAGCCTCAATGCAGTGGGAATTTAACAAAAATTCACAAGTAAAAATTGCAGAAATATTAATATCTCAAAAAAATCAACAAAATTTTGACAAAATAATAGAGCTGCTACGAGCTAATATAGACTTCAAGATAATAAAAAAGCAATTCCCTAATGATATTACAATCACAGGTGATGATGGAGCTATAGGATGGGTTGATTACAATGAGCTTTCTGATGCATATAAAGAAGTTATTAAAAAATCTTCTATAAGTCATTTAACAGAGCCATTAGTAATGGAAAATAATCTTCTATTTATAAAGCTCTTAGATACTAGAAATGCTACACAATCTCAAAGTGGGATCAATCAGCAATACATAAAATTATCTTATGATAGGAAATCTGAAATGCTTTTCAATAACATGCAAGCAAAACTTTATACTGAAACTTTAATCAACCAATTGAGAAAACAAACTTTCATCAAGGTTTTTTAATTTTCTAAAGAATATATCTGTAAGCATATAATTATTGACAAAATAGATGAACTATGATAACTAAGGTTTCTAGTTATACGCTTTTTTTAAGCATTTATTTCATATAAAAACAATGACACAAGATAAACCGAAACCATCGTCAAAAAAGTTTTTGCCAATATCAATGGAGGAATTACCAAAGTTTTTTTGGACTTCATTTCTAATGATGCTCACAATATATGTTTATAGTATCTTGAGAGGCACTAAAGATGCAATGCTAATTTCAAAGATGGGAGCTGAGCTAATCAGCACAGTAAAACTATGGGGCGTCACAACCTCAGCAATTATATTTATGCTAATTTATACAAAGTTGGCAGATAGTTTCACAAGGATTAATTTGTATCATATTATCAATTGGTTCTTCATGGGGTTTTTTATATTTTTTCTATTCTATTTATACCCTAACATTGATGCTGTATGTCCAGATACAAGCGGACTGATTGAATCAATGCCACATCTTAAATACTTCTTTTTAATGATCGCTGGGTGGCCTTATACTTTATTCTTTATCTTTTCAGAGCTATGGGGAAGTATAATGGTTTCACTTATGTTCTGGCAGTTAGCAAACCAAATCACAGCAATACCTGAGGCTAAGCGCTTTTATCCACTATTTGGATTATTCTCACAGATTGGACTAGGTCTCGCCGGGGTACTTTCTAGTAAGTTGAGTAAAAACACTGGCTGGGATGACTCTTTAATGTATATTACAGGTACAGTTGTATTTGCTGGTATCTTTATTTCAATTTCAGTTGAAGCATTAGGACATCTAGTTGGAAAAGATGCAATAAATAATATTAAGAAAGTTACTGGTAAGAAAAAAGTTAAGATGGGCTTTATAGAAAGTCTCAAGTATATTATGTCATCTAAATACATCGGCCTGATTACACTCTTAATTTTATGCTATGGAGTTTCTATTAATCTTGTAGAGGGTTTATGGAAGAAATCTATGAATATATATTTACCTGATCCTAATGCATATATGGCATTCAATGGATATGTACAGACAGCAACTGCTTTGGTAGCTGCTCTTGCAATGTTGAGTGGATCATATCTTTTAAGAATCTTGAGTTGGAGAACAGCTGCAATATTAACTCCAATTATAATATTAATAACTGGAGTCCCATTCTTTATTTTCATTGTAATGAAAGATTCAATCGAGCCAACACTGATTTTATATGGAGCTACTGCTATTGGCTTTGCTGTCGTTTCTGGTGGCGTTCAGAATGTCTTAAGTAAAGCAACTAAGTATTCATTCTTTGATCCTACAAAAGAAATGTCATACATACCACTTGATGATGATCTGAAAACAAAAGGTAAAGCTGCAGCTGATGTGATTGGTGGTAGACTGGGTAAGTCTGGTGGTGCGCTGATTCAATTTACATTACTGTCTTTAATGCCTGGAGCTAATCTATTGAGCATTGCTGATTCAATGTTTGGTATCTTTGTTATTGTTATGGTTATATGGTTCTTTGCAGTATTTGGACTTGCAAAAGAATTTAAAGCTAAAACAGAACCTGCTTCAAATTCATAATCTCTTTTCACAGCAGCAATGCTGTGTATCTCAACATAATTAAAAATAGAAAGTCATAGTGTGTGTCAGCTCTAATAAATATGGAGTGGACTCAAGAATAAAATTATATTCTCATAATAATTATTATCTCTGGCTGTAATATAATTTTAATATTTGTAATATATTATTATCATCGTAAGACTTTTTACAAAAATTTAGCAAATAAAACAATAAATCATTATATGGAAATATTATCAAATTTGAGTCATGCTGTAACGAAATTACTCCTTATGGTGCCAATCCTTACTGCATGTAATTCAATAACAATGTGGATGATAGATTATCAAAGTAAAAATTCTCTTCGTGCTTCTATTGAAGTCTCTACATTCCCTGCCCTTGTAGCAAATATTATAAATCAAGCAGTAATTTATGCAAGTAAATCATCTAATATTCCCTACAACAAATTTACACAATATGGTGTTATGGGTCTTTATTCAGCTTTTGTTCCAAAAATAGTTTTGAATTGTCTTGAGAATAAAGTCAATAATATCGATCATTGTATTCTAAATAATCGGCCTATACCAAGTTTATATTTAGAAGGTTTACATAGATCTGAAATTGAATTAATAGATAATAAAAAAGTTATAGTATTGATATTACCTAAAGTAGAAGCACTACAAAAGCGGATAGAAATACTAAAAAAGGCCAATTATTTGATATTAATTGCTAATACAGTAGTTCAAACAGTTTTAATAGATATGATTTGGAACGGCTTTCCTTGGAGTAATGATAAAGCTCAAGATTTATCTGAGATTGAAGATATAAAGCAAGGCTTAAATGACTTAGGTATAGAGCCTCAAGATGATTATTACAATGAATATGTAATGGCAGCAGCATAGCACATCACAACCAACCTTTCTGCTGAAAAAAGTGGAAAGGTAGTTTTAATTAAAGTTTAATTATTTATCTCTGGCTGTAATATAATTTTAATATTTGTAATATATTATTATCATCGTAAGACTTTTTACAAAAATTTAGCAAATAAAATAATAAATAACTATATGAAAGACATTTTTAATACACTGAAATTTGCTACAAAAGTAGCTATGATTGCAACCTCAACAACAGTACTTAATACTATTACTGCAATGTCTATATTAGAAAATAATGGTAATAAATTTCCAATCAACAATGGCTCAGATATGCAGACTGTATTTAGTCATATAATAGGAGCTTTTATCGGGAGTACATTACCAGCAATTGGACTTAATATTGTGAATAAATTGACATTTAAAGAAATATATCATCTCAAAAGCAAGGAATATATTGGTATGGGAATTTTAGGATACTATGCTAAAGATAGTTTTTATGACTCATATATTAATAAATGCCAAAGTGAGATATCGAACAATAGCAATCAATTATTGGGTGATATGGGGTGGAATGTAGTCTCATATTTTCGTGGATATAATGTAGGAGAACAATTCCAGCAAGCTTATAGCCAACTCCAGCTGAATAACATGATGTTAGAGAGTTGTAGAGTAGTAGCAAATAATAAAGAAGTGTTTCTTGCTAACACCATAGTTCAAACAGTTTTAATAGATATGATTTGGAACGGCTTTCCTTGGAGTAATGATAAAGCTCAAGATTTATCTGAGATTGAAGATATAAAGCAAGGCTTAAATGACTT
>CAMCJK010000017.1 GCA_945875075.1 Candidatus Fokinia solitaria | reverse complement strand
ATGTTTTTCCAAACAATGACTAAATTTGTACACCTTGTAATTCTCAGTCTTTTTACTTTAACAATTCTTGTACTAGTTTCACCAATAATGGTTTGCTTTATACTATTTGATTATACTAAACAGAGCTTCGATACTTGGTTTAAGATGGTTATTGGATATGTTTTATATCCTGCTTTAGTCCTTTCATTTTTAGCTTTAATGATAACGACATTTGATTCAATATTTTATGGTACTGTTAGCAATCCTGAATGCTTGAAAACCAGCTCATGTTCTGTATATGACATATGTTACAAAGATACTAGTGTCAACAATGACTCAATATATTGTGCGATTGCATCAGCGGTATATAAAAATAAGAAAACAAGTGAATTAAAAGATATAAAAACTGTCGATCCTACACTTTGTAATATACCAAGTAGCCAAATATTTAGTGCAATAAACTCTGACTCTTATAGTCTACCAATTGGTATGACATTTCAAAAACCTAGTGCGGATATGTTCAATATATTGTTTATGTCAATGCTTAAAATGACACTATTTGTTTTGTTATTTCATCACATATCAGATGCTGTAGTCTCGTTTTTAGAAACTATATTAAATCTTCATGGTCTTGCATCTGCAGCAAAAGGTGGTGGTGCAGTCGCTAAAGGAGTCAAAGATGCTGCTTTAAAAGCTGGATCACTTATACTGACTGGAAGTACTGGAGCAGCTAAATTAGCTGCAAAAGGTGGTAAGGCAGCTGCTAAGGGTCTATCAGGAAAAAGAGACAAGTAATATGCAAAATAATTTCATATCTTGCCTTTGCTTGCTTTTTATTTTGCTATTGGTAAATCAAACTGGAGAATGCAAATCCCTTATAAGTAGTAGTAGTTGCATTATTGGTAGTAAAAATCCCAGTAAATCAAATGTGATTACAGTTGGTACAGTTGGTAGTCAGTGCAACAGCACATGCCAAACATATTGCAGTGAGAAATTTAAGCTTACAATTACATCCTCAGATGATTCTACAAGCAATACTAATGATTCTACAAGCAATACTAATAATTCAAGCACTATAAGTAGAGCAAGAGATGTGGTTTTTCAAGTCAATCAGGATAGAATAGAAAGCTGTTTAAAGCACTGTTATAATTCCCAACCAACTAGTACGAAAATAAGAGTACCAATACAAATTAATGCTAATGGTAACACTTATAATGATTTTGGTGATACACCAGAGCCATGGGTATGTGATGTTTATCCTAGCAGTAAGGTCAAAAATGCTTTGGATCTTTCTTGCAAAGATACATCAAATAGTAGCTCAACTGATGGAGATAATGTTTGTAGCGCTAGTGCATTCTTGGAGTCATACGCTGATGGTAATATAACTTTAACTCAAGACCAAAAAATCATCATTTCAATCGTAGACTATAATCAGAAGAGTGGTGAAATTAATGACAATCTAATTAACATTGATGGCAATAATATTTATTTATGTGGGTTCAAGACTGTAATGTTTTCAACAAATTATCATTATCATGCTCCTGGAATTAATAAACCTGATAAAGTATATAACGCCTCCGAGACCGGTATCAGTATCTTTGATCCAACAATTCACACATCAAAGCAACCTTTGAAAACCAATGTTTTTGTGAAGAATAAAGATTATCTTTCAATGAAATATATGGGTAAATACTATTCTAATTGCAAAGATAAGGGTGGGTGTGTCACAGACACTATATCAGATTATCAAATCAATATCATGCGAGATAATCAAAAGCTTACCTTCCAAGTCCCAGAAATACAAATTAAAGATTATTCAAATGCTAAGCAGAATTATATTGCAGGAAAGGCAAATTGTAAAACCTGTATTACTAATCCTAATGACCGTGTTTGCATGAATGCTGATTGTGGTTATATTAAACCCAATACTAACAAAATAAATGGATTACAAACATCTGTTATCTGGATTAATAGTCCAAAACTTTTTGCAACTCAGCTAGGTACGGATGATTCAGAATCGCAATTTAGAAATACTACCATTTTTGGTACAGTAGATAGCTTATCTGAGAAACTATCAGAGCTAATAATATCATATCCATACAACCAAAATGATAACCATCCTAAAGGTGGGTATTTTGTTTCAATGACTTGGAGAGGATGTCATTATCAAGATGGTGAAAGACTTGAATATATTGTTTTAAATGATGCAATTTTAAATTCTCAATTCTTTTCTCAATATATCAATGCATATGCTGAATGGAAGCCTTTGGGTTTTAGTACCATAAATGGTGTGAAGGAGGCAGAGATTACAGTCACTAAAGCAGATTTAGTATTACCATCTGTTTTAGGAATAGAAGATGATGATTTGGTGAAAAGTAATGATAAGGGCAATGCAAAGATATATTTTCGTATTAAGACTATCTCAGATAGTGAAGCTAAAGAAATTGGAGCCACGGATTTTTTACGTTCTGATACAGTAGGGCAATATTATCTCAGAATTGATAAACCTATCACTAATTCCCCCTTAACATCATTTATAGAAAAATTCGAAAAATTTTTAGATAAAATAAGTGAAAAGATATTTAAAGGATTTACTACAAATAAAACATTTATCTCAATAATAAGACTTTTACTAGTTTTCTATATAGGATTTCTTGGTATTATGTTTATAAGTGGAATCGCTCCACTAAATCAAAAAGAAGGAGTGGTAAGAATCTTTAAAGTGGCTGTCGTATTGATGCTATTGAGTGATAATAGTTTTACATTTTTTAATGACTATTTTTTCACATTCTTTAGTTTTGAGACTATGAACAATGTTGCTAATATTTTTACAACAAAAGTTGATGTTGATATTACTGCAGGTATAACCGATGATAGTGCTCAAAGCTGTTTGACAGATAAAACGCAAAAAATATATTTATTATGTGTCTTACAACAAGATCTAAATATTTTGTTTTCTTGGGGTTTTTGGAATAGAATGTTCGGGTTTTTAATATCTGGCTTTTTGGTTCCTGCAATCGCTATTACTATAGGGGTTTTGATGTATGCTACGATTGCACTAAAAGTAGTATTCTTATACTGTATGGCAATGCTATCCTTAACTGTAACACTTGCATTAAGTCCAATTTTCATCCCTCTAATATTATTTAAATATACGAAAGGGATATTTGATAACTGGATCAAACAACTAATGGTACTTGTATTACAGCCAATGTTTGTCTTCACTGCTATTTCACTTTTTAGGATAATCTTTCTTGTGTTGATACAAACATTTATGGGGACATCTGCATGTAAAATGTGCTGGCTTGAATTTTCATTACCATCTGGCTCTTATTGCTTATTTGATGGGTATTTTTATGTCCCATTATCACTTGGGAGTTCACCAGGGGTGTTTAGTTTACCTGTAACAAATTTAGGGCTTTTAATATCATTATTTTTTATTGGCAGTGGGATGCAGTCATTCTGTGCATTCTCATATGAATTAGCGAAAAAAATGATCAATCCTCATAGTTTCGCTGTTAGTAGTTATGCTGCAAGTCCAAGTTCAATGTTTAGTCAAGCCAAACAAAGTGCTGCGATGGTTTACTCAGCTGCTAAAATGCCATTAAAGGTTTTAGCAATCGATGACAAGAGTAGGGCTGATAGAGCATCTATGAGAGCAAAAACATACAAAAAACATGCAGACAAGGAAGAGAAAAAGCAGGAGAAGGAAAAGAATAATCCATAGACAATATCCTGATGAGAAATAAAAATACAATAAAACTTTTCTTATTTTTTATTTGCATTAGTATTATGCTTACTGGTTGTAGTAATGGTGACACTGATCATATCGATGCTGATGATATAGGCATAGGTAAAAATATCAGATTGAAAGTCAAACCTAATGCCAGTGCTTCTTCTGATGTTATAAAGGGTGATGGTGAAGAGTATACAACAACATGGCTTAACACAGGGTTGTTTGTGACTGGTCAAACATATGATGATGAAGGTACTGAATATCCACCTAAGATTGGATTATCACTATCAGGGCTTTGGTATCCTTGGGGAATAAAAAATAGTATTGTTGCTAAAGAGTGTCTCTTAACTACTTGCGGCCAGTCTAGTGATGATAGATGTAAAACCTTAGATGATTCGACGCCTGTTATAAAGAGTTTTTTAGATAATGGTAACTGCTATTTTGCCAAGGGCCATGGAGTTTATATTTTAGTTGCTCAACAGCAGAGTGATGGCAGCTATTCAGATCCAAATCAAAGTTTTGATACAGCATCTGGTCCTAGTGTAAAGCAGGGTTTTTATACTGCTCACATTGGAGATTTCAAAGCAGATCAAACAGGCGTCATTAACATAGATAAGTTTTGGTCATGTACACCAACCCCTAGTGGAGATAAAATTGTTTGTGATTCAATAAATATTGATAAACTAATAGGAGGTAAAATATATTTAAAGTTATCAGATTCCTACTATGTTGATAATGATTCAAGCCTTTCAGAAAAACCAAGCAATCCATATATTGGTGTTAATATCAAAACTGGTGTCTTTTATCCCAATTTTGTGAGTGCAACACTCAAGGCTTTCCGTAATACAATTGAAACTATAAGTTATGCAGTAAAAAATGCTATACTTGCTAGTCTACAAGATATTATTTTTGTGGTGATAATGCTATATTTTGTTATTACGGCATTTGGTTTTATGACGGGTATAGTTAAGCTTAATCAAACAGAAGCAGTTGTAAGGCTACTAAAAATAGGTGTAGTTGCAATGCTGACATCACCTAATAATATAATTACTACTGGATTTGTAGGTCTATATCAAAATCTAGCAGAATTCGCAGCTGATATAATTTCTAACAATCTTCCATATATGCCAAATGTTAGTAGCTATGATAGTAGTAGCGGTGGCACATTTGGTAATCAAATAGGCTATTTGGCAATATATGATATAATTTTTAATCAGATTATATCAAAATCAATACACACAAAAATATGGGCATTACTATTCACTGAAAGCTTTTGGTGTATTCCTGCTCTTTATATATTGTTAAGTATAATAGTTGTGGTTGTTTTTAGATCTTTATTAATATACATTATGGCATATATACAGCTAAGTATAGGCATACTGATTCTACCAATATTCGCTGTAATGCTATTATTCAAAATTACTGCAGGGCTATTCGAGAAGTGGTTACAACATATGGTAGATTCGGCGCTAATGATAGTTGTTGGAACAATGGGTATGGGGTTAACACTAAGCTTGATGGATAACATTCTATCTACTATGTTAACTTATGCTGTTACATGGACAAATTGGTTTTGGTTTTTAGGATGGTGGTTCCCAGATAATGAAGATACGGTATCTAATGCAATTAGTCCATCTAATTATTTCTTTGCTCTTATTTCGGCACTGATATGTAAAAGTTTTGTTGAAAATATTCTGCAAATGACAAACAGTCTAAGTGGTTCAAATCTTGCAAGAAGTAGTGATGCATTTAGAGGATTATGGCAGGTTATTGGAGGTAAGTTTAGCTCTGTAGGTGAAACATTACGTTCGGTAAATGCTAAATATCTTACAGGTGCACTGCTTAATCACCGTTATAATAAAGACGGCAGTGGTGAGGGTAAAAGTATTCTTGATAAATGGCAAACTACAAGAAACCGTGCAGACCTACTATATAAAAAATCTATAGCAAACCCTATAAAATATGGAAAAGATATTGTAGATCCTCGTAGTGTTTTTAGCTCTACAAAGCATCTTAAAGAAAAAGAGCTACAACAAGAGCTAAACATTTTAAAAAGCCAAAATAAGTACAATGGTATCTCTGCAAACAAATACTCAGACTTAATAAGACAAAAAGAGAACACATTATATGACAAACTTTCAAAGATTACAGTAAGTGATCGCACGGGGGCATCGCATGAAATATCTCTAAAAGATGGTGAATATAAATTACCTGATGGTACAACCATAGGTACTAAAGATCAGATAGAAGATGCAATAAAAGGCAATGCTACGCACAATGGATGTATTAATATACAATATGCTAATATAGGTGATGCAAGGACTGCATTAAACCAAAAATTACAGGAATTATCTGAGGTTAAAAAAGATTTAGAACAAATCACTAAACGGAAATAAATTTATATAAAAAATGAGTTGGTTAAAATCAATAAAAGATAAATTCATTAAAACCTCTAATGTTTTATCTGATGGAATATCAAAGATATTTACTAGTAGTAGAAAAATAGATAATAAAACTTTAGAAGAGTTTGAAGAATTTTTACTGATGAGTGATATGGGGCCTGAGATAGCATCTGTATTTGTCAATAACCTTAAAGCGCAAAAATTCAATGATGTATTAACACATGAAGAAATTCAAAACTTTTTGAGGGAACAGATTGAGATGATTCTAGAGCCGGCATCTAAGAATCTTGACCTTATGCAAAAACACGATAAGCCTTTTGTGATAATGCTTTGCGGAGTAAATGGCAATGGCAAGACCACAACTGCTGGCAAGCTTGCAATGCAATTTAAAAACCAAGGAATGTCAGTTATGTTAGGTGCATGTGACACATTTAGAGCAGCAGCAGTAGAGCAGATACAAGCTTGGGGTGATAAAATTGGCTGTGAAGTGATAACTGGCGATCATAATTCAGACCCAGCAAGTGTTGGATATAAAGCTTTATTACAAGCGAAAGAAGATCAAATTGATGTATTAATTATTGACACTGCAGGGCGATTGCATAATAAATCTGATTTAATGAATGAATTACATAAATGCGTTAAAGTTATCAAAAAAATAGATCAAGATACTCCACATGAAATTATAATGGTATTAGATAGCACTACTGGGCAGAATGCTTATAATCAAATCTCTACTTTTAAAGATATTATACCTATCACTGGATTGATTTTTACGAAGCTAGATAGCTCAGCAAAGGGCGGTATTATAGTCGGTGCAGCAAAAAAATATAACATCCCAATTTATGCAATAGGTGTCGGTGAGAAGGTTGAAGATCTAATACAATTCAATGCAAAAGATTTTGCTAAATCAATTATATGAGTAGTAAAGTTTTAAATAAATTTACCTTTGGGCTATTTGTAGTAGTATTATTGATAATATATTTGATGTTTTCTATTAAATACAATTCTAGAAAGAAAATCAAAGAATTGAAAAAAATAGAGTCCATGATAGTTGAGGAAGAAGAGAAAATAAGACTATTGAAAATAGATCTTGAACATATATCAAGGCCTAAAGCCATAAGAAAGATGTTGTTTTTAACTCCTGATTTACAACCCATACAATCTTCACAAGTTCTAGTTATAGAAGAGCGGCAATAATTTCCATCGAAAATTCTCAAAAACTCCTATTGCCTAGAATTCCTACTATATATTATTTATCTAATCTTTCTATTCTAACATGAGTATTCTTAGTATGATTGTAATATAAGCGGTGTATAAATAGTCTAAATACAACTTATAAAGCATTTAATTACTTGTATTTCTAACATAGATTGCTTATACTTAGTATAAGTTGAACATAAATAAAAGAGCAAAATGGTAGGACTAAAACAGGAAAATAAAAGTGTAAAGATTAGCAATACTCAAATACAAAGTAATATCACAGAAGCAAACAAGATCATCCAAGAAGTAGAAAATGCTATTCAAAACCTGAAGGGTGCAAATAGCAATATTGAGATGCAAAGTCCATTTAACACAATCAAAGCTCTAATAGGTACTAGAGCTGATTATAATTTCTCTAAAAGTCTTCAAGTCAAGAAAAATTTTGAAGCATTTAACCGCATATTTAGTGACTTTAATAGTAATATTAATATCAGTAAAAAAGATAGTATAGTGAAAAAATTAGAGGCTGCAGTCGCAAGTGTAAAGAACAATATAGCAACAAGTGAATAAAAGATTGCAAGTGATGAAATCGAGATTATAGATGTAAAACATCTAAATGAATTAGTAAATCAACAAGAAGTAAATGAAAATTTAGACAATGATAATGTTAAATCAGAGCTAGAGTTTGATAAACCAAAAATAAAAAGAAGTAATAGCTCAAACAATATCTTAAACCCAGAAATTAGTGATCTATTAAATCAAGACTTCGAACAAGAGCAACACAGACAGGTGATAAAAGAAAATAAGATAACTCCACCATTAACAGAAGATGAGGTACGAGATTTAATAATTGCTACATATAATACAAATAAAGATGATGTGAATAAGTTCTTTAATGGCATAAAAGGAATAAAAGGATTGAAAAATATTGATCAGACTACTTGTGAAAATGCATTTCATGCAATAAAAAGTCACTGTGGTGCTCAGAAGATGACTCAGAATAGAGCAAGCCCCAAGTAAATGGGATGCATTCACAGCATTGATAAGAGGAATATTAAGATGTTTAACGATAGTACCTGGCATTAATCAATATAAAACAAAGGAAGATTCCTGGGTGAGAGGGTGGCGCTCAACTCAAGAGAATAAACAAGATTTTAAAACATTCACTGAGATAGTAAAAAATACTAGGAAGACTGGTAATCGTCAGAATAAATAATTAGTATAATACTAACAGCGGCAGCATCACTGCTGCTAACTTTTTTTAGTATTAAAGAAACCTATTCAGTCACACCTATAATAGATTTTTGCTCCCCATTGAGTCTTGCAATGACTGTTTCACCACCAATCACTGTCTGACCTATCAAGACAGATGGCTTAACACCTTCCGGTAGGAAAACATCAACTCTACTACCGAACTTAATGATCCCATATCTAGCACCAGATTTCACTTGATCTCCCTCAGTTAAATTACAAACAATCCTTCTTGCAATGAAGCCAGCTATTTGTATTAGTCCCACTTCTCTTCCATCAACTGTATTTATTAATACTGACTGTCTTTCATTATCTTTGCTTGATTTATCTAGTGCAGCATTTATAAATTTTCCAGGTCTATATGATTTTTTGGTCACAATGCCTGTAACAGGAATTCTATTCACATGTACATTGAATACATTTAAAAAAACACTTACTCTAGTGCCTTTTTTGCTTTGTGCCTCAAGCTCTTCTGGGAAATCTGCATGCTCTTCTATAGCTGTTACAATTCCGTCTGCTGGACTGATGACTAGATAATCATCTACAGGTGTAATTCTTTGAGGATCTCTGAAAAAGAAGATACAAAAAATTGTTAAAATTAAACATATCCATCCAAAGCCATCAAAAAACATGAAACTTAAGAGTGTGATGATGCAAGCTAATGCTATAATTACATGCCCTTCTTTGCTAATTCTTGGAATAAGAAATGTGATTATGTCTTCCATAAATAAATTTTTTTTATAAAATTTTTAATTGATGCTAAAATCTATATCAACTGCTGAAACAATAATCAACTTTTAAAAAGTAAAATGCCAAAACAATTTAGTGTGCAACAAGTTTTTGATGCAGTTGCAGACAAATATGATCTAATGAATTCACTCATGAGCTTCGGATTACACCATGTTTGGAAGAATAAATTCATTGCCATGATAGAATCATATAAAACACATATTTTATTAGATGTAGCAGGTGGTACAGGGGATATTGCAATGGGGTTTTTAAATAGTGGTGGAGGTAAAGCAACTATATGTGATATTAATAATAATATGCTGATTGCAGGAGATAAACAACGTATTGATAACGGATCGTTTAATAAATATAAAAAGAACCTTTCTACAGTTTGTGGCGATGCTCAGGATCTTCCATTTGAAGATAATTCATTTGATAGAGTAACAATTTCATTTGGAATAAGGAATGTCGAATCAATTCAAAAGGCACTAGATGAAATGTTTAGAGTTACAAAAGTTGGTGGGAAGTTTTTATGTATGGAGTTTTTAAGACCTCAATCAGATACAATTACAAGACAAATATATGATTTTTTCTCATTTAATTGTATCCCAATAATAGGGAAAATAGTCATTGGAGATGAAAAGCCATATGAGTATTTAGTTGATAGTATTCGTGCATTTCCAAAAACAGATGATTTTATTAAAATGATAAAAAAATCTGGATTCGAAATGATAAAAATAACAGTACTACTTAATGATGTAGTTGCTATATATAGTGCTTATAGGATATTTTAATTTTAGCACAATTTTTATTGATATATCCTCATTTGAGGCTAAAATATGGGGAGTAATGAAGTCTTTTTATTTTTAACATGCTCCCTAAAATCTTTGAATCTCTTGTTATTGTCTTCATTTGAACGATACGTAGTACCAAAAATAAAATTTGTACACTTTACCATATTGTCTTGTAATCTTGATGTACAATCTATCTTTTCCTGTTTTAATGCATCAAAATCATCATCAGTCATTTGTTGTCCATAGCAGTGACTACGCATTACATCAAATGCTAGATCACAAGAAGTTTTTTCAACATTTTGAAATGTTTTTGCCATCTCATTAAAGAATCTTTTTTTTAGATCTTCGTCTCCTGGAGATATGTTATAACCATATGCTTGATTATAAGCGTTTATTATGACATCCTTTTTTTTATGGGCTGCTTCTTCAGGGCCTTTTTGTGCCTTGAGAAGTGATATATCCAATTCTTTATTTATTAGTTCTATTAGTTCTATTGGTTCGTGTGAGAAGTTTTGTTTTACATCGAAATCATCTTTCGAACCCGTCTTTACAGTTGATTTTTGAATAGGAGAGGTGGCTGCTATATTTGATGTAGTTTTTGGATCTATATATTGCTTAAATGTGTCTTGAGGTTCAATTCTAGCCTGAATAGTGTATTTTACATCGAGATCATTAGCACTTTCATCAATATTTTGCTCAACTTTAGTCTGCACAATGTCTTGAGGTTGAATTTTATCCTGGGTAGTATTGATTTTAAGATGTTGTTGTTCGAATGCCTTGTATGCTTTCTCCAAATCATCTTTTATAGTTTGTTGTATTTCCTTAGTAAATCTAACCGTTTTATTAACATATATGTCAAGAAACTCCTGGAAGGATCTAAATTCTGCTTTTGCTCTATAATTTGGTGTGGTATTATATTTATTATTATCACCTACTATACCACCGATTTCCTTTAATTTGTTGTTGATTTCTTTTGCATTATTTGCTAGTGCTTTAAATTTATTAATAGCAGTATTTAAACTTTGGAGTTTTTTATCTATAACTTGATTTTTATTTTGCATTTTTCTATTTTAATTTATGTTCAATTTATACTAAGTATAAACAATCTACGCTAGAAATACAAGTATTTAAGTGTTTTAAAAATTGTATTTAGTATATTTATACACGACTTATATTACAATCATATTAAGAATATTCATGTTAGAATAGAAAAAATTATTAATTTGCAGAGAGATTAGATGCCTGATAAAGACTCCTGTGAGCTCACTCTCTGAGCTTCTGCTACTCGATCAGCTTTTATAAAATCTGTAAAGGTATCTTTAATTTCTTTTTTTTTTCGTATAGTCTGATTCATCACACTTTTGCGAACCAAAGATTTCTAAGATTGGATTTATTATGTATTTAAAACAAAAATGTTTTAAGTATTCAAAGGTGCTAGTATCCAAATCTTCGACTTTAACAAAGTCTTACTCCAAAAAGGCCCCTAGATAATTTAGCATTTTTTTGATTTGATGTTGTCGTTCATTATATTTATTTTGCTTTTGATTTAAATAATAATCGGCGAATGTTGGTTTATTAATATCCGGATTATTACTATTCTTGAAGTCTTGTGTAAAAACTTGATAAAAATCTCTAATGTCCTAGAGCTCTTCATCCATAAATACCCTTAAAGCACAATTATCAAGATCTTGTAGTGTGTCCTTAAGCTTAGCATTATTGATGTCAGAATTTGCATTTTCAACAATGTCTACAATAGCTCTAATCTTGGAAATCTCCTCTTCAGCAGAGCATTTTTATAGTCTATCATAAAATAACTCCAAGACATCATTGAAATCGCTCAAAGACTTATCATTGCTTTGGCGGGAAATAAGATATGCATTTAAGCTTGGGTAGCTTTCTTAAATCAGTTTTTTTATTTCTTCATTTTGTGAGCCTTCATTCATTCTTCTTTTTAATTATTTTGTTTGTGTAAAAGTTGTTATATGCAATTTATATTAAGTATAAGTAATCTATGTTAGAAATACAAGCAATTAAATGCTTTATAAGTTGTATTTAGACTATTTATACACCGCTTCTATTACAATTTTATTAAGAATACTCATGTTAGAATAGAAAAAATTATTAATTTGCAGAGAGATTAGATGAATGATACAGTCTACATCCAAGATGTATCGTTTATAAAAATGAAAAAAAAAGTTCCATTATATAAGTTATTCCCTAGCGTCATTACGATATTAGCTCTATGTATGGGGATGACAGCAATTAAATATACATTTGAAGGTAATTTAGAAATGGCCGTAATTATGGTCTTGATAGCATGTTTTATGGATGGAGTTGATGGAAGTGCTGCGAGGTTGTTAAAATCATCATCAGATTTTGGAGCACAACTTGATTCGCTAGCTGATTTAGTAAGTTTTGGAGTGACTCCAGCAATTATTATATACCATTGGAAGTTGAGTACATTAAATGTTTTTGGATGGGTCATAACTTTAATATATGCTAGTTGCACTGCATTACGACTTGCAAGATATAATGTTGAGAGTGCAGGGCTTTCATCTGATATATCTAATAAAATTAAGAAAAATAGATATTTTGAAGGAATATCAAGTCCTTGTGCTGCAATTCTAGCACTTTCTCCTTTGATAGCTACATTTCAGATTTTGAATCAGAATAGCTTCCATATGTTTATTATTTGTATTTATATGTTGTTTATATCGCTGATGATGGTCAGTAGCATTCCGACAATTTCAACCAAAGCATTTAAAATAGAAAAACATAATGTGACTTTTATTATGGCTATTTTAGCTATATTTACTGCAGCTATATTTTTGATGCCTTGGATCATTATACCAATTTTTGCACTAGTCTATCTTATTTCCATTCCTTTCTCATGGTTTCATTATACAAAGAAGCCTACTCTTATAAACGTCATTGATGAAACTAAAGATTGATATTAGATTGTTGCATCATTTTGATATCTTTTCTCATAATTCTGATAACTTTATCTATGACATATGCATGATGTGTTTTGGCAGCCTCTTGAAAATAATACCAATCATTATATTTATGATTATTTCTCCACATATGAAGTTTTTTATAAACTCCCAATAAACTACTGAGTTTCCGTTTGATTTGATCGCCAATATCAAATCCTGAGTAATATTGCTGATTTGCACTATCACTTAGAGAAAAAGCACATTTTTCTTCATACTGAATATCATTATCATTGGCTGTAATATCGTATGACTGAATTGCATCTAATGTTTCATATAATGCTTTATTAAGCCATTTATTTTTATCATATTTATCAAATTCAGAATTTGTAATCCCTAATTCATCTTCTAGTTTTTTTGCAAGCTGTTTATAAAATTCAATTCTATATGATTTATTAATACCTAGGATTTGCATAATCAAATGAGTGCTTTTAGATTTGATCTCATAATATTGACCTAAAAATGACTGTAAAAACTCTAAATCACTTATAAAAATTGCTTTTATGGCACTTTCTAATTCATTCCAAGCACTTTCTGGGTCGCTAGGGATATTTATTAAAAGACTCTTATCAGCATATTTTAAATACATTTCAAAAATATTTTTAGCAGCATCTAGAAATCTTTTATTATTATCTATTTTCATATCCTTTAATCTATAATCGTACCAAGTGGTGTTAGGTGTGTCTGGAAGATGCAAAACATCTGCATGCCCAACATATGACGATAAGCCTAAAAATTTTTTACCTAAAAGCGTCTTATTAGTTTGATGCTTATCAACGCAGTTATATTTATCTTTCAAACCAGTGAAGTTTTGATGCGCCCATGTATCAACAAACCCGTGTGATGCAATACCTATCCAATAAGGATTACTGCTATTTAAAGCATTTATTAAAGCACTTCTGGCAAGTTTATTGTTTGGAGTAGTTGTCATATATCGGCATTCACCATCCCGTCTAAGTGAAGAGCTTTTGAGGATATCATCTCCAGGAATGAAATGAAAAACTGGATAGATTGATATCATATCTTTGACACTTAAGGTGGGATTGATTGACTGGGTAATAATATTACTATACAGATCTAGATTAACTTTCTGTAAAATAGTGTAATTTTCTGTGTTATCATCGACATACTGTGCGCTATAAGCTATTTTATATGCTATTTCAGGAGCGAATCCAGCACGTAAAGCTATGATGTAATTAATATAATAATGAAACTCAGTATCCATATTTCGTGTTGCATATTTGTTGTCTTATATTCTTATTCTGACTTATAATTACGTTATCCGGAAGTACCAAGATGGAAAAAATTTCACAAAAACTTTATATTATTTTTTGTATAGTATGTGTTTTATTCATTAATAACTCGAATTCCTATGCTGAAATTAAAGTCAAAGGATTCATTAGACAATATGGAATATATGGGAATAATGACACAAACTTTCTGCTGAATACCAACATAAAGCTCTCATCAACTATAAATGATAAAATTGGGTTTGGAGGCTCTGTTTCACCAATACAACTTAGGCCTAATAAAGATATTTGGAATACAATTCCTGAATGTTATTTTTTTATTAAAAGAGAAGAATTTGGAAAGATCACTATTGGACAGAATCTGAGCAACGCAGATATGCTTATTGTTGATGCTGGGACATTTGCAGTAGGAGATGGATATTTTGTTGGCGATACAAAGTATAGTACTGAATTTTCACCATCGTTAGTCGATAGTTTCCAGCTTCAAAAACAAAAATATAATTTTAAATTCAGCTACTTATCTCCTGTGATGAGTAATCAGGTATACTTTGGAATATCATACACGCCATCAAAGATGGTATCTCAAGCAAGAGTTTTTTATTCAGATACTTTCAACAACACTATTGATTTCAAAGCATCTGCTGGCATTACAAACAGAAAATTTACTGCTGGTTTCAATATACAATACTTAGGGATTATAGTTGGTGGATCTGCTGGTGATGATTTATATACAGCTGGCTTAGGCTATTCTATTGGCCCATTTAAAGCAAGTTTAACCAATGTGAGTTCTAAAAAAATCAAGAATACTACTTTCGGTGCACAATATAATCTGAAAAAAAATATAGTAACATTCATTCAAATTGGTAAGAATATCATAGACAGTAATAAGAGTTCAAAGAGCATCGCATTAGGAATACAGATTTTAATATAAGTACAAAGTATTCTTTAGCACACGCATAAAATAGCAAATAGTATATATAAACACAACTTATCATTGACGTTAGGTAACTCTCAATGGTACAATTTCTATTGTAGCGTTAATAATAAAATGATATAAAAAGATTTTATGCAAGATGAATTGCAATCAAAGATTGGTCAGCTGTTAGGAATTAATTTTAATAATGCTGAGAAAAATCAGACTATAGAGTTGATAAATGGTATCATAGAGCAATCTATACAAGACAAAACGACAAAGGCTGACCTTAATGTGTTTGTGGAGCAGAAGGATAGACTACAGAAAACCCTAAACTATCTTGCCAACCCTGGAAAATCTGTAGCTGACGATATTAAAATAATTATATCTAAAACCAAAAGAGCATATTTAAATGTGATGAAAGAAAATGCAACAGAGATTTATGAAGCTTTAAAAGAAGTCAGTGGAAAAAATGCAGATGGAAAGTTAAAAATAGAAAATTTTAGAGAGCTAGCAGAAAAAGACAATGCTATTGGCGCATTCATTAAAATGATAGGTCACTTTATATATCAAGCCTTTTTTGATAAAGCTCCTAATGCAGGGATTGATAAGGCTAAAACAGACCTCCAAAAATGTAAAAATGAACGATCAGCAAAAAGCTTTGTGCAAAAGTTTTATAAAGAGAAAAAAATAGAGCAGCAATTTGATATAAAGATTTAGCTAATCATCAAAGCTATGGAATATTTTCTGTGGAGTCATTTATACTTTTGTAGTCAGATTATCTTTAATTGTAATATTTGATAGCAATTCTAGATATTATTGTGAATTTACACTACTCATCAAAGCCATCAAATGTGTATGTAAGATTTGTAAAGGCAGTCGTAGTGCTGTTGAAATGCAAGGCAAGGCTTCCTATCGGTCCATTCCTTTGCTTGGCAATTATGACTTCTGCTATGTTTTTTACTTTATTTAATTTATCTTGCCATTCATTATGTTTACCCTCGTTATCAGGTATCTTTTTCCTTTCAAGATAATATTCCTCTCTGTATAAAAACATTACGACATCAGCGTCTTGTTCTATATTACCACTGTCTCTTAAGTCAGATAATTGAGGTTTTTTATCATCTCTACTTTCAACTGCTCTAGATAGCTGTGAGAGGGCGATAACAGGTATATGCATTTCACGTGCGAGGGACTTTAATCCTTGAGATATCTCACCTATTTCATGCACTCTATTACCACCTGATTTATTACTTCCAGCCCTTATGAGCTGCAGATAATCAACTATCACTATACCTATATTATATTGCCTCATCAGCCTTACGACTCTTGACTGCAAGCCTGATATAGAGAGAGTAGGAGAGTCATCGATGATGATAGGTAACTCTTCTATCAAACGCTTTTCCTGCCCATGCATTAGTTTTTCTAGCTCGAATTTGTTTATATTACCAGTTCTAAGTCTACTACTGTCTATGCCTGTACCTATTGCTAAAATTCTATTAACCAGCTGTTCAGAAGACATTTCAAGAGAGAAAAACAAAACATGCTTTTGTTTGCCTTCAAATTGCTTTTCTTGATACTGCTGTCTAAAGTTTGCTGCAGCATTGACGCTCATGTTGATAGCTAGAGATGTTTTACCCATTGATGGTCTTGCAGCAATGATTATTAGATCTGATGATTGCATTCCACCGGTTTTTGTATCTAAGTCTGTAAAGCCTGTTGTAACACCCGTTATATGTTTACCATCTTGATAAAGCATTGATACTCGACTGATAACATCTTGCACCACATCATGAACTTTATGGTAGTCATTTTTACCTTTGCCATTAGCACCTATCTCTATGAGCTTTTTATGTGTGCTTTCTATTATATCATTAGCTCCATTGTGGCCATCTAAGTAAGATGCTTTGAGTATATCACGAGCCATTTCAACCAAACATCTCTTTATATAGTAGCTATTGACTATTACTGCTAAGGTTTTAGTGTCATGTATAAATTGTACTCCTAACACTAGGTTTCGCAAGTAATCATAACACGATACACCTGCAGCAGCAAAAACACTCTCATCTTTAAGCTCTTGCTTTAAAGTCATTGGAGTTGCAACCATATCATTCCAGACTAATGAGCAAATTTTTTGGTATATTTTTTGGTGTATTGGTAGTAGAAATTGTTCTTCACTAACAATTTCATTGATTTCATGTAATACAGCATTGTTCATTATGAGTGCTCCGAGGAGAAATTTCTCAACATCAACGTCTGCAATTGGCTCGGATGGGTCTATATTATCTATTTGTTTGGTTATTTTCATTTCATTTAATATATCATACCGCTGCTATCAAATATAAGCTCCATCTCATTCCAAGTATTATACTTTGCTTGTGGTAAATGTTGTAGAGGGGAGGCCGCTTTTATTGCTCTCATAACACTATCAACAAATGCATTATAAACACTTCCATTAGCCCCACTAGGGATTATTGCGCTTTTTATTTTAATATCCTTGACTTCACCATTTTCATCTACTTGTATTTTAATAGTTATGCGTAAATTTTTATTATCTTTACCGCCGCTAAATGATGTCACTCTCCATGCTTGACTGATTTGTGATCTGATTGCTGATATCTCACTCATAGATAGCTCACTATCGCTATCGAAATCAGATGTAGTATCACCCTTGATTGCATTCTCCATTATATCATCTAGGCTTTGCTGCTGTTTTTTATTATTTTTAGATGATTTTTTCCCGCCTTCTTTTAGAGATTTCAGGACTGAGTTTACTAATATTTCATCTGGATCTTGCTTCTTATCTTTTTTAGGCTTTTCAGTATCTTTCTTTTTATCATCTGTCTTTTTTGTAACTTTTGTCTCTTCAGATTTTTTTGTTTCTTTCTTTAATTCTTTTTTTTCTGGTTCTTTTTTTATATCCTTTCTAGGGATTTGTTCTTTATCTTCAGATGATTGCTCTGGTTTTGCCTTTTCTAACTCTTGTGCTGGCATAGGATTAGGTTTATCTAACTCTTTTTTTTCTATTACTTTTTGCTGAATAGGCTCTTTTTTTTCTATTACTTTTTGCTGAATAGGCTCTTTTTTCTGACTAATATTTTGATTATCTGAATCACTGTCTTGTAATACTGTTTTTGAATCTTGCTTAGCATCATTTTTACTAACAACTACTTTTTTTATGTCAATTGGCTTTACATCGTTTATAGTTGTTTTGACATTAGTGATTGTACTAATAGGAATAAGTTCAAGTAGAATAGTCTCTTCTTCTGGCTGTAATCTTTTTGAATAGTCAACCCCAAACATAAATACCAGCAGTAGCCCTATATGTAACAGAATTGAGTAAGTTAAGCCAATCTGCATGCCTTTACTTTGATTTCTTTTTCATCACTTGCTGCCTTTGATCAATTTCAGTTACAAGAGCAACATTTGTAAATCCAACTTCCTTTACAAGAGCAAATAATTCTATGACTTTACCGTAGTTAATATTTTGATCACCCTTAATAAAGATTCTTATTTGAGGAGTACTAGACATCACAGCAGATAGTTTTATCATTAGCTCATGAGGCTTTAAAAGGCTTTCTTGGATATAAAAGTTTCCATTTTTATCGACTGATATTACTAGTGGCTCATCACTACCTTTAATCTGTCCAGCCTTTGTTTTAGGAAGGTCAACTTCAATGCCAGAGATAAGCATTGGTGCCGTAACCATAAATATTACTAATAAAACAAGCATTACATCGACAAAAGGCGTAATGTTTATTTCACTGTTAAGACGCCTTCTAGAGCTTCTAGATGTATTTATCTGTACTCCCATATCTTAAATCAGTTCTCTTAACATTAAGTTATTTAATTCCATTCTAAAGTCATCAGCCTCCCTCGATATTTGATCTATTTCAGCTGAAAACTTATTATAAAATATTACGGCAGGAATAGCAGCAATAAGGCCGAAGGCTGTTGCTAGGAGCGCTTCAGCTATCCCTGGTGCGACAACAGCAAGAGTTGTGTTTTTTGTTGCAGCAATTGATTGAAAGCTTGACATAATTCCCCAGACAGTTCCAAATAGCCCAATGAATGGAGAGCTACTTGAGATTGTTGCTAGGAATCCTATATTACTTTCCAATTTATTTATTGATTTATTCATTGCTAGGATCATTGATTGATTAACTCGCTCTTTAACATTAGCTGAAAGTGTATTAGATGATATAGAATCACCACCTTTCGGTTGTATCTGCCACTCATCTACAGCAGCTAGCAAGACCTGTGCCAATGTGTGTTTATGGTGTTTTTCCACAACGTATTTATACAATTGATTAATTGATTTACTTGTTTGAAAAAACCCAAGGAAAGTCTTAATTTTTCTTTTAAATGCACTTAATAAAATCATTTTACTAAAGATTATTGTCCATCCCCATATAGAAGATAGTAATAAGAGAAGCATCACTAGTTGTACTAGGAGCTCTGCCTGTAGACACAAATCGAGTAGTGAAGTCTTATTTATATGTGCAACTGCTGAGTCTAAAACAACTTGTGGATTATTATCCATAGCTTGCATGCTGATATTATTTTGATTTAAAATTGTTTTTATTGAATTTTTTTATATTATGTATTGAATACTTATTCAAGAGTTAGAGTGTTATATATTATAAATATAAAATTATTATTTTTATGGAACTGAAGTTTGAGAATACATTAAAAATTGAGGAAAAGATACTTGATAAAGTCAATAAAAATATTTTATCTAATACAATTTTATTCTATGGGAATAGTGGTGTTGGTAAGTCAACTTTAGTACAAAATCTTTGTAAGAAAATTTTAAATAGAGAGTCTTTAATATCACCAGACTTACTGGTTGTGAATGATAATAATAAAAGTATAGGGATAGATGATATTAGGAATGCAATAGAGTTTAGCAACATGGGTTCTGTATATGGAAATAAAATTTTAGTACTTGATAGTATAGATAATATGTCTATTTCAGCTATAAATGCTACTCTGAAGCTTTTAGAAGAAGCTCCTGTGGGATTATATATTTTCTTAATCACTACTAACTTTTATATTCTCCCTCAAACACTTAGATCAAGATGTATGCAGTTTTATATTGAAAAACCCAGTAATGAAGATTTTTTCAATTATATTAATGTGAAGCTTGGTAGTCATGAGATTGGTAGAGGCTGTATTGATTATCTATATACTGTTTGTGAAGGAAATCTCAACTTGGTTTATGGATTTTTATCAACAGTTGGCAATGAGGTGATTGAAATTTTATCACAAGATAAAATGGATAATATAAATCTGATTGAGATACTTGAAAAGACTTCAGATAATAATTTTGAGGTGAGTATTAAAATAATATTATTTGAAATCTCACGAACTGTTGTTGCTACGGAGCATTATATGAGAGATAAGCTAATCAACAAATTTGAATTTATACGTGATGAGCATAATAAAATTAAGCAGTATAGTTTGAGTAAGGCAAATGTACTTTTTACAATAAAAAATTCTCTTTCTGAATTAGTTTAAACATTGCTTTCTCAGTGGGGATATTAGGATATAATGTAATTGAATTAGGATTATTATTTTTGATAGCTTGTGCAACATTTTCACTAATACATATAAATTTTATCATTTGAAAGTTGAAATTTTGAGGGAAATTTTCTAGGAAAA
>CAMCJK010000016.1 GCA_945875075.1 Candidatus Fokinia solitaria | reverse complement strand
AAAATAAAAAAGATAAAAAGATAAAATACTCACCTAAACAATTAAATAAGTTGCTATTTCAACTAGGTAATAAGTTAGGATCTAGTATACGTAGTTTGCTGATAATTAAAAACTTATCAGAGAATAAAACAGCACACAGGATTTTAGGAATCCTAGGTCTAATTATAGTGTTGCCAATATACATAGCATGTATTTCTATAAAAGTTTCAAAATTAATAACTATAGGTCTATTTGATATTTTCAAGATGCTCTTTTTAGGAATGATTGCTCGTTTATCAGCAGATAAAAAGGAAGTAGAGCTATTTTTAATTGATTTCAAAAAACTTGTACCAGAAATCAAACACACCTACTCATGTTTACTTGCATCAGCAAATAAAGACGTTGATAGTGATACTTTCCATAGTAAAAGTGGTAAACAATCAGTAATAAAAACACTAGAAACACTAATATATCAGCTACTTACAAAAATTTTTCCTACTGATAATAGTATGATGGCTTTGCAGAGAGATATGGTGGAATATATAAAAGATCAAAAGTCGAAGGAGAAAAAATTAACAAAAGAGATAAAACTACAAAGTTTATATGACAGCTTTGAGTGTTTAAAAGTCTGTCCAATAAATTATTTTAATATACAAAACATTTTACAACATAAAAATGCTTTTTTTGATTTCATAGAAGTGTTTCCAAAAAGAGCTGCTTTCACAGCTGGATGTAATTTTGTAGATTATGTTACAAGCAGATCAAGCAATAATGCAGAGGCCTATGTGAGTTAACATTATCAATAATTTCGTGTATGATCGGAGGTAAAAAATTTACCAAATATTAAACTATATGATTGAAATTTTTTGTGATGGAGCTTGCTCTAAAAACCCTGGCCCAGGAGGATGGGCTGCAATATTAGTACAAAGCTCTAAGGTCTTATCATCTGTTTCAGGATATGAAAAACATACTACAAACAATAGAATGGAATTAATAGGCGCTATAGAAGGAATTATAGCTACAAATACATTCAACTCAGGAATAACTATTTTTACTGATAGTATATATGTTAAAGATGGCATAACTAAATGGATATATTCATGGAGAAAAAACAATTGGAAAAATGGTCAAATCAAAAACATCGATTTATGGGTGAAGCTCAGCGAAGCGACAACTAAGATTCAAGTGAAATGGGAGTGGGTAAAAGGACATGCAGGAAATAAATATAATGAAATGGCAGACTCTCTAGCACGTGAACAAATAAAGCTACATCATAAACCTTGATGATATTTCTATAAAATATTTTATCCACTTTATAAGTCAGATTAAAAGTTGCAACTAAAAAAGCTTTTAGCTCTATTGTTGATATGACAATAAGATTGTCATTGATATAAATGAGAGCGCTAAGAGCAATGATAAACTTGTACTTCATGATGGGAAGCCACCTTTTTATCGTTAGTCCTGAGATATTTCAATAGTCACATGGTATGAAGGATGTTTATCATTACCAACTGCGAGGACAGATGTAATAAGAAATGAATAGACAGTAGTAGAATTTGAGAATTTTACTATATAGCACTTAGGTATGACTCAAAAAATCATTATAACAAAAGATAATATAAAATTAATTTTGATTACAGATAAATGAGCAACCTTGACAAGGTTAATGTAAAGGACTATCATAACAACAATGGCATCGGGGCATAGCGCAGCCTGGTAGCGCACTTGGTTTGGGACCAAGGGGTCGTAAGTTCGAATCTTGCTGCCCCGACCATTTATTTTTCTCATAAAGATCAAATAATCTATCAATAGTTCTCTATGCTAAATACAGAGATTATGAATATCAACTTTGAATCATTAAATAAATCACACTTTCCATTGCTTCTAAAATGGCTACTAAATCCTCATGTAAAGCAGTGGTGGGATCAAGAAATAAAATGGACTGAAGAACTTATAAGTGAACGGTATACAAGCTATACAAGGGGTTATAAGATATTAAGCTTCAAAGAAGGAATAGAGATTAGAGCAAAAATACATGCTTTTATCATAAAATTTAATGATATTCCTATAGGGTATATTCAGTACTATAACACACATGATTTTCCAGCGCATCAAGGATACGATTTAAGTACTTTACATGAATCTTGTGCTGGATTAGACTGCTATATCGGTGAGTTAAATTACACAAACAAAGGTATTGGCCCTAAAGCATTAGCAATATTTTTGAAAGATTTTGTACTTAAAGAGTTTGAACAGGTTTTTGTTGATCCTGAGACAGATAATTTAAATGCAATCAAAGCATATACAAAAGTTGGTTTTAATAAGATTATAGGACAGCAAGATTTTGGTATTTTTTGGATGCTTTTCGAAAGATCACTTAATTGAACAATACAGTGGATCAGAAGATCAAATACAGAAAAATTAGCAAATGATTGCCAAATAGGTCAGACATCACTGATATGAGATTAACCAGCAAACTAATTCTGATTCAGAGATAATTCCTTTAAAAGCTTTTAGCAAAAAAATACAATCATTAACATGTTTTTAACATTTGTGGTGTAAACTTAAAGTCAAATTACAATCTGCAAAACATAATGCCGCCATTTATTTGCTATCTCTGATTTACTTATATATAAATAAAGTATCAAATAAAAGCAAAATTTAAAAATCAAATTATTAATCATGAAACAGATAATAATCTCTTAAAAGAATTCATAAAACTCAATCTAACTTGCATATATATCTTAAGAAACTATGGCTTACATGCTGCCAATATTATGGTTGAGCTTGAGAATCATAATACAATTAAAGCTTTTATACCAATTGACTTTGGAACTTGCTTACAGCCTACACATCTAAGTAAAGACGGATTAACACCCTTCAAAGAATTCATAAAGAGCTTAAAGCAACCAGCGTTAGTGAAAGAGTATATAAAAAAAGTTCAAGGAGATCTGGAGTCTAAGAAAGCTGAGAGAATAAAACATAGAGATGACTGTGCTGAAGCTTTGCAGATTAGTGAAAAAGAGCATAAGCAGATCAAAGAAATATGGGGTAGTTATACAGAAAAATTAGCAAATGATTGCCAAACAGGTCAGACATCACTGATATGAGATTAACCAGCAAACTAATACTATAAAATATCTACATGAAGTTTTGATAGGTATATATGATGTATTGCCTACAGTAGAGAATTATATAATTGAAACACCAAACATATAATGACCTAGAATATCCCCAGCAAAAGAGTTTGTAATCTTTAAAACCTCACCTAATAACTGTCTACTTTTGATACAAGAATATAGAGTTACAAAGTGATCAACAATACCGAGCTATATAGATTATGACCACTTTTAATTGATGTAAAATTAGTGATAAACTAAAATGAGTTTTTAATAAAATTAATTATATAATAAGGTTTGAGAGATGCATATATGATATGTCAATGAAAGACTTGTACATATACAATGCTCGAGGATATCAAAAAATACAAGTCTTTGAAATATTAATAGCTATCTGCTGACATATACTTTGATACAAGAATATAGAGTTACAAAGCGATCAACAATATGGTATTTTTTAGATAAATACACTTAGAAATTCTTATACCATCAAGGGGCTATTTGATTTAACATTACTGATAAACTAAAATGAGTTTTTAATAAAATTAATTATATAATAAGGTTTGAGAGATGTATATAATGTGGTTATATTTCTTCATTACCCTTATCTACATCGATATAGTTAAGAATATGTAATTGAAACAAAAATATAATGTAGGCTACAATTATTAGATCTGATATAATTAAGGGACAAATATATCTAAGATAATTTTGATAAATGCAGAGAAAAGAAAAATATCAGTTAGTTGCAAAAGTGCTAGAGGATGCTTCACAAGAAGCAATACAACAATTATTGTCATCAGGAGAAAAAGTATATACTGGAATTGGTGGTACAGCAATGAAATTACAAATAGAATCTATTCCAGTTTTTGCTAAAAAGCTTCCTCTAACCAACATTGAAATTCAAAATAAATTGTCAACTAAGAACCTATTTGAGCTGCCAACTTATTATCAATATGGTGTTGGATCAGCTGGATTTAGTGCATGGAGAGAGCTACAAACTCACCATATGACAACAGAATGGGTGCTTAATGATGAATGTGCAAACTTTCCTATAATGTATGGGTACAAAATTATTCAAGAAGATAATCCACAAAAGAGGACTCAAGATGATCTACCAAAGTATGTGAAATATTGGAATGGATCAAAGGCAATTAAAAATAGAATGAATGCTTTACAGAATTCAACACATTCAGTAGTAGTATTTTTAGAATTCATACCATATACTTTTCAGTCTTATAAAACTCATTTAGATGCCAGTATAATTGAAAGAGATTTACTAAAAACAGCTATTTTTATGGAAAGCAAAGGTATGATTCACTTTGATGGACATGATGGAAATCTTTTGACTGATGGTGCAAAGCTATATTTTGCTGACTTCGGCTTAGCTACTTCTCTTAATTTTGATTTATCAGATGCTGAAGTTGAATTTTTTCATAGACATAAAAGATATGATTTAGCTCATGGCATTTTTGCAATCTCTTATAGCTCACCTGAAGAGCCTGAAATACCTAATGATCTGAAAATATTACGAAAAAAATATCAGCCAATTTCTGCAATATATCAGAATTTCATCATGTCTTTAAGGCACGATGAAACAAAAAATGTAATATATCCAGAAAAAGAGCTAGTAGTATTGACAGAAAAAATTTCTAGTGATCTATCAAAAAATAGTACCTGCAGGATTTAAACCTGTAATGTCTATTAAATACTATTGTAATTGGGGCTGTTGAGAGCTTTGATTTTTACATCTGCATACCCCTGCATCATTATTATTTCGGGAAAAATTATTGCTTTTCTCGGGCTTTTCCTTATTGTCTTTCTTCGACTTTAATATTTCTTGAATCTTCTCCTTACACTTAATATCTTGAGTATGCTTTTTGACTACTAATTTTTTCGGTATATAAGCTTGATCGAAGAGCATTTTGCTTGTTGCTGTTAACACAGCATCAGATTTATATTCAGTAGGCTGAATACGTATTATATTTTTTGGTTGACTGTTAGATTCTAAATCATTTGGCTCATTGCTTTTACCATCTTCTAAGTTTGCTAATTGCTGTTCAAATGTTGACATATCTAGCGCATTTGAGCGTGCAAGAATATTAATATAGTCTTTCAAGGTTGCAGTAACTTGAGCGATTGCATTTACATCAGTTGAGTTTACTCCAAGCTCCTTTTCAAGCTGATTAACTGCATCTATTGATTCTTGCCTTGATACTCTTTTAAACTCATCTATTATAGGAACGGTAGTAAAAATGCTAGATGCAACAATGGATAGCACAAACATCAAAGGTGTATACACCCTCATAGCTTCCTGATTTGTCCAACTGTTGCTGGTGACTACGTTTATCGCATTAGCCTGCAAAGCCCCTGTATTTTCAAGATTAGTCCCCTCAAATGTTGATGTCAAAGCTGTCGAACTACTTACCAGCCATGCTCCTGAACTGACAAAGTTATTCAGATTATAAGCAATTCCTGTGCAAATTTCTGCGCATGTTCTTTCTGTTAATGGCGTGATATTATCATCACCTAGATTATTTTGGATTTGCTGATTGAATGCATCAGCGAGTTGTGGATGTTTTCCTAGTACTTGATCAAATTCGATTGCAGTCTTTCGTAATTCAGTTAAAGCGTTATATTGATTGTGCAGTCTCTCTTCGCTGCGATATACATAACAATCCATTCCATATTTTAGAATAATAGTTGCCATACTTGTCAACATACACCCATACATTATATTATTATAATCTTCATTTTTTGAATATTCAAACTTGTTATTTAGTACCGAGCCTGTATTAAAGAGTCCCGCTAAAAGCATAAAAGTGATATTGCTACCAAGGACACTATGGGTTCTTTCTTGATGTTGCATGATTAAATTTTTTTATTTTGTTGTTTTTTAAGTTTCCTTTGAAATACCATTGTTAATATACATGACATATATTAAGAATATACTACAAGTATAAAGGGTAAATAAATAAAAGACAACTCTTAATTTTATTTAAGGTACATAAATTCAACTGAAGATGTATATAGTGGATAATATAAATGAGAGTGATTTATAGTGGTATTTGATTGTTTATAGATGGTGGGACCTGCAGGATTTGAACCTGTAACATCTTTAAATTTTAGATCCCCTTGATTGTGCTTACATTTGATTTTTCTTGTTGACCTAGTTTATCTACAAAATTTCCCTTTAATTTCTGTTGTAATTGTGATGTAATTTTTTTTGCAAATACCTTATCTATAGGTTGTTGAACATCTTCTTGTACTTTTAGTGCTTTAGGATAGAATATATCGAATAAAGCCTCATATGCTATTGTTCCATTACTTTTTTGAGTATATTGAGTAGGTTCAATTTGTGGCTGAGCTTTTAATTTTTCTTCAAATTCTTCTGGAGTTAGCACTTCTTTTTGCACTATTGAGTTTTGCAAAACATTAATTTGCTTTTTTAATGCTGCCGCAAGTTGAGCTATTTCAATGACGTCATCTGTCTCTACTCCAAGATCTGCTTTGCTATCATTAACTCTATCTGTTGAAGTCTTCGATGCAATTCTATTCTGCTCACTAACGATGAAATATCCAGTACTTGCAACACACCCTGCTGTTATGACTCCAAAAGATTCTGTAATTACAGCTGGATTTGCATAAATATTTGCAGCAGAACTAGCACACCCTATCAAAGCAGAAGATATATTGCTCACTGCATTAGATAATGCTGCTGCCTGTCTATATTGCAAGGTAGTATTAACATTACTTGGTGTTTGTTCAGCAGTCTGATACATCTCAAAGATCTGAGGATGCTTTTCTATTTCTGCCTTGAAAGTCATTATATTATCTTGTAACTCATTTAAGGCATTATATATATTTTGCAGATTTTCTTCCTTTTTGAAGGTATAAAAATCCTGTGTAGTTTTGTTTACAGTAGCTGCTAAACCTACTGTTCCAGCTGCTAGCCCTAATGCCGTCCCACCTGTGACGGCTGTAACGACAAGGCCAGCTGTACCAATAATTAAACTACCAGTATTACTCATAGATAGTTTAATTGTATTCCAGGCAAAAGACCCGGCATTTCTCATTGATCTATTTCTTATTTTAGCCATAATCGAAGTTTTATATTTGTTATTTATTTTTAATAATCTTTGCAAAGACTATTATTAATATACTTAATATATATTAAGAATATATTACAATTATAAAGGAAAAATAAACAAAGACAATCCTTGATTTTATTTAAGGGGTATAAATTCAACTGAGAATTTATTAATAGATAATATAAATGACAGTGATTTATAGTGATATTTGATTGTTTTTGGATGGTGGGACCTGCAGGATTTGAACCTGCGACAACACCGTTATGAGCGGTGCGTTCTAACCAGGCTGAACTAAAGTCCCATAAAGAAAAATGCTCAATATAAAATAACAGATTTCATGTAATATTGCAAGATATATTACAACATTCTGTAGTTTTTATGTTATTTTGCAACGTAAGTAATATTCCTATTCCTGATATAAATAGTCTGATTTCAGGAATAAGATTTCTTTAAAACTAGTAGTTACAACTCTACATTTATGCAGAAGCAGCACTGATTTTAAATGCATTTAGAAACTTACTAACGCGTTCTGTTGGCTGTGCACCACATTTTAACCAATGAGAAGCTTTTTCAGCATCAATTAAAACTCTACGATCTGAATCCTTAGGTAATAATGGACTATATGTTCCAATTTTTTCTATATATTTACCATCTCTTGGTGAGCGCGCATCAGCAACAACTATTTTGTAACAAGGTTTTTTCTTACGACCTGTTCTTTGTAATCTTATTTTTACAGCCATTAATATTTGGTATATTTTATTTTTTTTATTTAAAGCTTCCTGATATTACACCAAAAGCTTCTTCTGGTCCAATCCAATTTTTAACTTTTACCCATTTATTCTTTTCTAAGTCCTTATAATGCATGAAAAAGTGCTCAATTTGTTTCAGTAAAAGCTCAGGTAACTGCTCATAATGAGATATATTTGACAATAAAGAATCAATTTTTTGATTTGGTAAAGCTAGTATTTTTAGATCTTCACCACTTTCATCTTCTGTCACTAACGCCCCTATTGCGCGAGCTTTTATCATAGCACCTGGTAATATTGGATGAGAAGCATGTAGTAACACATCAATTGGGACACCATCACCACCAATAGTATCGGGAACAAATCCATAGTTACATGGATATAGCATTGGTGTACTTAGAAACCTATCAACATGTAATTTCCCATCTTTATATTCATATTTTACTTGTCCAGAAGTTGTACTTATTTCTATTAGGACAGGAAATTCTTTGATAAGCGACATAATGTTATATTTAGTATATAATTTTTATTTTAAAATACATCCTACTATACTAAAAAGTCAAAAAAAATCAAATATTGATTTACATATATTTATAAGTTATTCTTACTCTTTGAGTAATTAATTTAGAAGTTCAAAATAAAGTAATGCATGAGATAAAATACCTATACGATATACTTGTCTTTTTAGGCCTATCTGTGTTTATAGTAATTTTTATGAATAAGCTAAAGCTTAGTCCTGTATTAGGATATTTAGTTGTTGGCGCCATCATAGGAAGTAATGGATACTTAATAGACAATCCTGAAATTGATGCAGTATCTGAGTTTGGTGTTGTATTTCTGTTATTTGTAATAGGTCTTGAATTGACAATTGAAAGACTTATCAGAATGCGATTACATGTATTTGGATTTGGCAGTATTCAAGTTCTAATAACGACCTGTGCTTTAGGATGGGCAATTAATAGATTCTTGGGAATACAGATGTCAATTAGCTTATTGATATCTGCCGCTCTTTCAATGTCTTCTAGTGCGATAGTTTTACCAGCTTTACATGAAAATAAAAGGAAATCGACACAAGTTGGTAGGCTGTCTTTGTCAGTCCTCTTAATGCAAGACTTAGCTGTTGTACCACTGCTAGCAATAATGCCTATTCTCAAAAATAATCCTAATGATATGGAATTACTGTTTGCAGTAGGGAAAGCTGGTGTGAAAGCCATTCTGTCAATTATAGCAATAACAATTGCAGGTCGCCTCTTCCTACGTCCATTTTTTTCATTAATAGGATCAGTTAAGACAGATGAGCTATATGTAACTTCAGCTCTTCTATTGGTCCTTGGTGCATCTTGTGCGACTCAAGAGCTAGGGCTATCGAATGCTATGGGGGCTTTTTTAGCAGGTCTTTTAATAGCAGAAACTGAATATAGAAACAAAATTGAAGAAAGTATAATTCCATTTCAAGGAATGTTTTTAGGGCTATTTTTTATGACAGTTGGAATGAAAATAGATATAGACTTAATTGTAAATAATGCAAAAATAATCTTTGCCTATTCTTCAATTTTAGTTGCTGTAAAGTTTTCTATAATTTTCATCATTGCATTCCTTTTTAGATTCCCATTAGGGGCGATAGTTAATGCTTCTTTGCTATTATGTCAGGGTGGTGAGTTTGCATTTATTCTGATCAAAATGGCATCTCAAAACTCAATGATTGAGGGAGATCTAGGGCAAATTTTATTAATGGTCGTTGCAGTAACTATGGCAATCACACCACTGCTTGCTATTATCGGTAGTAAATTAGAAGATAAACTGGATAGCAGTAAAGATCTAAACATTAATCTGGAGTTCAAAGGAATCAGTGATTTGAATGGACATGTTGTGATTGCAGGGTTTGGTAGAGTTGGTAGAATGGTTGCATATATGCTTGCACAAGAACAAATAGATTTTATAGCAGTTGATAGTAATGCAAGCTTAGTCAAAAAAGCTAGAGCACAAGGGTTTCCAATATACCATGGTGATTTAACTCAGGAAGATACCTTAAAAGCAGTTGGTATGGATCGTGCTGGGTCTGTAGTCTTAAGTATGAGTGACAAAGCAGCAACTAGAAAAACAACAAGAATAATATGTAAGGAATATAAACAGCATCTTAAACAACTACATATCATTGCGCGAGTTGAAGATTATAAACATGGAGATTTCATAAAGAAGTGTGGTGCGACAATAGCGATTCCAGCAACAATAGAAACTGGCCTGCAGTTAGGCGCTGCAGTCCTTGCTGATGCCGGTATACCAGAACATGAAATAATATTTTTGAAAGAAAAAGTCAGAAAGAATGATTACATGCTAAGCAAAGAAATAGAGCTATCTAAAATATAAACCACTCTATTTGATAGGCTAGTTTAAAGCCACGAGTCTTACCTAATCTGATACAACTTTATAAAGATATTCTTAATAGATTTTAAATTTACTGCAAATGTCTAAAACATCAGATTGGATCTTTTGTACTATAGGATGATCTGCTGCATTTTCTACTGTAATACCTTTGGGGATTGCATCTAATATGTCTGCTATATAGTGTGAGATAATTTTAAACTCTTTTGCTTTAAAGCCACGGGTCGTACATGCTGGAGTACCTAGTCTGATGCCAGACGTTATCCATGGCTTCGCATCATCAAATGGAATACTATTTTTATTACATGTGATACCTGCCTTATCTAAGACCTTTTCAGCAACATTACCTCTAATACCAGAGGTTCTTAAATCAACCACTATTAAATGAGATGCAGTACCTCCCGAAACCAGTTTATAGCCTCGATTTTGTATCGTTGTAGCCATCTGACTAGCATTTTCAATTACATTCCTAATATAATCTTTATATTCTGGTTGTAGGGCTTCTAAAAATGCCACTGCCTTGGCAGCAATCACATGCATTAAAGGACCGCCTTGTATCCCAGGAAACATTGCTGAATTAACTTTCTGAGAAATGACCTCATCATTAGATAAAATCATTCCACCACGAGGTCCTCTTAGTGTTTTATGGGTAGTAGTAGTTACAATATCTGCATAGTCAACAGGATTGTTATAGAAACCAGCCGCTACGAGCCCTGCAAAGTGTGCCATATCAACTAAAAGATATGCCCCAACTTCATTAGAAATCTCTCTAAATTTCTTAAAATCTATTTTTTGAGGGTATGCTGAACACCCTGCAATTATAAGCTTTGGTTTGTGCTCTTTTGCTAATGCTAAGACATTTTCGTAATCAATTAGATCGTTGTCTTTATGTACATTATAATGCACTGAGTCAAACCATTTACCTGACATATTAACTTTACTACCATGAGTCAGATGGCCACCACAATCAAGTGATAATCCAAGAATCTTGTCATGTGGCTCCAGAAGAGCAAAGAACACTGCCTGATTAGCTTGAGAGCCAGAATGTGGTTGGACATTTGCGAAATTACAATTAAATAGCTTCTTAGCCCTTTCAATAGCAAGGTTTTCAGCAATATCAACAAACTCACACCCTCCATAGTATCTTTTTCCTGAATATCCTTCAGCATATTTATTTGTCATAATAGATCCTTGAGCTTCTAGCACCGCCTTACTAACTATATTTTCAGAAGCTATTAACTCAATACAGTTTTGCTGCCTTTTCAGTTCCTGACTGATTGCATCAGCTATTTCAGGATCAGTTTTATTTAGTGATTGTGAGAAAAAATTCATTTTTATAGACAAGATATATTTATTAAATATATACTATTATATCATCTTTTGATCATTTAAGAATTATTAAGGTGGAGCCTTCAAACAAATAATGTTAAAATATAAATAAAAAGATTATGTCAATAGGACCTAATGGCAAACCAATATTTCCATCTTGGGAACAAGTACAGCCAAAAATTCAGTCTACTTTCGTTACAGTGGATAAACTATTTAACGCCTTCAGAGATTTTAACCAGAAGATCACTCCACCATCTATTGTTACTCAAATCAATATCGGCTCACTAGGTGTTTTTAAGGCAGATAAAAAAATCACTGGTCTATTGAGTAGTGGTAAAGGTCAAAGTAAATGATAACTATTTGATTGTGACATACAGCTATTTCTGTTCCCATTTTTGCTATACATAGCTGGGTTCATAAATTTGATGCATGAAACGCTATTCTATACTCACCAGTAGTAGAATTTGCATTACAAATCTATAGTCACAGCATTTTTTATAGGAATATAAAATATTGATGGAGGATGGTCAAAGATTTAAGCTGGCTTTATAGTGGCTAAGATGAAATTCCAGTACACTGTTCTATTCAGTAATAATACAGGTAATCTGTATTTTTACCATTACTACTAATAGTAGCTACAATGCGAATCTATGGTTTTATAAATAAATTGATATGATATAGAAAACAGTAATTGCAAGTTGCAATTATGCAAAAAAGTTTTTAGAAAGAATTAAAATCAGGTAAGCCATCATTTGATGGTGTATACAAGCAGTTAATACCATATGTTGCTTCAAAAGGTTTAGATAAAGATATTGAAAAGATTGTATTTGCATTATCTCTAAATGGTATCCCTCTCAGATCGCACATATTCTATCACTTAAATAGCAGGAAAGTACTAATAAACTATATAAAAATGGACAACAGATATTTTTCGTATTTCAAACGATTTGCTGAGAGAAATCAGGCACTGGTGCTCAAGTAAAACTATATTTTCATACTGTCTATCATACAAATAGAACAGGGCATCTCCCACTGCATATCATTATATATTATACATAGAAAGACTCACCACAACCGCATTCACCTTTGGAATTGGGATTTATAAACACAAAGCCTGACTCAAGTTCTGTCTCAACGAAATCCAGCTTAGTACCAAATAAAAATAGCAGTGCTTTCGAATCAATGTAAATGAAAACATCTGCGTTTTGCAGTTGTATCTTCTCATCATCTTTTGTATCTTCATCAACATATTCAAAAGTATAAGCCAAGCCGGTACAGCCACTTGATTTCACTCCTATTCTAATTCCAGTAGTATATTGACTACCCCTTTGAGAAATTAAATCTTTAATTCTCTGTGTAGCTGCATCTGTAATTATGATAGGGGACTTTCTCCTATCAACCTTTGTCTGTGGTGGTGCTGGCATTAAGCCCTGAATAGGGCTATCACATAATATTTTAGACATTTTGTTTTTTTATTTATAATTCTAGCACTTTTTTATGTTTAAAAAAACACAGCAAGAATAAAATTTATGCTATACCATCAAAAAATTTTTCAATGCAAACAATAATAAAAGAACTAAAATATAAGTATCTTGCAGATAATCTAGACAATTTAAAACTACTTGGTGTTGATTTCGGCACAAAAAAGTTTGGCTTTGCAATATTGCATTGGTCTCTAGATGCTGTATTGCCTTTAGGTGTGATACAAAGATACCCACAAGATATAGATTTAATATCTGAAGTTTTGATTACAAATAAATGCAATGGAGTTATAATAGGTGATTGTAACAATAACTCCAATCTAAAACATGTAGTAAAATTACAGGGGGAAATACAAAACTTTTTAGGAATTCCAGTTTTATTAGAAGATGAAGCCCTCACTACATATGCAGCAAATGAAATGTTGAGAGATACTGGGATGAAAAGAAAGGCTAGGGATATGGTTGATGATGCTATAGCTGCACAACTGATCTTAAAAACTTTTACATGGAATTTTAAGCAATATATAAATAGCAACAAAAGCAACAAATAACATCAGTGTCATTATTCATTCATTTAAGAGCATATTCTGACTACTCACTAGGTATGAGTAACTTAAAGTTTCATCAAATCATCATGAAATGTCATGACTTTAATGCCCCTGCTATATGTATTTCAGATAGAAATATGTTTGGAACTCTTGAATTTGCAATTGGTGCTGCTGCATCAGGCATTCAGCCAATAATAGGACTATCAGTTGATATCGACTATGAAAGCATTAAATCACTCTTAAGTGAAAAGACTGACAAAAACTTCAATCCAAATGACAATAATGGTGAAGCATTACTGATTGTTAAGAGTAAAGTTGGATATTCTAATTTGATGAAGATCGCTACCAGAATTGGAGTTGATAGACAAGGCTTAGATAAACCTTCTGTTGAATGGGATTTTTTAGTGAAACATAGTGATGGACTGATTATACTCTTTGGCGCTGTAAGTGATGATAAAATGCTACATAGAGTCATAAGTACATATGGAGTTAATGGTGCTAAAAAACTATTAGAATTAGTAAATAATGATACAGAACTTGAGCCATTTATAGAGCTTACAAGATATAGAGACGGTAGACACAAGACATCAGAAAGAAATTTAATGTCATTAGCTTATGAGTTGAATATACCAATTGTTGCAACTAATCCGATAAGTTTTTTAAATCAAGATACTTATGAAGCTTCTGAAGTATTATTTTGTATAATAAACAACAGGTTTTTAGTTGAAGAAAACAGACCCAAGATAGATCCTGAACACAACTATAAGTCTCAAGAGGAGATGATGGAAATCTTTAGTGATTTACCAGAAGCAATAAAAAATACAGAACTTATAGCGCAAAAATGCCATTTCTTTCCTCATAAACAGCCTATCAGTATACCTAAGTTTGATCCTAATATAGACGCTAATAAGATCTTAGAACAAATGGCTATCGAAGGACTTGAAGAGAGGATAGAACATTTATCAATTGATAGGCCAAAATATTTTGCAAGGTTAAGACTGGAGCTAGACTTAATCCAAAAAATGAACTTCTCAGACTACTTTTTAATAGTCTCTGACTTCATTCAATGGAGTAAAAGCCAAGGAATTGCTGTTGGTCCTGGACGTGGCTCAGGAGTTGGGTCAATTATTGCATGGAGCCTTAAAATCACTGAATTAGATCCTATAGAATTTGGATTGTTGTTTGAAAGGTTTTTAAATCCAGAAAGAATCTCAATGCCTGATTTAGATATAGATTTTTGTCAATTTCGTAGGGACGAAGTGTTGCAATATGTTAAGAGGAAATATGGTGAAGACAATATTGCACATATAATAACATTTGGAAAACTACAGCCAAGAGCTGTTTTAAGAGATGTTGGGCGGGTACTACAAATGCCATATGGGTTGATAGATAGGATTTGTAAGATGATCCCTCAAAATCAAGCTAATCCTCTAACTTTACAACAGGCAATTGATATTGATAAACAATTACAAAAGCTTCGTGATGAAGATATGGCTATAGAGAGACTTTTGAAGATTGGGCTGCAACTTGAAGGCTGTAACAGAAATATATCTACTCACGCAGCCGGGATAGTGATATCTGAGTTGCCAATTGTTGAAATTATGCCTCTTTATAGAGATCCAACCTCTGGTATTTTATCAGGTCAGTTTTCAATGAAATATGTTGAAGCAGCTGGTCTAATCAAATTTGATTTTTTAGGATTAAAAACACTTACGGTAATCTCTAATACTCAAGAGCTTATAAAGCATTCTTTAGGGGAAAATATCAATATATATAAAATTCCTTTAGATGATCGAGATACTTATAAAATGCTTACAGCTGGTGATGTAATTGGTATTTTCCAGCTTGAAGGATCTGCAGGGATACGTGAGGCAGTCAAGCAAATGCAGCCAGATAAGCTAGGTGATATAACGGCGCTAACATCTCTTTATCGTCCTGGTCCTATGGAAAACATTCCCAAATATATTGCAAGGAAACATGGTTATGAGCAGGTTGAAGTTATCCATCCTGACATCAAAGATGTTTTAAATGAAACTTATGGAATTATAGTTTATCAAGAGCAGGTAATTAAAATCGCACAAGTTCTTGCAGGCTACAGTTTAGGTGAAGCAGATATACTCCGCCGTGCAATGGGTAAGAAAGACAAGTTCGAAATGTCACAACAGAGAAGTGTTTTTGTTACAAAATGTTTTGCAAATGGATTGCCAGAAAGTCAGGCAGAAGAAATATTTGATCTTGTAAATAAATTTGCTGGCTATGGCTTCAACAAGGCTCATGGTGATGCATATGCACTTGTGACATATCAAACAGCTTTTCTGAAGTGTCATTACTTAATTGAATTCTTAGTTGCTTCAATGAATTTAGAACTACACTTACAAGAAAAAGTTGGAGCTTTTTGTGATGAAGCAAAGGCTAATCATATCGAAGTCTGTAAGCCAACTATAAATGATTCAATGGTATTCTTTGCGATTGAAGTTTTAAATGATAAATTTGAGCTTCTAGGAGTGATTGAAAGCGATATCACACAAATGACTGTAACATCGGATGCACCAGTCGGTAGCAAGAATATAAAACGTATTAGATATGGACTTGGTGGCATAAAAGGTACAGGAGTCAAAGCTTTAAATGACATAGTATTGGAAAGGAAAAAAAATGGCAAATTTAAAGATTTAGATGATTTTTTGAAAAGGACTGCGAAAAACGGCTTTAATAAACGTCTGTTTGAACAATTAGTTAGAAGTGGAGCAGTTGAAGAGCTATACCCTAACAGCCATGCCCTTATACATAATATAAACAAAATCAACCAATACGTCGCCGCTATTGCAAAAGAAAAAAATGATCATGCAAGGCAAATTTCTTTATTGAATTTAATAGATATAGATGACAATAATACGAGTGGATTAGAATTAATAGCTGTACCATATTGGTCAAAGACAGAAAAACTACAAGCAGAACATAGTGCCCTTGGTTTTTACCTAACAGAACATCCTGTTTTGTTATATGAAAAAATCCTACAAAAGCATAATATAATGTTTTCTGATGTGATCAATAAATATACGGCTACAGAGTCAAGAGAGATAAGTATAGCTGGTGTTGTAAAAGATTGTAAGATACGTTCTGGCAAAGGTGAAAAAGCAGGGAAATATGGGTTTCTGAGTGTTGTAGACCCATATGGTGTAATAGATATTTCAGTTTTTGATAGTAATATATTAAATAAACAAACAAAATTACTTGATGTTGGACAGTTGGTGTTTTGTACCGCTACAATCAGGAATGATGCTCAAGGCCAAAGAATTTTATTGCGCTCAATAAAACCTTTTATGAAAGCGATTGAAGAGTTTATTCAATCTTTTAAAGTTTATGTAACTACAGTTGAAGCAGCTGAGTTCTTACATAAGAAAATACAAGAAGAGATTGAAAAGGAAGATAGGACTTTAAAAATTTCAATCGTTGCAATTTGTCCTGATGGCAGTGAAGTCCAATTCTATTCAGATAAGGAAATAAATGTAACCTATAGTTTTATAGCTGAAATTATGAAAGTAGATGGGATACAAGTTTTAAGCAAAGACAAAGCACCTTGAAAATTTTGATACATTAGCTGAGATAGCAGATTTACAATATATCAATTTCTTTTAGTCAGATAAAATAACAGGAGATTGTGCAGTTTGTTAAAAAAACAAATTCTGTTATTATTCTGTAATTAAAATAAAAAAAATTATAACATAATATGAGTTTTAGTTGTGGGTTGGTTGGATTACCAAATGTAGGCAAGTCAACCTTATTTAATGCATTGACAAGCAGTATTAACGCATCAGCTGCCAACTATCCATTTTGTACAATAGAGCCAAACTTTGGTAGTGTCACAGTGCCAGATAAGAGGTTAGATAAATTAGCTGAGATAGTAGGATCAGAAAAAATAATACCAAATAGAATAGAGTTTGTAGATATAGCTGGTCTGATTGAAGGTGCAAGTAAAGGAGATGGTTTAGGTAATAAATTTCTTGGCCATATAATGGTTGTAGATGCTATAGCATACGTTTTAAGATGTTTCGATGATGAAGATATAATACATGTCAGAGATGTAGTTAATCCTCTTTCCGATGCTGAAATCTTGGAGCTTGAACTGATTTTAGCTGATATGCAAAGTCTTCAAAAAAGGGTAGTAGCGATAGAAAAGAAGGCAAAGCAAGACAAAGATTTGCAAAATCAACTAGAGATAATGCAACTGGTTTTAAAGACTTTAGAAGATGGAAAACCTGCAGCTCAATGTATTACTAAAGATAATGCTACTGAAATCAAAAAGTTACAACTACTGACTACAAAACCTTCATTTTTTATATGTAATGTTAAGGAGGAGGATATTTTGACTGGTAATGACTACACAAAAGCTGTAATGAACTTTGCTAAGCAAAACAACAAAGAAGCAATTATAATCTCAGCTAAAATCGAATCTGAAATAGCATGTATTACAGATCAAAATGAAAGAGAAGAATTTCTATCAATGTTAGGTATGGAAGAAACTGGTCTCGATAATGTAATCAAATGTGGATACAGAATGTTAGATCTTTTAACGTTTTTTACAGCCGGCCCACAAGAAGCTAGAGCATGGAATGTAAGAAATGGTGCTTTCGCACCAGAAGCAGCAGGGAAGATACACTCAGACTTTGAGAGAGGATTTATATGTGCTGACGTCATCAGTTTTGAAAATTTCAGAGAATATGGTGGATGGGTTAAAGCTAAAGAAAATGGTAAAGTTGATGTACAAGGTAAGCAATATGTAATGCGAGATGGCGATGTCGTATTGTTTAAATTCAATGTATAATGATTTTTCTAGTCTATGAGAGACTGTTTATAAAGCAGAATTAATATAATGAATTCTAAGCTTATCTATTACTCCAAGGCTGGCAAACAACTATTTAACAGGAGAGGTGGGTGAAATAGCTCGAGTTCGACTTTTCTATAAAGCAGAATTAAATATAATGAATTCTAAGCTTGTCTATGACTCCAAGACTGGCAAACAACTATTTAACAGGAGAGGTGGGTGAAATGGCTCAAGTTCCACTTTTCTATAAAGCAGAATTAAATATAATGAATTCTAAGCTTGTCTATGACTCCAAGGCTGGCAAACAACTATTTGACAGGAGAGGTGGGTGAAATAGCTCGAGTTCCACTTCTATAAAGCAGAATTAGATATAATGAATTCCAACTCATCTTGTGTTAGTTTATTTCTAACTGCTTCTATGGCAACTCTATTATGATTTTCTAGCCATTCTATTTCATCTTTATTAATCTCATCAAAGTCTATGAGAGATGTCTCGATTGGGACCATAGTAAGTATCTCAAACTCAAGAAAACCATTGAGTTTTAAAGATTTTTTAACAGCATATAGATTTTCTATTCTCATTCCAAAATGACCTTCCTTATAATATCCTGGCTCAATTGAAATGACCATGTTTTCTTTAAGTGTTACAGTATTGTTTCTTGTGATACCTTGAGGGCCTTCATGGACTGATGAGAAGTGCCCCACACCATGCCCTGTACCATGTCCGTAGTCCAAACCTTTGTGCCATAGATAATATCTTGCAAGAGCATCTAGCTGAGAGCCATTTGTACCAGCTGGAAATACAGTCCTAGCAAGAGCTATATGCCCCTTTAAGATTGCTGTATAGGCTGTTTTATGTTCATCTCTTATACCTTCAACAAACCTTCCCATATTGAACACACGAGTGATATCTGTAGTCCCTGCACAGCTGTAATGAGCTCCAGAATCTACTAGATATATTGGGTCTTCTCCTTCTGAAGCAATTGATTTACAAGTATTCTCTTTTGATTGGTAATGTACTATAGCTCCATTTGATCCATATCCAGATATAGTTCCAAATGACTCCTCAACAAATTCTGGATTCATACGTCTGAATTCAGATAGCTTTGCTGCAGCAGATATTTCATCTATTGTACCATTCACATTGTATAGCCAAAACCAAAACTTACATAGAGCCACTCCATCATATATGTGAGCCTGCTTAAGCCCATGTAATTCAGCTGCATTCTTAACTGCCCTGAGGTCTACAGTTGGATCTCCCATATTAATTGGTTGATCAATATTATTAGCAAGCCATACAGAAGAATTATTTTTATCAAAAGCTAATCTCAAGTGATTTACTTGCCTTATATACTTTTTAAACATATCTAGCGGATAAAACTCCACTAGCTTATAGCTAATCTCAAGTGATTTGCTTGTGTTTATAAAAAGTTGAATTATTTTACTTTGAACATTGAGAATTGCATAGCAAAGGAGTAGAGGGTTGTATTTAATATCATTACCTCGAATATTCAGTAGCCAGCAGATTGATGCTGGAGATGTTAAAATCACTCCATCACATTCAGTTGGTAGTATATCTAGTACAATATTTATTTTATCTTCTACAGACATTCCAGCAAGTTCTATAGGGAGATTCTGTATCTCCGAATAGTGTATTTTTTTATTATTTGATAAATCATTTTTTATCATATAGACCATTTTCTGGACATCAAATAGTAGGGTAAAACCCTGTGCAGTAAAAAAATCTATTGCTGATTGAAATGGAGTATCTACTGTTATTGTTTCAATACCTCTCTTAGATACAACCATTGCAGCGAAATCAATTAAACTCTTTCCAATGCCCTGACGATCGAAGGCTGATAAAATACCTATCCAATATATATGGGCATTTTCTTTATATTCTAAAAGTAGCGATACTACCCCTATATATTCTCCATTTACTTTGGCTCCGAAGCTTATACAGCTACCTACTTGTTGTTTATCTTCCAGATTTTTAAAGAATTCTGGTGCTTCTTTAGTGATTTGTTGCCGCAGTTTAGATGTAATATCTTCTGAGATTTCTTCTACTTCAATCAAATTTGTATTGACTAATAAATCAACTAAATTCTCATCTATTGCTTGCATTGTAAAATGGAATTTTTTACCTAGCATCTCATAATGCTGTATTTCGTTGAAAGTTTGAATCATGTGGTCATAGCCAACCACATATCCTTTACACCTACTCATTATTTCATAAGCATTTGCATTATGCATATCTATGATCTGGAAGTCAGTACTAAGCTCAACTTTTGCCTGAGCAGTATATCTACTATCTGTAAATAAAATGAGATCTTTTTTGGTTATAATTAATATGCCACTTGATCCTGAGAACCCAGAGATCCATTCAAGTCTTTTTGTATGGTTGGGAGTATATTCATTTCTCCATTCATCTGTAGAAGGTATTATATATGCATCTATCTTATATGACTGCATTACATTTCTAAGATCCTTAATTCTTTTCATAATTCAATAAATATCTATTTTTAATATACACATAAATTTTTCTACACAATATCAATTAAAATCTTAGTATTTCTATGAATCAAAATCTTTTTCCACCTCATCACAGAGACACATTTTATCAGGCATAAATTATTTTTTTATAATAAACATTTATTTTTTATAATATCTAATTGCGAGGAGATATGATATGAGAATCCTGAACGCAAACCAATCACAAATTGTTTTTATAATATATAGTGCAAAATAAACTCGTCAAAATCATTGTCCACCTTATTACAAAGACACATTTGATAACAGT
>CAMCJK010000015.1 GCA_945875075.1 Candidatus Fokinia solitaria | reverse complement strand
ACAAGCCATCTTTAGAAGATGAATCCACTAGTGGTTTTATTACTTGCTTTTCTGACTCTGTGAAATTCTCCATTATATGAGGATCATTCTGTAAAGACTTCAAACTTCTGTCTTTAAGTCCTCTTAAGAATTCAACTTTTAGACGATTGATTTCTTCTGTTGATAATTTCTCTTCTGGATTTTCAATTATATTTGCAAAATCAAATCCCTGGGGTCTTTTTTTATCTCTTGCTTGTTCTATTTGTTCCTCTATTTCAAGCCGTTGTGCAAGAGCCACATCATTTGCGTGAATATTGTTTCCATTTTTTAACTCTATTGCTTCTTTTGCCAGAAGTTTTTTTATAAAATCTACATCCGTTTTTTCTTGTTCTATTTGTTCCTGTATTTCACACTGTTCTACAATTTGTTTGGCCATCTTTGCCTCCATTTCTTCTTGTTCTATTGCTTTTTCTATTTGTTTCGCTATTTCAATCTGTTCTGCAATTTCAATCTGTTCTGCAATTTCTTTAGCAAATGTCTCATTATTATTTGCCTGTGCTATTGTTTTATCACCCATGCTTTGAACACCTGTTTTATCTCTATTTTTCTTTTGTGTAATCAAATTGTCTGCATAGTTGTTTATGACTTTGCACTGAGGATCTATAGATTGCAATAAACTTCCACCAAATTCTTCTAAGAAAACCTTTTTTGTGATGTCTTTAGTAGTTTCTCCGAAGATTACTAATTCTCCTTCCTGATTCTCCTGATAAAAAACATTACTATTAAGAGATTCCTTAAAATTTTGAACATCAAATTCATTATTTTTGTTAAGAGGTAGTTGACTATTAAAATCTTTTTGAAATGTTTTGATAATAGATGCTGCATTCATAGAAGTAGCTAATCCACAACAATTATCAACCTGCTGTCCTTCTACATCAAGTTTATGAACTTTTAAACTTTGATACCCATGCATAGAGTTAATTTTTTCCTGCAACAGATCTGCCATCATGAAAGAATCATGATTCGATGTTTGATAACTGTCATCCTTAATTTTTTTGTCAACCTCCAAGCAATCCTCTAGCTGCTTTTCGATTTGTTTTATCTGTGTTTTAAGAGTTTCTATAGATTTTGCTATAGGTTTCAAATTTTCAATGTCAAGTGGCGATTCAATATTCTTGAGATAAGTATGGGAAGCTTCTGTGTCTTTGAGCTCCTGTTTTAAAACGTTTATCTCATCATTAAATCGCAATATTTGAGATGGCAATAATTTTTTTTGCTCTTCTATTTCTTCTGTGCCCATCTTTGTAGCCATTGCAAGAGTCATTGAGTTCATACTCACTACTGTTACACCATCCTTCCCTCCAGGTAATAAACAAGCTGTTATCCAGTGTTTATTATCAGAAAGCTGAATTATCTGTGGCTTAGCTTTAGCGCTATCTAATAAATCCTGTAGTTGTTTTTTCAAATGATCTTCACCTAAATTCTTTAAATTGGCAGTAAAAATTTGATCTTCTTGCAATTCAAGATTAAATTGCTTTGATAAGTGATCTGTTACAGACAATGTATGTATTTCTTCAAACATTCTGTTAATGTGATATTCGTTTTGCTTTAATAATTTTGTGATATTATGTGAATCTTTTTGTTGTGATGTCTTTTGAAAATCTTCTACATCGCTGAGGAGATTTGTAAAATCTGCATCTGGTTCACCATATTTTTGAAGATATTCCTTCTGCTCACCAGCTAAGAGTTCTTCTTTCTCTTCTTTGAATTGCTTTAAATTTTGCATTTTTCATTAATAATTATTTTATTTTTAAAATATATATTTGCAATTGTAACATTTGCCATTTGTAGTTGCAATAGCAATATTTGTCATTTATGATTGTAGCAAATGATTATTAAGAATATATTAAGGAAATATATATAATATTGTTTTTTAGAAAAAATTATAGATAATATAAGATATGAAAATACATTATTAAATACTTCAATGCAGGCAAAAAAATTACCATTTATTTATATTTTTATTCTGATTTCCTTATTTCAAGAGGCTTCAGCACAAACAATGCATGATTTGAATGATCATTTGAAATATCTAGCAGCACGTGAGATGATTCTATCTAAAAACTTAGCAAATATTGATACTCCAGGCTATAAGCCAAAAGACTTGCAAAAACCTGCTATACTAAGAAATAACATTACAATGAAAATCACTCAGCCTGGACATATACAGACTGATCAGGATTTAGAATATGATATTGTACAGGGCGATATAGTTGAAATAAAACCAAATGGCAATGCAGTGACTGCAGAACATGAACTAGGTAAGAAAAATGAGAATGGCATGAAGTTTGTTGAAACTAGTAATATAATCTCAGCAGTCAAGAACATGACTAAGACTGCTATCAAAGGTGGTGGATAATGCTATTAAATTATTAAATCTATAACATTTTCCTCCTCTTTGGATGAACTATTTCTCACAATATAAGTTGATTCCAACTGTTGTGCTGCTACTGGTTCATTGATATCTCCTACAGATGTGAATCTGGCACTCAAGACCTCATCAGCAGACAAAAGTTGCGCAGCATTAGCAGTATGGTTAAGTTGAGTGCCATGCTCTGGTCCCTTATCATCAAACTTTTTTTTAGATAAAGGAGTTCTATTTCCTAAATTTTTTTTTGAAAATGCAGATGAAGATATATCATATCTGTAATTATTAGGTATTTTATTAATATTATTGTCTGTCATCGTTTTTTTGTTTTATTCTAATTGTTAATTTACTACTATAAATAGAATTATATAAAAAAATAGCTATATCTGCAACAATTTTTTTCTAATTTATGTACTTCCGGACTTACTATCCTGCTGTTAGAATTAAGTATAAAGAGAAACAAATTCAACAGGTTATCAACATGTCTTATAAAACTTCTTATCCTCGTAAATTCTCAACTGCTTTTAAGTCTCTTATGTACTTTGAAGGTGAATATTCAAATGATAATATCGATCATGGAGGTGAAACAAAATTTGGAATATCTAAAAGAAGCTATCCTGATTTAAATATCAAAAATCTCACATTAGATGATGCTAAAAAGATTTATTATAATGATTATTGGGGTGGATATGGATATGATCAAATCAAAAGCATTCAAGTATCTTCAAAAGTCTTTAACATAACAGTACATGCTGGTGCTAAACAGTCTCACAAGATATTACAAAGGGCATTAAGAGCCACTGGTATAAATGGTGTTGATGAAGATGGTATTTTCGGTCCAAAAACTCTTGAAGCAACAAATAATGCTAATTCTAAAGCATTACTATCTGCACTGAGATCTGAAAATGCTGGATTTTATAGAATAATTATATCGAACCAACCATCGCAAAATAAGTTTATAAAAGGTTGGATGAAAAGAGCATATAATTAACCTTTCTAAATAAGTTTAGACCCTCTCAGTGGTCAAGAATATGATATTGTATTCTATAGGACTGACAAAAAGTTGGATGAAAAAAGTATATAATTGATGTATATTTAAAAGAAAAAACTTCAAATGTATAATTATAAAGATATAGAAAGTAAGTGGCAGTCAGCTTGGAAATTTAAAACTGATGAAAAAAAATCTGGTGAGAAATTTTACATTTTAGAGATGTGGCCTTATCCATCAGGAAAGATACATATGGGGCATGTTAGAAATTATACTTTGGGTGATGTCGTAGCAAGATATAAAATGATGCAAGGTTATAATGTTTTACATCCGATGGGTTGGGATGCTTTTGGGTTACCTGCTGAAAATGCCGCAAAGCAGTTTGGTATTCATCCTGGTGTCTGGACTGAAAAAAACATTGCTGAGATGCGTTCTGAAATAAAAAGATGTGGATTTTCATATGATTGGAATAGAGAAGTTAAAACATGTGATCCAGAATACTACAAACATGAGCAAGAATTTTTCATAAAATTTTTAGAAGCAGGGTTGATTTATCAAAAGGAATCACTAGTTAATTGGGACCCAGTCGATAAAACTGTCTTAGCCAATGAGCAGGTAGTTAATGGAAGAGGATGGCGATCTGGTGCTATTGTAGAGAAAAAAAGTATGAAGCAGTGGTTTTGTAAAATCACAGAGTTTGCAGACCAATTACTTGAAGGATTAGAAAAGCTTGATAAATGGCCTGAGAGCATCCGTACTATGCAGCATAATTGGATTGGCAAGTCAGAAGGTGCAATTATTAAATTTAATTTAATTGATAGTGATGAGTGTATAGAAGTTTATACTACCCGTCCGGATACAATATTTGGATGTTCTTTTATAGGCATAGCTTATGATCATAAAATTCTAGATTCATTTGAGAAAACTACAGAGCTAAAAAAGTTCATCAGTGAGTGTGCTACTGACTCTGTCTCTGAAGCAGTTCTAGAAACTAAAGAAAAGAAAGGTTTCAAAACAGGACTATATGTACAACACCCCTTTGACTCAAACATTGAGATACCAGTTTATATAGCGAATTTTGTTCTATCTACATATGGGACTGGAGGTATCTTCGGATGTCCAGGACATGATGAGAGAGATTATGAATTTGCTAAAAAGTATGATTTGCCTATAAAAACAGTTGTAGACAATAACATAATGGTCAACTCAGAGTTTGTAGATGGAATGCATAGTCATGATGCTAAAAAAGCTATTATAAGTGCTTTAAAAGAAAAGAAAATCGGCCATTCTAAAATCAACTATCGCTTGAGAGATTGGGGGATATCAAGGCAAAAATATTGGGGATGTCCAATTCCTATCATTCATTGTGAAAAGTGTGGAGCATTACCAGTCAAATTAGAATATCTACCTGTGATACTACCTAATGATGTGGATTTTACAGTGCAAGGGAACCCACTTGTATCACACAGCACTTGGAAGAATGTAAAGTGTTACAGCTGCGGAGGTAATGCAGAAAGAGAAACTGATACATTAGATACATTTTTTGATTCATCTTGGTATTTTGCTAGGTTTTGTACAACAGATTCAACTCAGGCTATTGATAAAGAAAAAACAGACTTCTGGATGAATGTTGACTGTTATATAGGTGGTCCAGAGCATGCTGTGATGCATATGCTATATGCAAGATTTTTTACAAAAGCTTTAAAAAAATGTGGATATTGGGATTTCGATGAGCCATTCAATCTATTTTATACACAAGGGATGGTATGTAATGCTGCATACAAGGATAGCAATGGTGTGTGGGTGGAGTTTGCGGATATTGATGTGCGTGATGATAGGTTTTATAAAAAGAGTTCTAATGAAGAAGTTTTTTTTGTTGGATCTGAAAAGATGAGTAAATCAAAGAAAAATGGTATTGAGCCGAGGGATTATATAAACCGCTTCGGCGCTGATACTGTTAGAATGTTTGTATTATCTGACTCACCACCAGATAAAGATCTTGATTGGAATGATAGTGCAGTTGAAGGCGTCCATAAATATTTACAAAAACTTTATAAGCTCTCTCAAAACATTACAAATACAAATGATAACTATGATTTAGAGCTACAGAAGTTACAACACAAGACTATCAGCAGTGTTACACATGACTATAACAACTTTCATATCAATAAGGCGATAGCTAGGATTAGAGAGCTCAACAACGCCTTTAATGAAGTATTTAGTAAGGGTATTTCAAATAAGCAACAGAAAGAAATTATTAGAACTATAGTGCAATTGCTATATCCTATAGTCCCTCATATTACAGCAGAGATATGGGAAATGATTGGATATGAAGATAAAATGCTGTGGCCTATAGCTGATGAAAGTTTGATAATTGATGACGAGGTCACTGTTGTAGTGCAGGTAAAAGGAAAGCTGCGCGGCACTTTATCTGCAAAACAAGATCTAGATCAAGAGCAAGTTGAGAGACTGGCGCTTGAGATCTCATCAGTAAAAAATGCAATCGGCGATAATAAAATATCTAAAATCATTTATATTAAAAATAAAGTAATGAATTTCATATGCTAGACCCTAAGGGAATAATAAATACCTCATAAGTTTTTTTTCTCATATAATTTTTTTATTCTCCATTTACGCATTGGTTTTGATATGATACTAGATATCTGAATAGTAATAAATTTAGTGATTATATAATGAATGTAGCTAAAATTTTAGGGATTTTTTTAATATCTCTAAGTATGGTGTTGGGGAACTTAACGTTTGCAGATGATTTGAGTGCTAGAATAGATGTGCTTGAGAGAACTGTAAATAGTATGCATAAGTCTTTTTTAAATACTGTTGATGGCCAAAAATCACATAGTAATGATGATAAAATTTTAAATGATTTGAGTGAAGAAATGAAAATGTTGCGTGCTGATATAGAAAAGCTTGAAATCAAAATTAATAAATATTCATCTAACTTTAAGATTTTTCAAGCTTCAGTTATAAGTAAGCTAAATGACAACAACAGTGCTGTTACACATGAGAATCAGGGAACAATGAAGGATAATTATATTATAAATAATATTTCCAGTGAGATTGAAAACAGTAACTATAATGATCAGGTTGAAAATACCAGCTATGAAAAAGTTGATAGTAATATAAAAGATGATAATAAGGCTGCATTGGAATATCAGCATGCATATCTACTCTTAAAACAAAAAGACCCAACTGGTAAAATGCAATATGAGAAGGCACAAAAGGCCTTTGAAAATTTCATCTCCAAACATCCACAAAATGCTCTTATAGGTAACGCACACTATTGGATTGCAAGTATTTATGTACAGGAGCAAAATCATAGCAAGGCTGCAGTTGAATTTCTAAATGGTTATAAAGCTAACCCTAAATCTGGGAGAGCACTTGATAATCTTTTAGGACTAGCTGATTCTCTCTTGAAAATTGGTAGAAATAAAGAAACATGCTCAACTTTAAATAAGTTATTTGATGAGTTCCCACATCTAAATAGTGAAAATAAAAGAATGAGTGATAATCTTTTCACAAATGCTGGATGTAAAAATGATAGTACAAAGTAATGATTCATTGATGAAGGCTATTGTTAGCCAATCAATCTCTTCTGATATTCAGATTACTAATGATTTCCTACAAGTCATCCAATATCTTTACAGACATGCTGTATTTAAAAACATACTAGATATAGTTGTCACAAAATGTACAACAGGGCAGCTTACTTTCAAAGTACAGAATATGAAGCTCTTTGACTTTGATGCAGGGAATTGTTTAACTATGGTTGATGATCTAGGATATGCAGATGCAAAAAGGAAAAAATATATCATAACAATAAAGAAAGTCGCATCTGATGTTATAATGCATGAAATCGGCCATATGCTTGAACAGGAGCTGGATCATGTCATAAACCTTAAAGATTTTGCCAGTACTTTGATGTATGAAATTTATAACATCGGAGGCAAGCAACTTCACATGAAAAGCATAGTAGAGTCACTCTTTGTAGAGCAAGTTAAATCTTATCCTAGCTCACAGCACTTTTCTGAACTATTTGCAAGGTTTTTTCAGTTTTTTGCTGGTGCAAATGAGTTGTCGTTTCAGTCTTCATTAGGTGCTAGATATACATTACAAAATGCTATATCTACATTTCCTAGGACACTTGAATTTTTAGATTCAAAGCTAGCAGATAGTTGGAAAACACTTATAGATCCTAAGATTGCTGCAGAGTCAGAAAAATACTCACAAACCTCATTCAATAGCAATATAAATTGGGCTGATAAACGTGTCAAACCATCTAATATCGGTACTATAACAAGTAGTAGGTGGAAGGTGAAGTCAAATAAAGAAGACCCCTTCCAATAGTATGGATGGGAATCTTTTAATACATTTGTCTTGTATCTTTTTTTGCATCGCTTTTTTATCAATCATCTCAAGTATTGTGATAAAGCAGCCGATCTTAAGATTATTAGGTATTGGCTGTACATTTACTGGATGTGGGTCAATCATCATAAGTTTCCTATCATTAGTATATGCATATATTGTTTCTGATATGTCATTGCTAAATGTGGTCATGAACTCCAATCAAATGATGCCACTACACTATAAGATAGCAGCTGTGTGGGGTAACCATGAAGGCTCTATATTGCTTTTATCTATGTATTTCTCTGTTGCTTCAGTCATATCTTATAAAATGACATCTAAAGAGAAGTTTGCATTGAAGGCCCTTCTTATTCAGTTATCATTCAATATAATTTTAATAGTTTTTATAATAAGAACATCAAATCCATTTATAAGGGCCTTGCCAGCTCCTCAAACTGGTATGGGATTAAATCCAGTATTACAAGATGCAGGACTAATAATACACCCACCAATATTATACTTAGGACATGCTGGTTGCTTTATTATATATTCAATAATTATATCATGGTGTAAATATAAAGTTATTAATAAGAATTGGTTATTATATGTTAGGCCTTGGATTTTCTTTTCATCAGCATTCTTAACTTTAGGTATAGGATTAGGAAGTTGGTGGGCATATAAGGAAATTGGTTGGGGTGGATTTTGGTTTTGGGATCCAGTAGAAAACATATCGCTCTTGCCTTGGTTGATGCTTTACGGGATGCTTCACTCATGCAGTGTGATGGCAAGAAATGGCAATATGCAGAATATGACATTTTTTCTTGGAATTTGTAGTTTCATCTCTGTTTTATTAGGTATTTTCATTGTGAGAGCTGGACTTTTAAAGTCAATTCATTCATTTGCAGAAGATCCTGATAGAGGTAATGTTCTATTCTGTATATTCCTTGCATATTCTGGATATGGCTTTTGGGAGTTTAGCAATAGTATCAGGCCAATGAAAACCTCTAGAGGTCTAACTCAAAAGTTAATTTTTAGTAGTAATTGGATTTTTATCAGTTGCTCTTTAATAATATTTTTAGGTACTTTTTATCCACTTTATTATGAGTTTATAAATCATAGATCTATCAGTATTGGAGTGAGCTATTTCAATATTTCTTTTAATACTTTAATGGTCTTAGGACTAATTATATATATAATTATGATATCTATTCTAAATAGAAAAAAATCTACTTATATCCCATTAGGTATTTCTATATTAATTATTATTTCCCTCTTTAGCTACTTACCATCTTTTAATAGAGATGCCATAGACTATACTGATATATTAGCAGTTACAGGGTGCTTTTCAGGGATTTATATTATTTCTAATGCACTCTATAATATCAAATCAAATCTTTATGTAATTGGCTCACACGCAGCTTTCAGCATTGGTGTAGTGGCAATTTCTGTTTGTACACTTCTATCTTATGATGATCAATGTTTAATGAAAGTTGGAGATACAAAAAGTTTTTTGAATTTTCAAATACATTTACAGGATATAAAGCATGGATATATTTCTAATTACCTTACAAAAACATCTATCATCAAGGTTGTCAATAAAAGCACAACAGAGGTTCTACTGCCTGAGTTGAGAATCTTTCCAATAGAAAAGCAAATGACTTCTGAGCCAGCTATATCAAGAAATATTCTATATGATTTACATGTCAATATGAATCAAGTGACTGACGATGGATTTTTATTCAGTTTTTACTATCGTCCAATGATAAATTTTCTATGGATATCAATATTTATGCTGTTTTTACTACTTCTAGGTAGAACAATACAATCATTAAATAATTTAAAGAAATATATCGTTTAAAAGAACTAAAAATTCGAAATATCACAAAATGTTTTAATATCTATTTCTTCAGGCCTTTTCTGTAAATCCAGTTGAATGTTCTCTAAAAATGGTAATAAATAATGCAAATGTGAATTGTTATTTATAATACTTCTAATTGTTTTCCTTCTATATAAAAATAGAGTATTACAGATTTTTTTTAAGTTTTTAATATTATGTGGATATACAGCTTGCTTTGGTCTTAAAGAAAAAACACTAGATATTACCTTCGGCTCAGGTGTGAAAGCATTCTGTGGTACATCAAAGAGCAATTCTACATCACATAAGAGTTGTGCAAGAATAGTAATCCAAGAATATGCCTTAGAGTGATGTTTAGCAGTAACTCTTTGAACAAACTCTTTCTGAAGCATCAGTGTAATGTTATTGATGTTTTTGAGAAAATCTTCATCTAACCACTTAAATAGCAGCTCAGAGCCAATATTATATGGTAGGTTAGCTATAATATACTTTTTTTTATGTGGATGTTTTTCAGTCCATCCATTAAAGTCATATTGTAGTGCATCAGATTTTATAACTTCAAATTGGCAGTTATTATAAAACTTCCCAACTTCATTTAAAATATCAATAAATCTAGCATCTGCTTCAACTATAGTGAGATTGACTCCACTATGTAGCGCCATAATAGATTGAGTCAGACTACCCATACCAGGTCCGATTTCTAAAACAGCACTATCACTCAAATTACCGCATGATAAAGCAATTTGATCAGATATTTGTGGATTATTAAGGAAGTGTTGTCCTAAGTTTTTATTTGCTCTAAAGTTTTGTGTTATAAGAGACTCTATTTTTTGCTTTAATTCTTTTGGTAAAGATTTTGAAAGATTTAACATTTATTAGGTGATGTAGTTCCAGATAAGTAAATATTGTCTTATAATGAATTTATACAGATAACAATAGAAATATTTCATATGACCATTAAAAGAAGCAAATCATCTAGAGAAGATTTGAACATAGTAGAACTAGTACGTGATGAAGTGCAGAAAGCTCTAGCAAAAGAAAAATATACTCGTAAACATGAAATCTTTACACAGCAGCAGCACTATTATAATAAAGTTAAGCGTGAAATCCTTTCTGATTTGATAAAAATACCTATGAGGCAAACTGTACAAGATAATCTTAGTAAAAACATTGCATCACAGATAATGAAATCGATTATAAGTAAAATTTAATAATCTAATTGGCAGCAAAGGTATTGGTAATAAACAAACAATAATAAATCTTTATTTTGATAAACATTGCATCACAAATGATGAAATCAATTATAAATAAAATTTGCTAATCTAATTAGCAGCAAAGGTATTGGTAATAAATAAACAATAATAAATCTTTATTTTAGTAAAAACATTGCATCACAGATAATGAAATCTTGATAGTCTTAACTAAAGATGTCAGAATTAAGTATTATAAAATAAATAATTTCAAAGCATGTCACGATATCAAAAACAAATACTTAACTACACTTATTTTGACATAGAATCAGCAGCAAAGGAGTTTGGCATAAATGTAGGAGAGCTCCCATTTTGTATTAGAGTTATATTAGAAAATTTAGTTAGGAATGCAAAAACAACAGCACATCTTGACTCTATAGCAAAGAAATACAATGCAGGGGACTTATCAGAAAATGAAATATTCTTTTTTCCAGCAAGGGTATTAATGCAAGATTTCACAGGTGTACCAGCAATAGTAGACCTTGCTACAATGAGAGATGCAGTGATAAATTGTAATGGAGATGCAAATACAGTTAATCCTCAAATACCTGTGGATTTGGTAATCGACCACTCAGTGCAGGTTGATCAATATGGGACAATAGATTCCTTCAAATTCAATACAGAAATAGAATATAAACGTAATAAAGAAAGATATGAATTTTTAAAATGGGGGCAGCAGTCTCTTAATAACTTCAGAGTTGTACCGCCCGGCACAGGAATATGCCATCAAGTTAACTTAGAATATCTAGCACAGGTAGTTTTCATTAATGGTAATACAGTATATCCTGACACACTAGTTGGTACAGATAGCCATACAACAATGGTGAATGCTCTAGGGGTCCTTGGATGGGGGGTTGGGGGTATAGAAGCTGAAGCTGCCATGTTAGGTGAGCCACTATCAATGTTACTACCAAAAGTAGTTGGAGTTGAGCTAAAAGGCAATCTATCAGAAGGCATCACAGCCACAGATTTAGTACTTACTGTCACACAAACTCTTAGAAAACTAGGTGTTGTTGGGAAATTTGTTGAATTTTTTGGAGATGGATTGAAAAATCTATCACTCGCAGACAGAGCAACTGTCAGTAATATGGCTCCAGAGTATGGTGCAACATGTGGATTCTTCCCTGTAGATTCTGAAGTAATCAAATACTTAAAACTTTCTGGTAGGGAATCTTCAAGACTTGCATTGTGTGAAAAATATTCAAAAATACAGCATCTTTGGTATGATGATTCAGTGCAACATCATCAAATAAAATATGATCAAAAAATCACTATAAATCTAGAAGAAATAGGTATTTCTTTAGCTGGTCCAAAAAGACCACAAGATAAAGTGTTATTAGCAGATATCGTAGAAAATTTCTCTGAAAACCTCAACAGTTTAAATAAAAATCCTCTCAATATAAATCAAGAATTTATGAGTGGGGATTGGAAATTAAAAAATGGTAGCATTGTCATAGCATCCATTACAAGCTGTACAAACACATCTAATCCATTTGCAATGATTGCAGCAGGGATAATTGCTAAAAAAGCTATAGAAGCTGGTTTGCACTCTAAACCTTGGGTAAAAACATCTTTTGCACCTGGTTCTCAAGTTGTTACAGAATATATAGAGGTGGCCGGATTACAAAAATATCTTGACATACTTGGATTCAACTTAGTTGGTTATGGTTGTACGACCTGTATAGGTAACTCAGGTCCATTAAAACAAGAAGTTGAAGATTTAATAACTCAGAATCAACTAGTAACTGTGAGTGTCTTATCAGGCAATAGGAACTTTGAAGGGAGAGTGCATCAATCAGTGCGTGCAAATTATTTGGCCTCTCCATTTATATGTGTAGCTTATGCAATAGCGGGTGATATAAATATAGATCTTATAAATGAGCCTCTTGGAGTTGGAAAAGATGGTAAAAAAGTTTTCCTAAAAGATATCATGCCTACAAATGCTGAGGTTAATAAAATTATTGAGAATATCATCAATCAAGATATGTTTATCAAAAAATATAAAACTGTCTTTGAAGGTGATGAACATTGGAAAAAACTCAAAAGCACTACATCAACAGTGTATGACTGGGATAGAAATAGTACATACATAAAAAAACCTCCATATTTTGAAGAGTTTATAGATGCTAAAAATGGCAATGGGAACATTAATATTTCACGGCTAAATGATTTGAAAGCAGCTAAGATTCTTGCGATTTTTGGAGATAGTATTACAACTGACCATATAAGCCCTGCAGGAAATATTTCTAAAAACTCACCTGCAGCACAATATTTAGTTGAACATAACATACAAGGTACTGAATTTAATTCATATGGAGCGAGGCGTGGGAACCATGAAGTGATGATGCGTGGAACTTTTGCTAATGTAAGAATTAAAAATAAACTTGTTCCTGAAGTTGAAGGTGGATATACAAAATACAATGGAGAAGTAATGAGTATATATGATGCAGCAGAGAAATATAAAAAAGACAAAACTCCATTAGTGATCTTTGCAGGTAAAGAATATGGCACTGGATCATCTCGTGACTGGGCTGCAAAAGGTACAAAATTACTTGGTGTCAACGCTATAATAGCTGAGAGCTTTGAAAGAATTCATAGGTCTAATCTTATTGGTATGGGTGTCATTCCATTGCAACTACAACAAACAGTTGAGTCTCTAAATTTAAATGGCGATGAAGTCATTGAGATAGTAGGACTAAATTCAAAGATTACACCTAAACAAAAGCTACATTGCAAGATTAATAATAAAACAGTTGAAGTTATAGCTAGAATTGATACAGAGATAGAAATTGAATACTTAAGACAAGGTGGAATAATGCAATATGTCATTGGTAAAAACTTTCAAGAATAGTTATATACAGATAAGATATTACACAAAGTTAGGAGGTATTTTCTAAGTAATTCGAGTGCTGTAATAACTCCCTACATAATTTGTAATATTATTTGGAGGAGTACTATTCCCACTACAGCACCACTCAATAATTCATTGAAATAATTAAGTATTTTATTAAGTTTCACTAGATAAATATCTGGCAGTCCATCAATGATATAGAGTGTCTAACAACATTAAATTACTTAATAATTTATTAAAATGATTAAGTTTTTTATTAAATTTTACTACATAAATATCTAGCAGTCCGTCAATGATATAGAGTATCTAAGTAAAAAAAGACAACATTAAAGTAAATTTAACGACTATCTCTAGGGATAAGCGTTCTTAGATTTTCACCATAATACATCTGTCTTGGTCTACCTATTCTTTGATCTGGATCTTCTAACATTTCTTTCCATTGAGACACCCATCCGACTGTTCTAGCTACCGCAAACATAACTGTAAACATATTTACAGGAATTCCTATAGCGCGGTATATTAATCCTGAATAGAAATCGACATTTGGATATAATTTCCTTTCAATAAAATACTCATCATTTAATGCAATTTTTTCTAACTCTAATGCTATTTTTAATAGATCATCATCTTTATTTAAAGTTTGTAGTACTTCCATACATACATTTTTGATTATTTTAGCTCTTGGGTCATAATTCTTATAAACTCTATGACCAAACCCCATTAGCCTAAATGAATCATTTTTATCCTTGGATTTCTCTATATATTGAGGAATATTGTCCACAGAGCCTATTTGCATTAGCATCCTTACAACAGCCTCAGCAGCACCACCATGAGCTGGACCCCAAAGCGCTGTTATACCAGCTCCAATGACTGCAAAAGGATCTGCTCCAGATGACCCACAAAGCCGTACAGTTGAAGTTGATGCATTTTGTTCATGATCGGCATGTAATACAAAAAGAAGATCTATAGCCTTTCTAAGTACTGGATTGACTTCATATTTAGCAGTAGGAGTTGCAAACATCATCCTAATAAAATTTGAAATATAATCCAACTCATTGTCAGGATACATAAAAGGTTGTCCGATTGAGTGTTTATAAGTCATAGCAGCTAGAGTTGCCACCTTCGCTATCAATTTTATTGCTACTTCTGCTCTATGATTAGGATTATTGATATCAATTTCATCATGATAAAAAGCTGATAAAGAGTTGACAACGCCGGCCATCATAGCCATTGGGTGAGCATTTCTTGGAAATCCTCTATACATCAACTTGATTTGTTCATGTATCATTGTGTGTTCAGAAATCTTGTCACAAAAAGTTTTGTATTCAGAATTTTTTGGTAGCTCTCCATTTAATAATAAGTAAGAAGTCTCCATAAAATCACAGTTTTCAGCAAGCTCTGCAATATCATAACCACGATATCTTAAAATCCCAGCACCACCATCTATATAAGTAATATTTGATAAGCATGCTGCAGTTGACATGAAACCTGGATCAAATGTAAATAGTCCCTCTGTATGAAGCTTTGATATGTCGATAAAAATCTGTTCTTCATTATCTTTATACAGCGGCAGTGAGATATCAGATTTTAAAGATTCTGAAATGAGTTTAACATTTCCAATGATTGTCTTGTTAGTGCTACTCATCTTTGTTCTATCCATTATTTTATTTACTCACTTAGATCATTATATCACTTATTGTCTTGTGAGTACAAGGGAAATTTTCAAGCAACTATCAATTTTAATCAACTTCTAATATCAATAGTTGCATAGTAATATTTATAGTTGTATAATTATATTAATAAAATAAATACAAAAACTATTAAAATGACGAATAATATACTTGAAAAACTAGATATGCTAGGAAGCGAATTATCAAAAAATAGTGAAAATACAAATGATATAGAGCAGGCAATAAAACAGCTGCTAAACAAATTAAACCCTATAGATACAAACATAGATACAGACATAGATACAATAAACAACAAAATAAATGAAATAGAGAAAAAAGTAAATGAAAGAATAAATAAAATAGAGAAAAAAGATCCAAAGATCGTAGAACGCCATGAGGCAATAGACAACATTAAACAACAGATAAAGACAATACAAGCAGCTAAAAATACAATGGAATCGTTGTACACTCAATCTAGCAACCAAATAGACGCTCTTTGTTTAATGGGAGGAGGGGCTAAAGGGTATGTGTTCCCAGGGAGCTATCTTGCACTCCATGAGGCTGGTATGATGGATAATATTAAATTAATGTCCGGCACTTCAATTGGTGCCATTACTTCATGTTTCATAGCCTGTGGCTTCAATCCTGAAGATCTATCTGGGGTATTAAGTAACAACAGCTTTGAAACTCTATTAGGAAAACATAAGTTCATGCAACTTAGAAGAGATGGTGTCGGATTAAAAACCCTATTATCCCAGAAAATCAGTGAAAAATTTAATGAAGCTTTGGAATCAGAATTAAAAGAAGTTAATTTAACTAAGGATCAGAAAGATGCATTGCAGATTTTGAAGGATAAAAGTGGAAAAGAAAATTGCCAATATACAATGGCAGATTTAGCTTTGGTAACGGAAATTTATCCAAAATTTAAATTTAAAGATCTACTTGTTACAGCTGTGCATGCAGATACTGAAAGCTTACATATATTTTCATCAGTTGAACAAACAAGTTTGATAAAAGAGTGGCTTGGAGATACAAAAGATAAACAAGATTTCAAGAAATTAATTGAGGATTATGGCAAAATAAGTGATGCATTAACAATAAAAGATTTAAATTTAATCAACAACATTATTGATCCAATTAAAGGTTTGATACAACTCAGCAACGCAGAAGATAAAAAAGCTTTTAATGATTTAGTTCAAAAGTCTAAACGAGAGAATTATCAATTAACAAAACAAGATATAAATTTAATCAAAAAGATTATTAGCCCAGATCAAAAACTTATAAAAGAGTGGTTCGAGAAAGAAGTGCGAGAAGATAAAGTGGTGGCATTAGGCCATATATTGACAGGGGCATTCGATGATATTTGTAGCAAAACAACCACTCCAAACAACCAAGACAATGACTTTAGATTAGCAAAGGCAGACTATAAATTCATAAAAGAGCATTTAGAAGTAGTTCAACAAACTATTGATCACCCTAAAGATTTTATACAATCCAAGGATGCGGCACATAAAATAACTTTCAAAGGATATAAAGAAAAATTTGAGAATCTAATTAAGAACTCTAAAGGTCAAGACTATAAATTCACACGACAAGATTTTAACTTAATCGTCAACATTATTGATCTAACTGCCTATAAGAAATATAATGATAAAACACCACAAGATATAGAAGATTTTAATGCATTAATTAAGAACTCTCAAAATACAGACTATAAATTCACACTAGATGATATCAATTTAATCAAAAAGATTGACCACACTAAAGATTTAGTTTTAAGAGATGATAAAATCTTCAGTAATGTATCAATCGTTGATGCTTGCATGGCATCAGCTGCACTACCACAAGTTTTACCAAACGTCGATATCAATGGTGAGAAATTTATTGATGGTGGAATGTTACAAAACATACCTTTTAATATTCTCAATAGAGGTGATAATAGTCTAATTTTGGGATTTAACGATATATGGATACATGACACAATTCATAGTAATAAAAAACAAGTATATAATTTAGGCTGGCTCCAGAAGTTTTTAATGGGACTCCTAGGACTTTCCATAAAGAAACCAATTGTAGATGTAACCAATAAAGCACTTGAGAAGATGCGTGACGAAAACATGTATCACAAGACTATAGAGAATGATACTAAAGACATTAGCTTAATAGGTTTTAATAGAGCTTACAAAGAATCAAAAGAGGGAGTCCTTAGAGGCTACTTTAGTACTATGAATAATCTTATTTTATATGGTCACCATTCTAAAGCAATAGAAATAATAAAAAAAACTGAAGAGTCAAAAGAGTTAAAAAACTCAGGAAGGCATCAAGATATAGCAAAATTAGATAAAGATATAGAAAAATTAACAAATGAATTTGATGAATTCAAACAAAGATTTGAAATGCGTAAGTTCATATTTGAAGTAATAGATAATACAAAAGATCGGCAAAATACATTCTATACAGAACTACTAGAGTTTTGTAATGAAAAGGAAAACTTTGCAGTAGGAAAAAGTATAAGTGATATTGCGCAAACCTACTTTGATAAATTTCAACAACATCGCCAAATAGATATCCTTAAAAAAACGTTAAATAAGACAGGATCAAGTCAGCCTTCTGATCAAATTAGAAATACGTTTGAAGAGATACAAGCAGATTTGATAGAAAAAAAGATAACACAAGAAAAAACTACACAAGGGTTAAAAAGTCAGATAGACCAGAAAGTAACCCCTAAGAAGAGCTGGTTAAGTAACTTGACTCAAAAAACTAAAGCTAAGTCATTTACAAACTCAATAAAGCAAACAAACGATCAAAACCGATGTACTAATTTGTAGAATTCAAATTTGTGAGTGTATTCAAAGCATTCTCAGAATATTGTCTAGAAATGTTTTTAATTTTGATTATAGCTTGTATATCAAGCTTAAAGAAGGCAACTAAAAAGTCCTTCACTCAAAAGAAAAACTTAAATCAGACATCAGAGTCGATAAATAGTTGTGGTTAGAATTCAAATTTGTGAGTGCATTCAAAGCATTCTCAGAATATTTTTTTGAAATGTTTTTAATTGCAGCTTGTATATTAAATTTTTTAAGCATTGCAGCAATCCTTAACTGATCTAAATCTCCACCTTTATATATATTTTCTATATAATTTATATCATCAACATAATTAGCGCTTCTGAGCTCTTTTAGAAGTAAAATCATTGGCAGTGTTACCTTGCCCTCGCGGATGTCTTGAAATGTTCCCTTACCCATCTTATCACCATCACCAGTATAGTCTAACCAATCATCATTTATCTGATAACATATGCCGAAGTTTATCCCAAAATTTCTCGCATGATTTATAGTAGCATCATCGCAGTCATTTGTAATTGCACCTACAGCACACGCAGCACCAAACAACACAGCAGTCTTATCAGTTATTAATCTAATATATTCTTCGATTGTAGCATCTACCTTATGTAAAATCTGCAATTGCCAAACCTCAGCTGCACTTATTGTTGCCGATGCATCAGCTAGCTCTTTAAATGCCATAATCTTATTACTTTTGACAATTAACTGAAAAGCTTTACTAAACATATTATCACCTACAAGGATACTAGTTTTATTTCCCCAAATGTTATTTGCTGTCTGTAAATTCCTTCTCATCGATGCATTATCTATGACATCATCATGTAGGAGAGTCGCTGTATGTATAAGCTCCACTGCAGCTGCAAGGTATATAGTGCTTAAGTTAGCCCACTCATTTGTTGTCATTTTACCAATTGCTAATGTCAGTAATGGCCTCAGTCTTTTCCCACCAGCATTAAATATATGTTTAAAAACATCTTGTAAAATCACAACATCAACTGGGAGATCTTTTTGTAGTTCAGCATCAACAGCAGAAACTTCAGATATAAGATACTTATAAAGTTTTTTAATTACATTCATACTATACCTAGTTTGCTATTCCTGACTTTTTGGTCAATTTTAAGGAACAAATTATAATCAATGCAAATATCAATTTAAAGTTAATTGGATTGATTTCAAATAATATCAATGAATTACTTATTCCAAAGTAGCAAAAAATACCTAAAAAACAACCAAATAGTTCAATCGCAGTATTGTGTTCTGAAAGCTTAACACTAAAAAATTTTATTTTACTGATCAGGTGCATTCCAATAACAAGAGCACCTATAGTGGTTATTGCCATCCCCATTCCCATATTGATATCTGTATAGCCATATATTTGAGAAGTGATTGAACCACAGACTGCAGCAATACATCCACTAATCCCCAGACCTAAAAATCTGTAAAGCTCTGGATTAAAACCTAATTTTCTCATAAGATTTTTATTCTCACCAAATCCTCTCAATTTCAATCCGAATTTTGAATTCATCATAAATAAACAGAATAATGCTATAGAGATACTACTTATAATGAGTAAAATAAGCCTACTATTACCAACAAGTTTTATCAGATTATCTGTATGCATAATAATAAGGTGTGGTTTGCCCATTATGTTCAAATTGATACTATATAGGATAAATGACATTAACAAGCCAGCAATGATATCATTAATACTATTTTTATATTGTATAAATCCCACACATACACCAGCAATAAATCCACTAAACATTACAACAACAATTGTGATAATTGGATCAAAGCCATTCAACAAAAGCTTAGCTGTGATGGCACTCCCTAAAACCATCGTACTGTCAACACTCAAATCAGTTATCTTCATTACTACATAGCTAAGGTATATTGCACATATTAGTGGGAAAAATAATAATGATTGCTCTATAACACTTTGTAATAGTGACATTTTATCTTTTGGAGAAGAAAATTAAAATTGGTGCTGAGACATATATTGATGAGTATGTACCAAAGGCTATACCAAAGGAAAGGCCAGCACTAAATCCCCTCAGAGCTTCGCCGCCTAAAATTAGGAGTGCAATGCAGACTATTATAGTTGTAAGTGAGGTCATAATAGTTCTTGAAAGAGTTTCATTAATACTTCGATTTATCAAATCACAAAACTGACTTCTTTTAATTGTACTGATTTTAGTGGTGACATTTTCTCTGATTCTATCATATATAACTATGCTGTCATTAATTGAATAGCCTACAATGGTTAAAATGACTGCTACAGAAGTTAAATCAAATTGGAATTGAGTAAGACTAAAAAACCCTAGTGTAATTAAAACATCATGTAAGAGAGCAACAATTACACCAACACTAAAAATCAAATCAAATCTAATCCAGACATATATCATCATTGCTATGAGTGAAAACACAATTGCTTTAGCTGAAGCAAATGCAAACTCAGCACCTATCTTAGGCCCTATATAATCTATCCTATCTATCTGGATATCATTAAATTTTTGTTTTAAGCTATATACTAACTTTTCAATATCTTCTGATGTGTTTGTACCCATTTTCAAACTATAAGTTGATTCGGAGCCAATAATCTTATTGATTTCAAAGTCCTTATAATGTTGTTTATCTAGATTGTCTTTTAGCTCAACTGCAACATTTTGATGCTCAGTTTTGAAGTCTATTATCGTCCCTCCTTTAAAATCTATACTAAAGTTCAATCCATTACTGATCAAAAGTATTATACTAAGGATTGATAGTAAAAAACTAAAGCCGAAAGCATAATGTTTTTTGCTTATAAAATTTATGTGAGGTATCTGTTTTAACATCTATGAATTTTTAATGTTGTAAGTATTATGCTATGTAGTTATTAGTCAGATTATTTCAATACAAAAATCTTTTATATCATGTGAATTAATAATTCAAAAATATATTCACAAAATTTGTTTTAATTCTGTAATATTGGATAAAAAGCTGACAAATAAAAAATGATCTATAGTTAGATACCAAGTAAATGTTAGGGAAAAAAATAATCATAGATGGGCTGTATAAAGATGATACTACCGTTGTTCTATATAAAGATGGTGAAATCAAAGATTTAAGACATCAGAATGCAACTCAGAATTTTATTAAAGGCAATATATATCTTGCCAAAATAGAAAAAATAGAACCGGGTCTACAAGCAGCTTTTGTCAATTATGGCAAGGATAAAGCAGGGTTTTTACAATTCTCAGAAATACATCCAAAATATTATGATGGAAATGGTTTTGAGAATCGCCAGGCCGTTAGTGAAATAAAAGTAGAGCAACCACTAGATGAAGATAACATAACGGCTATCAAGCATATACATAAGCAATTAGTCACTGCTCCATCTCACAAGTACGTTCCAATTCATAACCTAATAAAGGTTGACCAAACTGTTTTAGTGCAAATTGAAAAAGATGAGCGAGGTACTAAAGGTGCTAGTCTCACAACATTTTTGTCACTTGCAGGGAGGTATTGTGTACTGCTTTTAAATTCAACAAAGACTAATATAGTTTCAAAGTTAGTAGAAGATGAAGGTGAAAGGCAA
>CAMCJK010000014.1 GCA_945875075.1 Candidatus Fokinia solitaria | reverse complement strand
CTTGCTGCAATATAATTTCTGATTTAGACTTGAAAATATCCAAGTGATTCTTGATACTTTTTTCAGATTTTATATATGGTAGTATGATTACAAACTGCTCCTTACCATCGATTAATGATATCCCATACTCAACTATATTTGATAGATTATTAATCTGACCAAGATTTACTAGAGATAAAAAGCTAGATAAATTCAAAGTCTGTGGTACGTTTGATACTAATGCATATAGATCAGGATTGACAGAGTTGTTATTTATTTGTAGTACCTTATATGCTGTTACAAGTTCTGAACTGTATTCAGTAATAACATTTTGTGTTTCTACTTTGTATTGAATATTTTGGCCAAGAAACTCAGGGGTAGTACTCACACTAATTGTTTCCCTAGTCATTTCTTTTCTTTTCATTATTGGAAGTGGCATAGCAAAATAGTTTATATAGAAAATAAATTACATTAGTAAATACATCATTTAAGAGTGATAATAAACAAAGAAAAAAAAATTAAGCAAGCTGATCATAGCATAAGCTCATATGATATTGCGACCAAAATTTTTAGAGAATACATACGTCCTGAAATCAAAAGAATAGCAATAGCAATGGTTTGTCTGCTAATTATAGCTTTCACGACCACAATAAATGCTTGGTTAATACAGCCTGTATTGGATAATGTTTTCATGCAAAAGAAAACAGAGCTACTATTTATAATACCATTATGCGTTTTTATAAATAGTTTGGTGAAAAGTTTGGCAGAGTTTTATCAAAACTCCAGTATGAAAATCATTGGACAAAAAATTGTATCAAGTATTCAGAAGCAACTCTATGAGCATCTTATATATTCTGATTTAAAGTTATTTCATGATCACTCATCTGGAAAGCTACTTTCTAAGTTTACCAATGAAGTTAATATGATGAAGCGCTCAATAATTGAAGTATGTAAAAATACAGTTAGAGATTTCGTTACACTTATTGCCTTGATAAGTTTGATGTTTTATCAGAGTGTTGCAATGTCTTTGATCTTCATACTAGTATTACCAATCATATTTCTACCTGTGATACAGTTAGGGAGAAGGATGCGAAAAACAGCAAATAAAATACAGGATGAGCTTGCATCATACTCTACAAGGCTAGATGAGACTTTTAAAAACATTACAATTATAAAATCATACTGTAATGAGAAGTATGAGCTAGAAAAAGCTGGAAAAGTTTTAAATGACATAGAGGTTTCATATAAAAAATCCATTTATATAGAGTCTTCTGCATCACCTTTAATGGAAGTTGTTAGTGGTATAACAATTGCAGTAGCAATTTGGTATGGAGGTACATGTATAATTGCCAAAACACTTACTCCTGGTGAATTCTTTTCATTTATAACAGCATTACTGATGTGTTATAGGCCATTAAAAGCTGTTTCAGAGTTAAATAATACATTGCAAGAAGGGTTTTCAGCGGCCCATAGATTATTTGCTTTGATGGCTCAAAAGCCAGGAATTAAAGAGTCTCCTGAAGCGCAAGATATAAACTTTAAAAAATATGACATTGAGTTTAAGGGCATCTCTTTTTCATATAAAAAGTGTAAGGGTGGTGTATTGAAAAATTTCAATATGGTGATCGGCAATGGTCAAACTGTAGCTCTAGTTGGTACATCTGGCGTTGGAAAGAGTACAATTTTACAACTTTTGCAAAGATTTTATGATCCAGATGCTGGTACAATCTTCATAGATGGACATAAGATTACTGATATGAAGCTTAGTCAGTTGAGAAGCTCGATAGGCTTTGTAAGTCAGGATGTAGCAATATTTGATGAAACAATAGACTATAACATCAGATATGGGAGGATGGATGCAACAGATGCAGAAGTTATTGAAGCAGCAAAAGCAGCAGCAGCACATGAATTTATTGTAGAGATGCCAGAAGGGTATAATAGCCACATAGGACAGGCTGGATTAAGAATATCTGGTGGACAAAAGCAAAGAATAGCAATAGCAAGAGCTCTATTGAAAAATTCTCCAATACTTCTGTTGGATGAGGCTACAAGTGCACTAGATTCAATATCTGAAGCAAAAGTACAACAAGCATTAAATAATTTAAAGAAAGGACGTACAACAATAATAATTGCCCATAGACTGTCAACAATTGAAACAGCAGATTTAATATATGTTGTTGGTGATGGTAAAGCCTCTGAATTTGGGACTCATAAAGAGTTATTGAATAAAAGTGAAAGATACAGTAAGTTATACTCTTATTATAAAGATTCTGTGAAAATAAAAAAATAATTTCAAATGAGTGGAAAGTTTAAACTTATCTCTAAAGTATATTTAATATGTGCTGCTTTTTTGATTAGTGCATGTGGTGGCAATGCAACTCCTAGGGAGGTTCAGAGTGTTGCAGGTAGTGATAAGCACTTATATGAAGATGCCTTAGCAGATATAGGTGTAAACAATGCAGCAGCAATAGAAAAATTAGACTTTTTAGAATTAAATTATCCTAAGTCTACAGTTGCTCCTGAAGCGATGGTTTTAAAAATACATGCACTATATTCTATTGGTAAATTTGATGAAGCAATAATACAGGCAGATAAATTTATTAATTTGTATCCTAAAAACCCTAGTACTCCATATACCTATTATATAAAGGGTATGTCTAATCATGGTAAAATGATGGATTCTCAGAGAGATCAGCAAGCATCACAAGATGCAATTGACTCTTTTAATGCACTCTCAAATTTATTCCCTAACTCTGAGTATACAAATGATTCTAAACAATTTTCTAATCAAGCTGAAAATATGATAGCTATTAAGCAGATTGAAATAGGAAGATTTTATGGTAGACGGGGTGAAAATGCAGCAGCTGTTCAAAGATATCAAGAGGTCTTAAATAGACATCCTAACACTATAGCCGTGCCAGAAGCTATGTATAGACTAATTGAAGTACATGTAAATTTAAATTCAAAGGATAATATGTATAAGTATTATAAGATGCTGAATACAAATTATCCGAGGAGCATTTGGGCACAAAGGGCTGTGAAATTCATTTCAAGTGATGACAATATGTCAAATAATAATGTTCATAATACGACATATAGAACAAAAGCACTTGTTATGCCTGGTGAAGAAACAGGATTTTACAGTAATTAGTAAAGATTGTGTTTGATACAATAATAAATTATATACTACATTTTGTAGAGTCTCTAGGGTACTTAGGAATATTTTTGATGACTGTGATCGAAGGTACTCTAATACCTATTCCAAATGAAGTTACAATGATACCTGCAGGCTATCTTATAGCGACAGGAAAAATGCATATGTTTGGAGTTTTAACAGCGGGTATTTTAGGTAATTTAGTGGGTGGTATTATTACTTACTACATTGCATATCACTATGGCAGAGATTTATTTGTCAAATTTGGAAAATACGTTTTTTTCTCAGATGAGAAATTAAATAAGGTCGAAGAATATTTCAAAAAACATGGAGCAATATCAATTGCCCTAGGTAGGATTATGCCTGGTTTAAAACACTTTATATCTTTCCCTGCAGGGCTAGCTAAAATGGATATAAAGTTATTTATTATGTTTACCTTGTTAGGAGGTGGTACATGGCTAGTAATGTTAGTGTTGTTAGGATATTTTTTAGGTGATAATGCAGCACAGCTAGGGGATTATCTGAATAAAATACAGTGGTTTATAATTATAGGCATCATTGCTGCAATTGGACTATATATTCTTTACTCTAAAAGGAATAGAAGGAAAGATTAGTGATATATAGACTGCCAAATGATTACACTGCAGAAGCTCATATTTATAATATAAAACTTACTTTGTATCTCGCAAAGATTTTATGATATCAATCATCTTCTCTTCATCAAGGTTCTCATAATAATCATTGTTTATTTGCACTACTGGAGCTGCTGTACAAGCGCCTAAGCATTCAACTTCAACAAGTGAGAACATCATATCTTTAGATGTTTCACCAACACCTATGCCCAATTCTTTTTTACAAGCTTTTGTTAGCATATCAGAGCCACATAGCCAGCAAGTAGTTGTTCTACAAATTTGAATTAAATACTTACCCACTGGTTTTTTATTGTACATAGTATAGAAATTTGCTACTTCATAAACATACATTGGAGGGATATTTAATATCTCCGCTATATGGTCCATAGCAACAGTTGGGATCCAATTATCATGCTGCTCCTGAACTAAATATAGTAGTGGCATCACAGCACTTCTTTCTTTGCCCTTTGGATATTTTTTTATTATCTCATGTGCTTTTATGATGTTGTTATCTGAAAATTTAAATTCCATATCCATAAAAATTTATTAAATGCTAGTTAGTGGCTCTATATTTTGTCTAGTTATATATTTTATATTAGCAAAAATTTTTTCATCTGACCAGTTCCACCATTGAATTTATAAGAGCTTTGCTATTGTTTTTTTCATCAAATCTGTCTCTAATGATTCTGGCTGGCTTACCTGTAACAATATAATAGTCAGGTACGTCTCTTGTGATAACTGCAGAGGTCCCAATTATATCTCAACCAATTATTACTCCTGGTATGATTGTCGAATCATGTCCAATCCATACATCATTAGCAACTATATTATCACCTCTATCTGGATAATTTGCTTGATAACTTGAGCTCTAATCTTGTCTGAAAGCTGAAAATGGATAGCTTGACAACCCATGATATTGGTGATTAGATCCAGCTGTTAAAAAAGTTATACCATGAGCTATAGCGCAGAATCTTCCTATTATAACCCTCCAGGTACTCCTTCATACAGATATGGAGCTAGTTTTGTTGCATAATCATGGCCTGATAGCAGATTAAAATCATTATAGTAAGTGTAGTCACCAACTTCTATTTGAGTGTTTTTTATAACATTTTTTAAGAACACTGTATGTTTATAAAAAGTGCAATCAGCGACTATTATAGGGTTTATTCTGCCTCTAAATTCAGTCATTATATATTTTTTATTATGAGTTTTTAACTGCACTATAGTACACTTTATAGTGAATCTGAGTCAATTTACTTATTATGTGCTACAAGGAGCTAGTTTTGTTGAATAGTCATCACCTGGTAGCAGATTAAAATCATTATACTAAGGATTGGTATTTACTGCAGACGTTGATAAACTTTCATGAAGCTTCACTGTTGATACTGTATGTTTAGTGCATGTTTTATATCTGGTGGCTTTTGTACATCATCAGTCTGACTAACTAATGGTGTATCTTCTATATATATATTCTGCATTATCTATTATAGAACTATGAATGGTTGTACTATATGATATATAATTGCTGTTCATGTTTAGTGAACTTATTGCATCTTTACTGTTAATAACTGTTCTATTTTTATCTATCCACTTCTCCAAAGACTATATCCATACTACCTATATTTGATACAACATCAGCCAACATATGACCTCGACTCATTACATCTAATGCTTGAAGGTGTGCAAAGCCAGGAGCTCTTATATAGCATCTATATGGCTTATTACTCCCATCAGAAACTAAATACACACCTAGCTCACCTTTTGGAGCTTCAACTGTTGTATATGTTTCACCTGCAGGGACATTAAATCCTTCTGTAAATAATTTAAAATGGTTTATCATATCTTCCATTGATTCTTTCATCTCAGAACGCTCAGGAGTTGCTATGCGATAGTCATCAGTTTTGATAGGCCCACTAGGCATTTTTTCAATACATTGTTTGATGATTTTTATCGATTCACGCATCTCAGCTACTCTCACTAGATATCTATCATAACAATCCCCTACTTTACCAACTGGTATTCCAAATTCAAGCTGGTCATAAATCTCATATGGTTGATCTTTTCTGAGGTCCCAAGCAACTCCTGAAGCTCTTAACATCGGACCAGTAAATCCCCACTCAAGTGCTTGCTCTTTAGCCATTGTACCTATGTCCACAAGTCTTTGCTTGAAAATCCGATTTTCTGTTAAAAGAGACTCCATATCGTCTAACTTTGGAGGTAGTGCATCAAAGAATTCAGCAATATCAGTGATAAGTTCATCATCCATATCGGATGCGACTCCACCTGGTCTAATATAGTTTGCATGCATTCTTGCCCCACTTACACGCTCATAAAACTCCATCATTCTTTCTCTTTCTTCAAACATCCATAGAAGCGGTGTCATTGCTCCAACATCCAATGCTTGAGTTGTGATATTTAGCAGGTGATTCATGATGCGAGTGATTTCACAAAAGAGCACTCTTATAAATTGAGCTCGCAAAGGTATTTTACAATCAAGGAGTTTTTCTACAGCGAGTGAAAAGCAATGCTCATAAGACATTGGTGATACATAATCTAACCTATCAAAATAAGGCACAGCCTGCAGATATGTCTTATACTCTATGAGCTTTTCAGTACCACGGTGTAATAGTCCTATATGTGGATCAGCTCTCCTTATAACTTCACCATCCATATCTAAAATAAGCCTTAGGACACCATGTGCTGCAGGGTGTTGAGGTCCAAAATTAATTGATAGTTCCTCGATTTTTGTCGTCATTATTGAATTAGATCTTGTATTTCTTTTGCATACTTATCATTAAACTCAGTCATTGTAACAGAAATCGAATATTTTTGAACCTGAGATATTATGAGGTCTACCACTTTATCTTCTAAGATCGCTCCTCGAAGCATATCCTGATTTTCTTTCGCCTTAAAGAATTCATCTATTTTCTCGCTGCTGTCAGGTCTTCTCATTTTCTCTAACTCTTTAGTGTTTGCAATGTCTTCATCGCTCACATTGATTGAGTTTCTCTTAGCGATATCAGCTAGTATTAAACCAAATTTCACCCTGCTTTTAGCTTTGTGCATAACCTCTACTTTTAAATCTTCTTCTGACTTTTCCAGTGTACCATTAGCGATTTTCTGAGAGATATCTTTCCACATAGATTCAAAATCAGCTTCAATTAAGTCTTTAGGTAAATCAAAATCTACTGCAGCATCAAGCTTTTCAAAGAGAAGTTTTTTTGTTCTTAGTCTAGATACTGAATTGAAATCATATACTATTTTTGAACGGATAATCTCATCTAACTGGTCAGCTGTCTCAATATTGAAACGCTTTTTAAGCTCATCTTCTATATCACTATTTTCATCTTTTACTAAAATGTCATGTACTTTTATTTCAAAATCCACTCCTTGGCCAGCTAGTTTAGTTTCATTATAGTCTTTTGGGAATATGACTTTAATTGTTTTTTCTTCACCTTTCTTAAAACCAACCAGTTTTTCTTCAAAATCCTTGATAAACTGCCCATCACCTATGTCTATTCTGAATTGTGATGCTTTATTACCATCAAACTCTTCGCCATTAAGTTTACCATGAAAATCTATAATTACTGCATCACCGTTAGCAGATATATGATCTACTGGAGCTTCTTTATATGATATAATCATCTTTTTTAATGCATCTTTTGCTTGCTGAATATCACTATCACTAACTTGAAGCTCAAGAATTTCAACTCTAAACTTATCATCTGTGAAATCTACTTCAGGAGGAATACAAAATGATATAAAAATCTTGATGTCTCCTTCAGGATCAAATTCTTTGATTTCAATATTTGGCTTGATGGCGAAACTCAAGTCATTCTCTCTCACTACTTGTAACACTGCATGTTTTATCAACGTATCAATATGCTGGGTCATAACAGCCTTACCAATTTGACGTTTCACTATACTAACTGGCGCACCTTTATCTTTAAATCCTGCTAATTTAAATGTTTTTGCTCTTTCAGCTATTTCTGCATCAACCTCTTGAGATATTGTAACTGCGCTTTTTATAACTAAAAATTCTTTTCTATCTTTCGAGTTAGTGATGACCTCAATCTTAGTGTTTGCATCTGTGGATGCTACAGATTCATCAAAGGCTTCTGTGTGGTCGTTGGCAATATTCATTTTTATTTATGTAATATATTTTATTTTAACATCTATAAGTTTAGCATAAAATTTTACAGATCTAAATATAGATAATTTTTTTATTTAACCTAATGCTATATAATAGCATGAATACTTATGTAATTTAGCTTCAAAATTTATGTCAAACAAAGTTAATAGGAAACAAATAACACCACCAAATGGTGAGAAATCGGTATTACTACATTCATGCTGTGCACCATGCTCTGGTGAGGTCATTGAAGCAATGGTTGCTTCAGGGCTAAAGCTCACAATTCTATTTTACAACCCTAATATTCATCCTAAAAAAGAGTATGAAATTAGAAAAAATGAAAATATAAGATATGCAGAAAAACTTGGTATAAAATTTGTTGATTGTGACTATGATGTTCAAAATTGGTTTCAAAGGGCTAAGGGACTTGAGCGTGAGCCTGAGAGAGGTATAAGATGCACTATGTGTTTCGATATGAGATTTGCAAGAACAGCTCTTTATGCTCACGAAAATCGCTTTAAAGTGTTTACAAGCTCCCTTGGGATATCTAGATGGAAAAATATGGATCAAATAAACGATTGCGGTGAGAGAGCTGCTGAGCCATATGAAGGATTGAGTTATTGGACTTATAACTGGCGTCTAGATGGTGGCAGCAGTAGAATGTATGAAATAGCTAAGGATGAGCAGTTTTATAAGCAAGAGTACTGCGGATGTATATATTCATTAAGAGATACAAATGAGTGGCGAGAAAAAAATTCTAGACCAAAAATAGATATTGGTAAGGAATATTATTGACACACTTAAGAATTGTTAAAACTTTCTGTTTGGCTATTATTTAGCTTGATTTCTCTAGTATAAAAATAAGAAAATACAACTATTTTTATTATATTTTTTTGTTTTTTATTTTGCTTGTCTACTTGAATCAACACATCTTAGTGATATCATAAGGGCAATATATAAATCAGAAAATAGATAGCTTTTCATGAGTGTTGCGCATACGAAACAATTAGAAATACCCCCTATATGCACTGAAATGAGTGCCTTTGAGTCATTTTTATTTAAAAAAAATTTAGGGCAGGATGAAAGGAAGGATTGCATGAATTTATTTCAATATTTTAAAAATGGATTTGGAGATGCGGCTTATGATAGGTTTTTAAAATATATAAAGTATGCTGGTTTGAAGGAAGAACGTCACGCTATAGTGTTAGTTGTACCAAGTGACTTTATGAGAGGTGTCATAATTCAAAGCTATTTTAGAGAAATTTCCTCATATGTATATAATAATTGTATAAGTGCAAAAAAGATAGAAATTGTTGTTAAAAAAATTGAACAAGTAGTTCAGAAAATCCCTAGAAACAATGAACTTTCAGTATTAAAACAGCATATTGAAGAGCCTCATCCTTATAAACGTCAAATTGATACCACTGTTTGCTTTGATGATTTTGTTTTTGATGATTCAAATAGGTTAGCTTACTGGTCAGCAAGACAGGTATCAGATATGATATTGCAGGATAATTGTAGCTCACTGCCATGTCTTTGCATTTTTGGCCCTGTAGGGATGGGCAAAACTCATCTAATGAAGTCTATAGTTTCTCATGTTAAGAACGCTAATCAGAACTCAAAAATAGAATATCTTTCTGCTGAAGAGTTTAAGGAAGCATACATAGATGCTGTCCGGAAAAATGATCTCTTTTCATTTAAAAAGCGCTTTGCTGAACTAGATGCATTGCTGATGGATGATGTGCAATTTATATGCTCAGGCAGTGGTAACCTTGAGAAGGAATTTGCGAGGCTTTTGAACCATCTTGTAGATAATCGCAGGTGGATAGTTATAGCCTGTGATAGGGCGCCATCGAGTCTTTCAATAGATGATCGTACTAAATCAAGGATATCTAGTGGTTTTAAAGCTAGTATTCAGCAGTCTGATTTCAATCTTCGCATGTTAATTTTACAATCTAAAATGCAAAGGATGTATAATTCCTATGATGTATCAACAAGTGTCCTGGAATATATTGCTAATAATATAAATTCAAGCATCAGAGAGCTAGAATCTATCTTACATAACATCATCAGCTATGCAAATGTCATGAATATAAAGACTATCAAAAATAGTTTAGTACAGGAAATAATTGGTAGATGTGATTTTAGTAATAGTGCTTTAGAAGTTGTTAGTGAGCCTAAGTGTAGTAGTGTTGAGATTCAATTTGATGATCTTTTAAATATAACTTGTAAATATTATGGGGTCAAAAGAAATGATGTTTTAGGCTCAAGTAGAATTCATAAAGTATCAAGGGCAAGATCAGCTATAGCCTATATAACTAGGAATGAAACTGCAATGACTTTGAAAGCAATAGGTGATAAGCTAGATAGAAATCACTCAACAGTTTTATATCTTATAAATGCAGTAAGCAAAGATAAGTCATTACAAGAAGAAATAAATATACTCATTAAAAAAATAAAATGAAGAAATATGATGTTCTCATTGTTGGATCTGGTCCCATAGCCATTACAACATCCCTATTACTCGCTAAGAATAAGGTTCGAGTAGGTCTTTTAATTGATGATCTCAAATATTTCAAAAATGATGTTAAGCAACATGGTCCTGCAAGGCTCTTTGCAATAGCTCAAAACTCCTATGAAATTTTTAATCAAATTGGAATTTCTGAAAAAATAGTAGAAAATTCTCAACCAATAAATTATATTAGAGTTGTTGATGATAATTCTTATTCAAAAGTTGATTTTCTCCCTCAAGATATAGATTTAAAAAACTTCGGATATCTAATAGATGAGCTTGTATTATTGAGATTTTTGTATAATAAACTCAATGAAAATTTAGATAAAATTGATGTTTTATATTCACCTAGTGATATCAAAATAGAATCTGAAGAGTTTTTTACACATATTTATTGTGATAAATTTACAAACATGAGTAAAGAAACAGAAGTTCTAGACCATATATATGCACCACTGGTAATAGGTGCAGATGGTAAGTACTCTACTGTTAGAAAGTTAGTCGGTATTGATATTAAGGAGCTAGATTATTGTGAGACAGCAATTGTCATTGATATCAGACATACTGAGTGGCCTCATAATGGTGTTGCAGTTGAAAAGTTCACTCCAAATGGGGCTTTTGCAATACTGCCTAAACATGAGCTTTTAGGCACAATGTCATCTCTTGTGTGGATAGAAAAAGGAAAGATATCCAAAGATGATATTAATTTTTTTGATAAAAGCACTTTAAAAAATCTAATTTTAAGGAAATTGAACGGGTATTTAGGTGCTATAGAGATAGCATCAAATCCACTGACATATCATTTGAAGCTAGTCCAAGCAAAACAACGTTATAAAAACAGAGTTGTCCTAATAGGAGATTCTGCACAAGCTATTCATCCTATTGCTGGCCAAGGCTTGAATCTTGGTCTAAGAGACATGGAGGGAATTATCAAAATAATATCTTTCGGGATGGAAATTGGACTAGATATAGGTTCTGAATCACTGCTACAGGATTATTGTAGGTCGAGAGTGTTAGATGTACAAAAAATGATTAAAGGAACTACATTTTTAACAAAGCTTTTCTCAAATGAAATCCTACCAATTAAAATTATTAGAAGGACTGGATTAAGAGGGTTTAATAACCTGAAATGGATTAAGAAAATCACAATGAAATATGCATCAGGTTTGTAGTTAAAGGTCACTATAGTTAGTTGGATTAGTAGAAGATTATTGTAGGTCAAGAGTGTTCGATGTACAAAAAATGATTAAAGGAACTACATTTTTAACAAAGCTTTTCTCAAATGAAATCCTACCAATTAAAATTATTAGAAGGACTGAATTGAGAATATTTTTAGTCACAAAATTGTTGTATTTTTGGAACAAACTGATAATGTGGTCTTTGTTTAAACAATTCATAAACTTATCATATTATAACATGAGCTTTTATAGACCTATAACAAAAGTTGTGCAATCAGTTTATATACCTGCAGCTATATCCTATGTTGGTACCTATGCATCTAATTACTGGTATCAGAAAGACTCTCAACAAGGAACCAAACATCAAAAAGCAGAAAAAAGCCTTAATATCAAGGCTGTTCAAGTTTTAGTATCTTCTCCTATAACTGATTACTTATGTGAGCCCTTCAAATCTAATTTTATATTACATGGAGCCTGTAGTGTAGCAGTAAAAGATGGAATTTCATATGGAGTGCAAGGACTGTATAATAATGTGAATCATATGTTTGCCTCAAAAAATGAGCTAGATAATCAGGATCTCACATTTTCTTTAGAAGATGATTCCAATGGTCATCCTATTCAAGAAATCACATCTTTTTTACAAGCATAATAGAGATTTCATATAGTAACACCATTGGAATTGCCAAAGAAATCTGGCTAATCACATCTGGTGGCGTTATTATTGCAGCTAAGATAAAATTCAAAATTATTGCATGTCTGCGGTATTTCGTGAGCATTTCCACAGATAGAATACCGAGTTTTGAGAGCATCAAAATAACAATCGGTAGTTGGAATACTATGCCAAAGCTAAGTAATAACTGCATCATTGTGCTGAGGTATTCACTGATTCTTGCTTCCAAGACCACAGGAATTTCTTTATTATGATAGTTTATGAGTCCTTCAAAGCTGATGAAAAAATCACATGCAACTGGCGCTACAAAGAAATATGCCATACAAATTCCAAGGAAGAATAAAAATATAGCAGATAGTACAAATGGTAAAATGATTTTCTTTTCATTTGCATACAATCCTGGAGATAAAAACATGTAGAATTGAAATATTATGTATGGAAATGATAACCCTATACCTAAGAAGAAGCTCAACTTCATATGAGTCATAAATCCTTCTGTAAGGCCTGTAAAGATGAGCTTTCTCTCTATATTGCTATTGTGCTGCGTAATTGCTTTTAGAAGTGGCTCTGCTAAGAAATCATATACATCATTTGCATAAAACATCGATAGGCAGCAGAGTATAATTAATACAACAACACACTTTACAATCCTATTCTTTAGTTCTTTTATATGTTCTTCTAATGTTGATTTCTTTAAAGAATCTTCTATCATTATCTTTTGTTCCACCAATTTTTTACTTCAGCAACCACTGCATTATATCTTTCACTTATAGTTCTCACAATATTACCCATCCTATGCATTATTGACACTATTTCATTAGATTTTAAGGCCACTAGAGATATTGTAACTATAATGATAATTTCCCCTAATGATATAAACATTATTTAAGGTATTTATTTAGGTCATCTTTATCTATATTGTCCATAAGTACTTTATTATTGCCATTTAAGATAACTATATATGGAAAATACTGTGACAGCCCTCCATCTTTGTTTTTCTTAGCAATTGCGATATTTAAAATACTAGACAGCTCTAATATGTTTTCAAAATTTTCTGATGGTGCTATATTATAAACATCATATTTTATATCCTTGGTCATTTTTTCAATAGCTTTTGGCTCTTTATCTAGTGAGATAAAAATAATGTTATTAGCTGTAATATTTGGAATGGTTTTTGTACATGCTCTACACCATGATGCAAAAAAGAATAGCACTTTATCATTTTTATTATTATCCAACACTTGTTTGAATTGTTGTATATCAACAACCTTAACTTCTCCTGCATATACTATATTGAGTTGTAATGCGAAAATTATAATAAGAATAAATTTTTTCATTTTAAATATCTATATAGTTGCCTTATATTTACATTGTCTTTTATTAATTCATTATCTTCATCTAAAACTGCTATGTAAGGAATTGCATTGTTATACTTAAGTTTAAAATTTTGGAATATATTTAAAACCTCTTCCGGGCTGCTCATGTAATATATTTTGATATCTGCATTTATATTCTTTGTCAGATTTGCAATTTTATTATAATCTGTGTCAAGAGATATAAAGAAGAATTTTTTATAGCTTTCACTATTATGTTTTAAGATATCATGAATTGTATCCTTACAATAAGGACACCATGAAGTAAAAAAGAAAAGAATTTTCTTATCATCTTCCACAGCATTGAGAGAGCTTTTTAGCTGATTAAAATCTACTACGTCAAGCTCTGCCGCTTCTATCCTATTTACATTTATAACACTTATTAGTAGTATAAGGAAAAGAATTTTTATTTTATAAAATTTCATTGTTGTTAAATTTAGAATTTTTTACTTTAAAACAGATATTATTTTACAATCTATTTTGCATTTTATCTATAAAAATATGAAAACAAAAACTACATTACAAAAACTTATTTCATTTACACAAAAAGAGATTGACCATTTGCTAGTTAAAAAATCAAATTTAGAATTTGAAATCAAGTCTTTAAAAGATAAAATTGTAGCTCTACAAGAGTCATTAGATTACGAATTACAATTACAATCACTTCGGAATGAAACATTTGATCGCTATTATATAGCTAAATTTATGGATCATCAGTTAAACAAGCAAAAGGAAATAAATATTCAAATCGAGTCTACTAAAGTGATTTTAGATAGTTTTATACAAGAGATAATCAATAAAGAAATTGATAAGAAAACATATGAACATCTGGTGAATGAATATTTGATTGAAGAGCAACGTTTAATGGATAAGCAGGAGCAAAATATGATAGATGAGTATGCTTTGCGTATAAAAGACAGTGGTTAAGCAAAGAATTTATGTTTTATCTTAGTGATTTTTCCAATAAATTTTAATTGGTTTGTTATAAACTCCATCATATCTTTATGTGTTTTATCTTTTTTAAAGTGTAATAGGCAATTTTTATATACATAAGATAACATCATCCTTCGAGTATAATAATCAAATCCATTAGACTGATGTGCAACTTTATTCCAGATATTATCTGCCGTCTTCAATACGTGAGAAATTTGAAACTTTATATTGATCGGCATCGAAAGTATTTTTAAAACCACACTCTTTTGAGTATATTTATAATCAAAGCGAGCAGATAGAAGTTTAGATACTTGTATGTGAATTGGTAGCTTATGAAAGCCATCTGTTATAGATTTAGACATTTCATCATCAACTAATTTAAAGAAGCTGTCAGCAAGTCCCACAGTCCCATTTTGAAAGATAATATAAAAAAGATCTTGATTAATATTATTTATATTACATATTGCCTCAACTAGAGTATCATCCCATTTATGAAAATGAGCTTGCTCTATCGCACTAAGCAATAATTTTTTTTCTAAATCAATCATATTATTGTAAACTTTTTGCAATCAGGAACCTTCCTCTTTCTACTTGTAGAATATGCTCTACTTTAGAAAGTTCAATCAGAGTTCCATTTGATGGTTTAATCATCCAAAATCTAAATCCACTGTCAACTAATTGAGTTACGACATTATGTACATTGACATATTTTGTCATTTGATGTTTTGACCAGCTGGTAATGATTTTGATCTTAGGTGATGCTGCTATCAACCTTTGAGCACCAAGAATTATACTTAACTCATTTCCATTAGCATTAATGTGTAACATTGCAATATTTGTAACATCACTTAAGACTGAATCTAAAGATACTCCATCAACAAATTCACTTTTGTCATTATTAGAATGAATATTCTCATAGTCTAGTATTAAGTTTGAAACTCCAAAATTACTACGTTTTTGATAATTTTTTGTGTCTAATAATAATCTTCTGTTTTCTGTCAACAACACATTATTGAATGTTTTAACATTGTGAAATCTATTGATACGAATTGAGCTATCTAATAATTCGAATATATTTTTCCGTGCTTCGAAGCTATAGACCTGCCCTGAGCTACCAACAATTCTTGCTAAATACAGTGTATAGTATCCAAACCCTGCACCAACATCAATTACTTTTTCGCCTGGTTTTACTAAACGATACATCAAATTACTGATTTGTGCATCTATATATCCCTTTTTAATAACATCTAAACCACTATTAGTAACTTCGTGGACATCAATTAGTATTTTGTCTCCAGAATAAACATTTCTCAGCACTATATTAGAGTCATGGCATAAATCTCCTTTACTGTTTGGAATCATATTATAAAAAACTAAGCTAGCGCTACTAATAAGGAAAACAATAAAGAATATATAATATATATGTGTTTTTGTCTTATCAAAGAATGAGTCTTTTATTGCCATACCACTATTTTGTGGGGGCAAAACAACAGTCTTCTTTCCAAGCCCCCAATTTGCAATATGCTCAGGTGGCTTTGGGGGGCGTGGCTTCTCACTGAGTTTACTTGTAAAGCTTGGCTTAAGAGGTTTAGGCTGAACTGCAGGGGTAGTATTACTAGCAATTTTTTTCTTGTCTTGTTCTTCTCTATCTATATCATCTATTAAATCTTTTAACCAATCAAAGTTATCATCATCATCTTTGACTTCTTTAAGCTGATCATCATCGTCGTCGTCATCATCAGTGTTTTTTTTACTATTGAGAATTTCATTTATGATATCATCATCTAATTCATCTTCTGCCTCTGGAGCTTCATTATCTTTTTTAAGTTGATCTTTAAAAAGATCGTCGAACATTTTATCAAAATCGCTCTTGTTTTTTTCATTATTTGACATATAGACTATACTAACTATCTTCTTGGATCAGTTTTCATTATAATATAATTTACTACTTTGCTCACACCTTTTGTATTACTTGCTATAATAAGTGCTTTATCCATTTCTTCTTGATTCTGTGCTATTCCCAATAAAAATACTACATTATTATTTGCTGATACTCTGTAGTTTGTAGAAATGAAGTTTTTCTCAATCAGCAACCTGCTATTAATGCTATTTGCAATTAGTGTATCATTAGCTGTATTCTTTATACTTTTTAATTCTATTGTCATTCCATTGATGACTTCTTGCACCCCTTTAACTGACCATGCGACTTTTAAAGCTTCATCTATACATTGTTGTGATGCAACACTTCCTGTTAGTAATACCCTCCCTTCTAATACAGTGACACTGATTGATAAAAACATATGTCCATTACCTTTTTTTGAGATCTCTGTACTAATTCTACTAGCAATCATTCTATCGTCTATAATTGCTCCTATTGACCTTTCATCAGACATAAGCATTGTTGTTGTTACAACCGATAAAGGTAATAATGCTGTACAACCTGTCAGAGTGATTTGTACTATCATTAGATATAAGATAGTCTTTGTCATCTCAGTTGTGCTTTTGATCATTCAGTAATGTTTGTTTGGCTTGTATTATTTTAGCTGCAATATATTCTGTTCCTCCCTTATCAGGATGATTTATCAACATCAATTTTTTAAATATACCTAAAATTTCATCTTTCGATGCACCATGCTTTAATCCAAGTATCTGTCTAGCTTCCTCTACTGACATTATGTGTGAACCTTCATACTTACTCCTATGTCTTTTGGCTTTCTTACCATCAATTTTATCAAAAACATCTTGCAGATAGTTTATGACATTAGGTAAGGCATGACGCATAAATTGCCTCAATTTACCAGTCCGTATATTATTTTTGTAGAAATAGTATACCATGAAACCAACAATTAAAACATTAAACATGTCTAATACTAATTAGAATTATTTGATATTAATTTTTTACAGAAACTTTGTCTATGATGCAATGACAATCCTTTATAAGATATTCCTTTCATATGCTCTGTACTGTGATACCCTTTATTTTTACTCCAATTATAACACTGATCTTCATTAACTGATAGATTATCCATTATTTTATCTCTAAATACTTTTGCAATGATTGATGCTGCAGCTATATTATAACATTTAGAGTCTCCCTTCACTACTGTTTCAACATTCAAACTCATCTCTTTAAAAGGATTCACTATACCATCAACTAAAATTAGTCTGTTTGGTGAATTAATAGCAATTAACGCTTGCTGCATTGCATTATTTGTTGCCATTGTTATACCATATTCATCAACATAAGATGCGCTAATAACACCTATACCATAACTTAAACAACCTTTACTAGCTAGCGTCATTAATATTTCATTTATAATACAACGCTTTTTAGGTGTTAGAGCTTTAGAATCATCAACTCCAATTTCCATCAAGAAGCTTGGTATAATTTCGGAATTAAAAAGTGTTGCACAGGCAACAACAGGACCTGCTAAAGCCCCCTTACCAACCTCATCTATGCCTATGCCATCTTTGATAAAAAATTTTTCCTGCATAATTTAATATGTATAAAATTACAATAAAAAAACTAATTTAATATTATATAATAGATAATTTATTTTTAGTGCATTGATTTTTTTGATAAAATAAAAATAAAAATTTTAAAATAATATTATTTATATAATGTACGTTAGAATATATCAGGATAAAAAATCTGCAACACAATCAGCATCTGCAAAAGACAGATGGATAGTAGAGTGTTTACCAAATCTGTCTGGAGCATATATCAGTGCTAGTATGCAATGGAATGGTAGTAATGATGTCCAAAAACAAGTCAAACTATACTTTGATAACTTTGAAAAAGCTAAAGACTTTTCTATATCGAATGGATGGAATATAATTTATGATGGTGGAGATCCAAGAGATAGAATCAATCCTAAATCATATTTAGCAAATTTTAAGTAGTATTCTTATTAATTAACTATCGATGTCTTCCAACCAATTTTTGAAGTCAGAAAAATTCAAAGGTTTCTTGAACCAATTATATTTTGGTGATTTCATATAGTGTGTGTTTTTCTCTTCTGAAGTCAGGATTGCTACTGGAATATTGTATTTTGACATCTTAGAGATTACATCTCCACCATTGAGTTTATTATCTATATTCCAATCAGTCACAACTAAATCTGGTATAAAGTTTGACTTTATAAGTGTTGCAAAAGACTGGTGATTACTTATAGCTAGAATTTTGTCAATACCAAGTTTTTGTAAAAAAAAACGTGTCATTTCGATAGTGAGAGGGCAATCCTCTACAATTAAAGCTGTTTTTATCATTCCTACCCAATATTAAAAAAATTCTTATCCTTGAAAATAAACTGGCTACTTTGCATTCCATTATTTAGAGTCATGTCAGTAAATTTTATAGTAGTTTTCAACTTATAATCAATATATATCATCAGATTATTAAAATTATATTTCAAAAAATTCACAATTAGAACTATTTCTTCATCATTTTGTTTATCAAATGATAATTTTAGATCAATACTATCTCCATTAGTCATACATTCAAAACTTTTAAAGTCTTTTTGTAAACTTATAACATCCTTTGATAAAAAACTTAAAAATCTTGGATCTTGCCTAATTTTAGTAGACTCATCTAGCTCATGGTCATAATATGACACAATATCTTGATTTATAAAAATAGATATTTTTTCAGGCTTTTCATACTCTATTCTCATTAAACCAGGTTTTTTAATGTATATCTTGCCAGTGCTTTTTTTATCTTTACTTTCTTCAATGAAATTTGCTGATAAAGTCCTAAAGCTGTTTAAATAGTCTTGTATCGTATGTAATTCATCATTAGTACATTTTTTGAAAGCATCAGCAAAACATGAGTTATAATTTAGTATAATGCATGTATATAATATGATGATAAATTTAAATAAGAATGTCAATATTTTTTTCATCTATTAAAGAGTTATTTATATTTATCAAATACTGATAGTAAAAAAGCATTCTCTTTAGCTATTTCATATATATAATCAAACCTTCCAGAGGCACCAGAATGACCAGCATTCATATTCATTTTAAGTAAAAGAATTTTATCTTGCATAAGATGTCTCAATTTAGCAACAAACTTTAAAGGCTCCCAGTAAGTCACTTGCTGATCATATAAACCTGAAGATATGTATAAATGTGGATATTCCTGAGACTTAATATTATCATATGGGGAATATGATTGCATATAATCAAATATTTGTTTATCTCCTATTGGATTGCCCCACTCATTAAACTCAAGAGGCGTAAGTGGCAAAGTATCATCTAGCATTGTGTTTAGTACATCAACAAATGGAACTGCAGCAACTGCAGCTTTATACAAATCAGGTCTATTATTTATACAGTATCCAATCAACATCCCACCAGCACTTCCTCCAGATATTGCTATAGAAGAAGCATATCCTGCATTTTTTAAGTACTCAGCAACTTTAATGAAATCTTCAAATGTATTCTTTTTATGTAGCATTTTTCCTGCTTCATACCACATTTTCCCTAGCTCACCACCACCTCTTATATGAGCAATTGCGAATGCGAATCCTCTATCAAGTAATGGGAATATTGAAGGTCGAAATACAGCTGGTATAGGTATGCCATAAGATCCATAGCCATAGAGCAAAAGAGGCTTAGGTTCCTGGTTGGATTTTTTATAGATAATTGTCACTGGGACTTTCACATCATTTCTAAGATAGATGTTATCTTTACTGCACACATCTTCATTATGATATACTGGTGGTACAGTCACATATTCATATTTGATTTCATAATCATCAGGATTAAATCCATTTAATTTCACTTCCTTTAGCTTTGTAGTGCTATTTGTTTTAAAGTCATATTCGTAAACTATTCCAAGATTTTTCAGTGAACTGTATTTATATCTAAATGATGCACCAGAGTTGAATGGTGTAAATACAACCCTGACATCATATGATGGATCACTGAATTTTATATTTTCATTAAACTTTATTGTTCCATCTTCAAAATTTATTTTATACCCAGAAAGGATCGGCAAACCATTTACTCTGCTAGTAATTACAAAATGATCTTGATACATATCAATACCTGTTAATGGGATTGATTCATTGTGAGATATTATCTCATCAGATTGGGATAAATCATCGACTCGCATCTTTATAAGTCTGAAATTATCTCCCAAATCATTTGTTAAGATATAAAAATGATCTCTATTATGTGTCACACTAAAAATATGCCCTGCTCTTCTTTGGAAAAGAAATTTAGCATCTATAGAGTTTAAATCACTATTTCTTAAGTCTAAAAATTTAACTTCTGTTTCTGTATAGCTGCTTGAAGATATGAATAGGAAGTCTTCACTGCTGGATTTTTCTATATCAACTGAAAATGTATAATCTTTTTCATGGTATATTTCTATATCAGGCTCTGTTGAACCTATTGCATGATATAAAACCTTTTCAGATCTCCAGAATTTATTTGCAGGTATATAGAAGAAGCCTTTCCCATTCTGATGCCATATAATAGCACCCATTGTATTTGTGACTTTTGTATCAATTATTTGCCCACTATCAACTTCCTGAACAACTATGTCATATCTTTTATCTCCTTTATGATCGACTGAATAAGCAACCATATCTTGAGATGGACTGACTGTATATGTCTGTAATGAAAAGAATTTTGAATCTTTACCTAATGTATTCTCATTTATAAAAACATCTTTACTAACTAATTCTTGCTCCATTTCTTGAGAGATCGCTTTGATCATTTCTTTGTCATCTGTGACAACTTTTCGCCTAGCATGGTTCCAGTACTGATCACTCTCTAGAATATAACTATAATACATATAATCTCCATCTTTATATGGGACAGAGAAATCTTTTAAGGGAATCTTTGATTTTATTTCTTGAAATATTTTTTCAATAAGATCTGAATTGTTATCAAAAAATTCTTTAGAATATGTATTTTCATCTTTTACATAAGATAAAATCTCAGGATTGGATATATTAGGCCAATTTTCATCTCTCAGCCATTTATATGGGTCCTGTATCGTAATGCCATGTACTGTAAATGTTTCTACCTGCTCTTTAATAGTAGGAGGAGTATTCTTATTTATTTGATCCATATGTATTATACGATAGATTCCATATATTATTAATATTGATAAAATAGCATATAGAATGCTTTTTTATATTGAGTATAATGAATTCTTAATTTGTATAAGATTGTCCAGCAAGCATTACATTGCATTTTTCTGGTAGTCCAGTGATCCAGACTCCCTTATCATCTTCATCAATTATACTTATCTTATATTGTTTGATAGATTTATCATCATCTATTGCTTTTATACTCAAATCACCATTTGTATCTATTATCAGTGTAGATATTGGTACATTATGTGATTCAACATCACCAACTTTCACTTTAAGCTTCACAGATTCACCATCTACAAGATTCATTAAATTATCCCCAACTGTTTTGATTAAAAATGTACCACTTTGCTGATCTGCTGAGCTTGAAATTAAAGTT
>CAMCJK010000013.1 GCA_945875075.1 Candidatus Fokinia solitaria | reverse complement strand
AATTGATTCTGAAGTCCCTAAATACTACCATCCATCTAAATCCATTAGGATAAAACTTGGTAATATAGTGTTGGGTATCTGCGGTGAGTTACATCCAAATATTATAAAGAAATTCGATATCAATCATTCTTCTGTTGCAATTTTTGAGTTATTTACTCATAATATTCCAATTAAAGGCTATAAAATAAAGCAATACAAACCATTGATAATCTCTAACTATCAGAAGATAAAACGGGACCTGGCATTCATATTAGATAGTCAAATAAGAGTTGGAGATATTATTAAAACTATTAATAGTCTTAAGGAAAAGTTAATTGATGATGTTGAGGTTTTTGATCTGTATAATGGGATAGCAGAGGGGAAAAAATCTATAGCATTTAGCTTTGAAATTCAGCCAACTGAAGCAAATATTACCGATGAAATTATCAATGGACTAATGAATAAAGTAATAAAAGCTATACAAGACAAACATAATGGAATTCTAAGAGATAAATAAAGATGACTATTCAAATCCAAAGAGTTAACATGGTTCGGAACCAAATACGCCCTATAGGCGTTACAGATTCAAATGTAACAAGTGCTATGCTGGAAATTCCTCGAAATCATTTCATAGCTCAGAAGTTTGCATCAGTCGCATATAGTGATTCTGAGCTTCCAATGCTTGATGATTGCAGTACAAGACTCATTGCGAGGCCAGAAATGGTTGCTAAGCTACTTGCAGCTGCTGAAATAACAAATCAAGATAGAGTTTTAGAAATTGGATGCGGTACAGGATATGCAACAGCAATAATATCGCAAATAGCACAACATGTCATTGGAATAGATAGTAATAAAAAAGCTATAACTAAAGCACAAAAAATTATAAAAGATTTAGAAATCCAAAACATTACCTTCCATCAACAAGATCTCACACAATCATTTGATGTATCAGATTCCAACATCATAATAATTAATGGTGCAATCTTTAGTAGAGATCCAGGTGATATATCTCACGTACAAGATATAAATGATCTATTCGACATAGGGTCAAGGAATATGCTGAATAATCTACTAGAAACATTTGATCAAAAGATCATAACTGTAGAAGGATATTATCAATATGCCCCGATGCACCTGGTAAAATACCATCATGGAAAAAGAGAAATCCTAGATGAAATATATATGCCTGAGATTTCATTATAATAATAATCCATCCTCCTTATCAAAACATTCTTTTAACTTAGAACATAAAAGACTTGCACTTACTTGCTACCTCAGATAGAATATTTAAATAAACGAAATAAATAAAAAATTATTAAGAGGTTAAGATTATGGTTTTTAAATACATAAATGCTCCCAATATATCTTCTGTTGATACCAATGCTGTAACACAGCAAATGGTATTGGATGACATAAGTCAAATAAATACAGATAAGAATAATGTAGCAGATTTTCGAGACAGAATTATAGACTATTTTAAACAGTTTGGATATAAAATTAATAATGATGACCCAGAATTGAAAAAATTGATACAAAGGAGTGTATTGGGCCATCTATCAATAGATAAAGTGAAAGTAGCAGACTTTGTACAGCATTTGAATAAAAATTGTCATTTAATAGAGGAACAATTAAAAATAGCACAAGAATACACTGACAAATTTACGACAATAGCACAATATAACGAGCAAATACGCAAAGCAATAGAATTGCTGGCTTCTAATCTTGAGTATTTTAGTAGTAATGGCTATAATATACAAATGGAAATAAAACTTAAAGATTACTTTAAGAACAAATGCAATATCACACTAAATGATAAAACTATACAACAACAAGAATTTAAAAATTTACTGGGTAATCACAGTAACAGGCCTGAAATTACTGACCACATTGTACAAAAATTCATACAATCAGCAGCATTTCAAACACAAATAAATGCAGAAAAATTAAAGTTTGAAAGTTTCATACAATCAAAAGCATCTAAACTACAAATAAATACAGAAGAATTAAAGCTTGAAAGTTTTCAGCATAAAGAACAGCAAGAGAAAACTGTAGAGGACCACCAGTCTTTCAAGAGTTTTGAAAAAAAAGATATTTTGGAAGTAAGTGTCAATGACCAAAGCAAATCTTTAGATGCAAATAAAAATGTCGCTAACTCTCAAGGATCTTTAAAGAAAGAGAAAGATGTCGCTAACTCTCAAGGATCTTTAGAGAAACAGATAAATAAAGAGCAACAAAAGTTGGATGATGCTCGAATGCATTATATTGGGAGTCTCAACGATCAGAAGGTGAAAATGCTCGAGAAACACTCTGTGCAAACTGAAAAAATGCTTACAGAGCATGCAGAAGCATTAAAAAGTAATCTGACTCTAAAAGAGGGGGTGTCAATGATGGCAGAGCATGCGCAAAATAAAAAGATTCTGGATAGTAAGCATAAGAATGAGGATGCTGCCCTCAATAAAGAGATAAAAAATCAGAAAACTCTGACTGCAAATCAGGATAAAGATTTGAACAAACTGAAGGGCAAATTTAATAAAGCGAAAGAGGCCTTAGGGAATGAAATAGGCGTATTAAAAAATAAATTGAATGGTCTTTCTAGCGGTCCCAACCCCCCTGAAAGACGACAGGAGGAGGTAAGCAAACAGTATTTGGCACAGAAGTTAGATCTGCTTAAAAGCCATAATAATCAGCATGAGAAGGCTGTAGAAAAGGCTGTAGAAAAGGCAGAAACACAACAGCCTAGTATATTTGGTAAGGTTAAGGGTGGTGTGAATGCAGTTATAAATAGCGGATTTGTACAGAACGATAAATTGAATGCTATCGCCAGTAAAATCTTTGGTCAAGGTACATACCAGGATATTAAGCGGGGTAAGACATTACCTGCTGCAGCAAAAATTGCATTGCTATTAGGAGCTATAGCGCTAGGAGCTACTTTTGGTTGGCAGATAGGAGCAATAATTGGCGTAAAAATGGCATTAACTGGACTAATATTAGGACCAGTATTAGCTACAATAGCAGTCAAGAAAAATGTTGATTCAATAAACAGAAATGCTGCAGGTACATTGCGAAAGCAGATTTTGAAGTTTGAAGTTGAGGCAATACAGAGTCATGGCAAGGAGGCAGAGTTAAATACAGCCATAGATAAAAACACTAGTACTGAAAAAACTAAGCAAGAAGCACACAATAAAACAAGGAAAAAGTGGCTTAAAATAGGCCTTGGGATTGCAGCTGTATGTTTATTACCATTCATTCCAATAGTAGGTCCATTATTGCTTCCTCTTCTTCCTGCAATTACGTTAAAGATGGTTGCCATAGCAACGCTAAGTGTTGGAGGCCCATTATCGTATTCAGCTTATCATGCTAAGCAAGCAAAAAATGCTCAAAATGCTATCAAACAAATAACCGAAAATACAACATTACAATTAATCTCAAAAAATCCAGAAATTCAGCTTACTATAGAGAATTCATTTACTAAGGCTAGGTTTGAGCCAGACTCTCCGTTTGTGCAAGCATATAAAAGTGATAGGTCTGACCTCTTAGGTACACTTAACAGTGAGAAGAGAAATCATAAAACCGTATTTAATAGTATGACCATTCTTAAAAAGGCTCAACCATTTTCAAATGCCTCTCAATCAATCTTACCAAGAACGACTAGTGAGCAGGTCTCTGAATCGGTGAGTAAGAATGCAAAGTTCAAAAATGAGATAAAGGATTTTAAAAAAAACATACAATCACGAGGTGATAAAAACTCAGTAAAGTATTTGAACCAGCAAATACAATTAGCACAAAAAACACACTCAGGCTCTGTGAAAAACTTTCCTAGTGGCCGCCAGCAATAAACCCTTACTTAATGTAAGGATTATTACTAGTTTTTATCAAAAATCTTATTGGCAATCCTTCCATGTTGAATCTTCTTGCGAGAGATCTTTTCATATATCTGATGTAGCCGACAGGTATCTTTGCTGTGTTTGCAAACAGCAGGAATGTGGGTGGCTGAGTTGATTTCTGAGTGATATACTTAATATTTATCGGTACTTTCCTTGATTTCATGAGGGGTGGCATGCAGCTTGTAGTCACATCTTTTAACCATTTATTTAATTGCCCTGTACTGACTTGCGTTTGCCATTTATCGAAAGTTTGCACTGTGTTTTGCAACAATAAATTTATATATTTACCTTCTAGTGCTGATAGATAAATGATTGGAACTTTTTCAATCGACTCAAGATAATTATATGAAATTTCTTCAATTTTTTCTGCTATCTGCTGTCTGATATCTCTTGCAAGTAAATCAATTTTATTGACGGCAAATACAAGTCCTTTCCCCTCATTTATTGCGATTCTAGCTATTGTCAGATCCTGTTTTTCAAATGGGGCAGTTGCATCCATTACAACTACAACAACATTACTCCTTCTGATTGCTGTAATACTTTGTCCTAGGGCTCTACCTTCTATATCTTCTCCTATTTTATTCTTTTTCCTCATCCCAGCAGTATCTATGAGAACGAGGCGCCTAGGAGTCTCATTGAATGTTATTTCTATATCATCTGTTATTGCATCTCTTGTTGTGCCTGATACATCACTTACAATTGATCTTTCTCTACCTAAAAGATAGTTGAACATAGTGGATTTACCTACGTTTGGCCTTCCTACGATTGATATCTTAATTGTATCATCTAGGTCTTCAGCCTGTACAAATTCATCTTGTTGTTTAGGTAGTATTTCCTCAAGTTTTAAATATAGCTCATATAGTCCAGTACCATGCATTGCTGATATATATAATGGATCTCCAAGTCCAAGTTTATATAAATCATTTTTATCTGCTTTTGTACGTCTGTCTCCTGCCTCACTTTTATTTACAACTAAAATGACCTCTTTTTCCATTCTTCTAACCTTGTCTGCAAAAGCTATATCTTCAACAGTAATACCACCCAATCCATCTACTACAAATAAGATAGCATTTGCTTCTGAGATAGCATTTTCAGTAGAATTACTCATTAATGATTGCAATCTTGGTTCGACTCCTAAATCATCCTCTGAAGTCCATCCAGCAGTATCCATAGCTATAAATTCTATATCATCAAGCTCTGCATGGTGCATTTTGATATCCCTTGTAACCCCTGGCATATCATCAACGATAGCTATTTTTTTCCCACATAACCTATTGAAAAGGGTTGACTTTCCGACGTTTGGCCTACCTATTAGTAAAACTTTAGGCAGAGTGCTTTGAGACATATTTTTTATTAATTAATTTAAATCTTACTGTTTATTTCTATCATAAGATTTTCACTTAACAAAATGACATGAATACTTGCATTTTATGACTGATGAATGTAAACTATGCAAAATGTGAAAATATAACAGCATAAATCAAATGCCAAAACTAAAAACTAATAGCAGTGCTAAAAAAAGGTTTAAAGTTACAGGTACAGGTAAAGTACTTGCTACACAAGCTGACAAAAGACATAACATGCGTAAGAGAAGTAAAAGGCAGCTAAGAGATCAAAGAGGCACTGTTGCCCTTAATGATGTTGAAACAAAAAGAGCTCTTTCATACATGCCATATGCAGGTAAGAAATCCAAAAAGTATGTGTCTCGAAGTGATGAAACTGTGACTGAGAGTACATCAACTGCAGCATAATAAAATCAATAAAATAAAACGAAAATTTTAATATAATAGAATGGCTAGAGTAAAAAGAGGTGTAACATCCAAAGCAAGGCATAAAAAGATCTTGAAGATGGCTAAAGGCTATCGTGGTCGTGCTAAGAATTGTATCAGAGTAGCAATAGAAAAGGTAGAAAAGGCACTGAGATATTCATATCGTGATCGTCGTAACAAAAAGCGGGATTTCAGAGGAATATGGATTCAACGTATCAATGCTGCGGTTCGTGAGCAAGGTATGGTCTATTCAACATTCATCGCTGGTGTCAATAAGCAAGGTCTTGGGCTGAACAGAAAGATGTTATCAGAGATGGCAATCCATTACCCAGATGATTTCAATAAAATTGTCGAAACAGTTAGAACTTCTGTGCAATAAAAATTAGTTTCAAGAGGAGGGAAATTAATTCAAATAGGACTTTGAAGTGGTACAGATGTCTAATCTATCACAATACAAGTCCCTCATCTCATGGCTTCTATGGCTATATGAGAGTCAAATTCTATATCACTGATGAGAAAAAATCATTTATCAAAAAGCCTTAATCTATATGTAGAGCCTTGGGATTTTGTATTGCAAAATGAAGTTGAGTTATACAAAGAATATTCTGATTTTATTTCTATAGCCGAGAAGGTAAATGATGCTGATATAAAATATTATGTTGAGAGTGCACCTATTATTAGTGATGCTGAATATGATCTTTTAAAGAGAAGATTGCATCAGCAGGTGTCTGAGATACGAAATTTAATAACAAATATTGTTGATCAGGAGAGAGTAGGCTATCTACAACCAATTTTTAATCAAATTAAAAAGAATTTAAAGAAGCAAGAATCAAAAGTTGGAGCGAAGCCAAGTAGAGTATTTAAAAAAGTAAGACATAGAACTCCTATGTTATCTTTAGGCAATTGTTTTAATGAAGATGAACTATATCAATTTATCTCACGAGTTTATAGCGATAAAGAAGATATGGAGTTTATATGTGAGTTAAAGATTGATGGGGTATCGTTTAGTGCAATATATGAAAATGGTTTACTGAAGGTATGTCTAACAAGAGGAGATGGGGAAATAGGAGAAGATATCACTTTAAATGTAATGGAAATCAATGGCTTACCACATACAATTGAATATAAAGATTTGCTTGAAGTTCGTGGAGAAATTTACATAGATAAAGCAGGTTTTACTCAGCTAAATGAGAATAGTATACAGAGGTTTTCTAATCCTAGGAATGCTGCATCAGGCTCTATCAGGCAGCTTGATCCTCTTATTACTAGAGATAGAAACTTAAAATATTTTATATGGAGTATAGACTCACCTGAAACTAAGTTCTTGAGCCACTATGACAAGCTTATATTTGCTAAATCTCTAGGATTTAATGTTGAAGAGCATATGAAGATTGTTAAATCTGCTGATGAGATGTTGGGCTTCTATAAAGATATAGCTATCAATCGTCTGAATCTACTATATGAAATAGATGGTATAGTATATAAAATTAATAGTATTGAACGGCAAGAAATGCTTGGAAGTACTAGTAGCGCTCCAAGGTGGGCAATAGCTCATAAATTCCCTGCATCAGAAGCTAATACAAAAATTTTAGATATTATTATACAAGTAGGGAAGAGTGGTGTATTGACGCCAGTTGCTATTCTTGAGCCTATAGGAATAGGAGGGGTGATGATAAGTAGGGCTACATTACATAATGCTAGAGAGCTTTATAGAAATGACTATAGAATTGGCGATATAGTATGTGTTATACGCTCAGGAGATGTTATTCCAAAGATAACTAAAAAAATAGTATTGAACTGTAATGCAAATAGATTTGAGATGCCTAGTAAGTGTCCTGTGTGTAATTCTGAGGTAATTAGTGATGCTACAGCTGTTCATAAGATTTGTACTGGAGGATGGAATTGCAAAGCTCAATTAGTTGAACGACTTAAGCACTTTGTTTCTCGTAGTGCATTTAATATAGTTGGATTAGGTGATAAGCAACTTGAGTATTTCGTAGATAAAGGAATCATAAAAAGCTATGCAGATATTTTCAAGTTAGAATTAATGAATCTGAATCTTGAAGAAAGAGATGGGTGGGGTGAGAAGTCTGTTGAAGTGCTGTTTAGTTCTATTAATAATTCAAAGACAATTGATTTTAATAAATTTATTTATAGTTTGTCGATACCACTTGTTGGGATTGAAGTTGCAACATTCATTACAAGGGAGTTTCATGATTATAAAAGGCTTCTTGAAGTCACCAATTCATCACAAAGTTTTACCTTGTTACAGTCTATAAATGGTATTGGAGAGCATATAGCCATGTCTATTACAACTTTCTTCACAAATTCTTATAATATAAATTTAGTAGATGATCTGCTATTTTATGTAAAAATCAATACAGAACAATTAAATTCACAAACAGTCTTTGCATTTACAGGCAAGCTTGAGAATTTCACCAGAAGCCAGGCAGAAGAATTAATTAAAACTATTGGTGGAATATTTACTACAAGTATCTCAAAAAAGACTAATTACCTTGTAATAGGCTCAGATCCAACACAACACAAAGTAGAAAAAGCTAAAAAGCTAGGTATTAATATAATTACTGAAAAGAATTTTATCGATATCTTAAAATAATCTTAATATTTCTACTTTTTATCGATATCTTAAAATAATTTTAATATTTCTACTGTATATTATTAATATAAAGATATTAAAAATAAATTTATGGTGGATAAATTAGAGAGAATAGATATATTACTGAGCAATACTTTGTATGAGCAATATGATAATTTGAAAGAAATTTTTTATAACTATGCTAAACCTAGATATTTATTAGCTACATCAGCTATTATAGGAACCTCACTAATATCTGAGAATAATATATGTAATAAGTTGCATTTATTTAGCTGTGTATGCCTTGGAGGTATGCTGTATTTTCATGATAATATTGATAATCTTGCTTTTAGATATGAGCAAGGTGGCATAGATGGTATCATTGATGATTATTATTTATTTCTGGAATCAAAATATTTGGTTGCCAAAGAGCAATATGAATACTATAAAGATTGTATTTTAGCTAATTTCTGATCTTTTTTTATGGATATAGGATTGTTTGATAGTGGTATTGGTGGACTAACTGTGCTTAAACAAATATCATTGAGAATCCCTAAAAATAGATTTATATATCTGGCTGACACAGCAAATCTTCCATATGGAGACAAAACACAGGAGCAAATTTTATCATATGCTCATTCTAAGATGATTTGGATGAAACAAATGGGTGTTGATATCGTTTCAATTGCATGTAATACAACTGATTCAGTATTGTCTAAAACTAGCATCTCAGAATATCAAAAAATGTTTAACTATGGTGTAGTTAATATCATAGAGCCAACAGCAATTGGTGTGATAAAAACGATTCCAAACATCAAAAGAATCGGTATACTTGCAACTGAAGTCACTGCAAAAAATGGAGCATTTAAAACTGCATTTGATAAACTTTCATCTGATGTGCAAATTATTATAATACCTTGTCCAGCGCTTGTTCCATGGATAGAGTCTGCTGAACGAAAATATGATGAGGGATACAGGTTGATATCAGAATATATGAAACCATTATTTGAGTTTGGTATAGAGGGGTTAATATATGGATGTACCCATTACCCTTTTGCATCGCAAGTGATCAAAGATGTTATAATAAAAAATGATTTTATACCTATTGATATAAATCAGGAGATGCAGAATAATTCAATAACTTTAATTGATCCATCATCTTTCGTTGCAGGAGCTGTACATGATATAATATGTTATACTAAACGTTCTGATGATCAAAAATTCGAAATTGAGTGTTATATCACTGAGGCTTCAGCCAAAATAAGATTAGAAAGGGCGGCTGAGAAATTATTTGGTTTTATTCCAAAAATACAAATAATTGATTTGAAATCTTATACAAACAGTTAAAAATCAAATTTGTAAGCATATGGCTAAATTAAATAAAATTCTCAAAAATATACCAAATGCACTGACTGTTCTGAGAATATTATTAATTCCTATTTTAGTTATATCATTTTATCTTGAAGGGAAAATGTCTCATTATGTCTCAACTGGTATTTTTATCTTTGCAAGTATCACTGATTACATAGATGGAGTCTTAGCAAGATATTGGAAAGTACAAACAAATTTTGGCAGAATGCTCGATCCAATAGCAGATAAAATGTTAGTTGCTTCAATCCTTCTAATGCTTGTAGATCAAAAAATTGCCTCAGTTATACCAATAGTTATTATATTATGTAGGGAGATATTTGTTTCTGGAATGAGAGAATACTTAGCATCTATTCAGAAAACAGTGCCTGTAAGGTTTGTAGGTAAAGTAAAAACTGCTATTCAAATGATTGCGATCATAATCTTGCTTTTAGGATCTCATGTACCAGTTTCTAATCATGCTTTGATAGGTGAGATGTGTTTGTGGATAGCTGCAGCACTAACTCTCATCTCAGGAGGCTTCTATTTTGTAGAAGGATTAAAACATATATGATTAACCCTGTCTTGCTTTGAAGCGAGGTTTTTTCTTATTAATTACATAAACTCTTCCTCTACGCTTTACTACTTTACAGTCTTTGTCCCGTGCTTTAGCACTTTTTAGTGATGATAATACTTTCATTTACTTAAATTTATTATTTATAATTTCACTTATCATACATTTAATAGATATAAAATGCAATTTCAAAGTTTTGCTATATGCTCAAAAGCTTCTTCTGGTGTATTTACAACTTTAAATAACTCAATACAGCCTTCTAAAGCAAAGTTTACTGCAATTACTTTATTGATCATTTCAATCATTTCATTCCAGTATCCATTAGTATTTACAAGAATAATTTCTTTATGATGCCATCCAAGATGTTTTATTGTAAAAACTTCAAAGAACTCATCTATTGTGCCAAATCCCCCAGGTAAAGTTATAAAGACATCTGAAATGCTAAACATTTTTTCTTTTCTCTCAAACATATTATTGACAAACAATGCCTCATCCATGTTTGTATTAAGAGTTTCATATTGCATTTCCTGATTATTCTCTAGATGGTATAAGTCTTTATCTCGCGGAGCAAGTGGTGTAGGAAATATACCAATAACTTTTGCCCCATTTTTTGCAGCAGCTTTAGCAGTAATACCCATTAATCCTTGAGAGCTACCACCATATACAAGTTCATGTCCATTCTTACCAATTAATTCTCCACATTTTTCAGCGACCTCTTCAAATATACTCTGTGACCCATGTCTTGCTGAGCAAAATACACATATTTTTTTAACCTTTGTTGCTATCATTTAATCTTGACTATATTAGAGATAATATATTAACTGTGCAAAAGGTTTTGCATGTCATACTGATTGAATACTCAGTTGACTTCTTATATATCATATGTTTATAACTTTTTTGATTATTAAAATAAAAAACTATATTCTTATGTCTAAATTATTACAAGTCAAAATAAAAAAATTACAACACTCTGATGGATTACCTTTGCCATCATATGCAACTCTATATAGTGCTGGGATGGACTTACTTGCTGCAATTGATAAAAATAAGGTTTTAAAATATATGGAGAGAATTTTAATACCAACAGGCATTGCCATTGCATTACCTATCGGTTATGAGGCTCAGATACGCTCTAGATCAGGGTTGGCTTCTAAAAATGGTGTTGTAGTAATCAATGCACCTGGCACAATAGATTCTGACTATAGAGGGGAGGTTTTTGTTCCACTAATAAATTTTGATAAACAGGAATTTATCATAGAGAGGGGAATGAGAATAGCGCAGATGGTAATAGGTGCTTTTTCAAACATTAGTTGGAATCTTGTTGATGTTTTAGATGAAACTGAAAGAAGTGATGGTGGCTTCGGCTCAACTGGAGTTTGAATAAACCCTATATTAGATTTAAAGTATGATGACTGATGTTATCCTTGCTTATTATTTTTTTCTTTAAAAAGATATGCTGGCTCTGATGCAAGACTTCCTGTTCTGTGGCGTTCCTGCTCATCAACACTCTTACGTCATGTCTTGTACACCTAACTACAAGTGGCATGGAGAAAAAAGTATAATCTTAGAGATTAAATTCATTGTTTAGTTTCTATATTATTATATTAGATTTATCTCTAGACTCTTTGTAGTAGCTGATCAGCGCAAAAAAAAGTTATTATTAACGCGCTATATTGCAATACCTGATGATTTTACAACAGCTTTATCTAAAGCATAGTTTTGTGATATTTGACGTGATATTGACACCATTGTACCTACACTCAAAGTGTGTTTCTTCATAGTGGCTTCAAAAAAAGCCTCAACTTTAGCCAGCACTGTTTCTTGTGTCTTCGGTAATGAGTTTTGTGATTGTAGCTCCTTCATTAAAAGCATACACTGTATTGTACTGTTAATAACAATATTTAGATGAATGATATCTTTAAGTGGATTTTTTAGAATCTCTGCTATTTTTCGCAGTTTATTACTAATAGTATCAATAGTTACTTTATCTTTTATACCACTATGAATTGTATTAATTATAAGCTCATTGTGTGAGTATAGCATTGTCTCTTCATCAACTGATAAAAGTGATCTTTTTATATCTTCAGGTAATAAATTTATATCATCTATCTCCATACTAGAGCTAATTTCATTAATGATGCTCAATCTTATGAATGGACAAAGCTGATGTAATTCATTTAATGATTTTTTTATTTTACCAAGCTTTTTAATAATTATATGCCAATTCCCTATAAAATAATAAATGAAGTTTGTATATGTTTTGTATATTTCTTGTTTATTATTATCTAGCAACGTTTTATATGTTAGAGGTATTGTATTGGGATTAGGTATCGTTCTAGAATACTGCTTTAAATGAACTATTTTGCTGAATATACTAGACTGATCATTACTGAATGATGTTTTAATTGCATGTATAAAATCCTCACATAATAACAATTTAGATATCTCTTGCATTATGTCATGCACAATTAAAGTGATATTTGCTATTTCATCTGACTTGCCTTCAATTTTTACTTTTTTGGTATTCTGTAGTCTTGCTGATTCTTTAATCACAAAAAGTTTGATAGGTGCAATGCTTTGATATAGTTGACTTAGAGTCTCTGCGGCGTTTATACCTAATTTATACCCAACTGTATACTCATCATTACTATATAGCTCGCTAGATAAATATATTAGATGATTTAGCCCAATGCAGCTCAATATTTCATCAGCGCTATTCTCGCCAGGATTTTTAGCAATTGTATTTAATAAAATTTCTCTCTCCTTATGCTCAATAGCTTTAAGTTCTTTAATGTAGTCAATGCTGCTGATTGGTATAAACTCGTTTGTACTCATATGCTATAATAAAACTTGTATAATATACAATGTATAATTGAAATTATAGCATATTTCATAGCACTATGAAATATTTAATTCGCCAATTTGGAGCTTAAAACTAGAAAAACTTGTTTGCCTTCAAGTCTTGGTTGCTGATCAATCTTTGATATCTCAGTCAGAGAATCCTTAAATCTATTAATCACAGCAAGTCCAACATCGGTATGTGTGATCTCTCGACCTCTAAATTGCATTGAGACCTTGACTTTATTACCATCATTTAAGAAACGTTCAGCATTTTTCAATTTGATGTTGAAATCACCAATCGCTATGTTTGGTCTCATTTTTATTTCTTTTATCTCAACAACTTTCTGTTTCTTTTTCGATTCATGTTGCCTTTTTTCCTGCTCATATTTATATTTGCCAAAATCAGCTATTCTACAAACAGGAGGCGTACAGTTAGGCGATATCTCGATTAAGTCTAGCTTTACTTTTTCAGCTTCACTCAGTGCATCTCGCAATGACATGACTCCAATCATTTTCTGATCAGGGCCTATCACCCTTACTTCTTGAGCATTTATTCTTGTATTGATCCTGATCTGTAATTTATTATTTGATATGATATACCTTTTTATTATTTTATTTCTTCTTTCAAGCTGAGTATCAGTTCAGGTAGAGTAAGCACACTTTGTTGCTCCTCACCAAGTTTTCTAACTGTAACTGTTTGATTCAACTCTTCATTTTTCCCAATTATAACAATTAATAGTACTTTAGCAAGTATATGCTTTCTAATTCTATAGTTAAGAGTTTGATTATCATTATCTATTTCAGCTCTAAGGCCTTTTAATCTTAGCTGATTCATGACTTTTTTTGCATAATCATGAAACTGATCACTAATAGGTATGATCATAAGCTGTGTTGGTGCTACCCAAAAAGGTAGTTTCCCTGAATGATGTTCAAGCATTATACCTATAAATCTTTCAATAGATCCTAGAATAGCTCTGTGAAGCATTATAGGATGATGCTTATTACCATCTGAACCAGTATATAATGCATTGAATCTCATAGGTAAATTAAAGTCAACCTGTAATGTACCTATTTGCCAATCTCTACCTATTGCATCAGTTAGTGTAAATTCTATCTTTGGACCATAAAACGCTCCTTCACCCTTACTTATCTCATATTGTATGCCCATGCTTTCAACGGCATTTATAAGAGCCTGCTCTGATTTATCCCATACTTCATCTGAACCTATTCTTTTATCAGGCCTATCAGATATTTTTATCTTCACATTATCAAAGCCACATTCTTTATATATTGACAGTGCAAACTCACAAACCTCACGAGATTGCTCTTGTATTTGCTCTTCTGTGCAGAATATGTGAGCATCATCTTGAGTGAACCCACGTACCCTCATCAGTCCATGTAAAGCACCAGATGGTTCAAACCTATGTACTTTTCCAAACTCAGACATCTTGATAGGTAAATCTCTGTAGCTTGTTAGTCCATGACTGTATATTTGCACAGCTCCAGGGCAGCTCATTGGTTTGATTGCAAACTCTCTTTCTTCCCCCATAGCATGAGCAGTAAACATATGCTCTTTAAATTTCTCCCAATGCCCAGATATTTCCCATATAGAACGACAAAGAAGCTCAGGAGTACTCACTTCTACATAGCCTGTAGCAGTTTGTTTATCCCTAATAAACTTAACTAGCACTTGAAACATCTGCCATCCTTTACTATGCCAAAAAACTGTACCTGGTGCATTATCTTGGAAATGAAATAAATCCATTTCTTTACCGAGTCTTCTATGATCTCTCTTCTCAGCTTCTTCAAGCATCTTTAGATATTTCTCTAATTCTTCATTATTTCTCCAAGCTGTCCCATAAATTCTTTGTAGCATTGCCTTATTACTATCGCCCCGCCAGTAAGCACCAGCTACCTTCATCAATTTAAATGCCTTCAGATGTTTGGTGTTATGTGCATGAGGCCCTCTACAAAGATCAAAGAAATCTCCATAGTAGTAAACTGACACCTCTTCATTTTCAGGTAAATCTTTTATAATTTCAACTTTATATGTTTCACCTATACTCTCAAACATTTTTATTGCCTCATTCCTAGGAACTACTTGCCTTATAAACCCATTATTTCTCTTGATTATTTCATGCATTTTATTCTCTATAGCTACAAAATCATCAGTTGAGAAATGTTGGTCATATGAGATGTCATAATAGAATCCATCTTTTATAACTGGTCCTATTGTAATTAACGCTGATGGATATAATTCTTTAATTGCCTGAGCTAATATATGTGCCGTATCATGTCTTATAATTTCTAATCCCATTTCATCATTAACTGTGATGAATTTCACCTTTGAGTCTTTATCTATTTCAGTAGTCAGATCACATAATTGCCCATCAACTTCCATTGCTAATACTGACTTAGCAAAAGATATACCAATTTCTTCAGATATTTTTAATCCATTAATTCTATCTTCTTGGAATTGTAAAATTTTACCATCAGGTAATTGGATTTTAGGCATTTTTATTTCCATTAATTATTTATTTTATGGCCTTCAATATATCATAGGTGTTTTGTCTGAGCAATTTATAAAGAGCTCTTAATATAATTTTAATAATTGCATTATATGCTGTGAGTGTGCAACAAATAATTTACTACTTTGAGGTGAATTTATGTTTCAAAGTGTTTAAAATAGCATTGTCATTAGATTGCAAACAAAAAACATAAAAAATATATGCAAAACGAAAAATTAGAAGTGTATAGCGTCACTCAGGCTATTGAAGAAATAAAAAAGTGTTCAGTAATAAAGGAAAGTCACGAAATAATTACCAAGATAGAAAAAATTCAACAGATCTGTGATAAAGAATATGAGGATACAAATTATTATGGAGATACAGCATTAAATAGAAGTATTTTAAGAGATCCAGACATAGCAACATTATTAACTCCAGATGTATTAAAATATATCTTTACTACTAAAACGTGCATTAATCTGATAAGGAATGGTCCAGCTGTAGAATTAAAAATTGCAATTGAATCTGCTTTATTAGGAGGTTTAGAGGCTTTACAATACATGACTGGTAATGAAGGGAATATGTCTCCAGCAATGTATGAGAAGCAAAAGGAAAATTTTCATAACAATACAAAAAAAATTATTAGCAATATTGGTGCAGCTATAGATAAAAAAATTAATACAACAGTGCAAGCACCACAGACAGATAATTTACTTAAGCAATTTAAAGAAGTATGCGCTACAGTTAATATAATAAAAAAAAATAAAGGCAATAAACAACTTTTAGCAATCGCTTCTGACTATACACTTAATGACATGCAGAAACAGGCAAAAGATGGATTTGAGCACCTACTGTATTGCATACAAAAAAGTCATCCTTTAGATCATCCTTTACAGGATTTAGCTAAGGCATTCCTCAATAGTCCAGATGCTTTGCTTAATGGATACGTTATTCATCTGTTTTATGATAGAGCTCATATTATAGCTGCACTTGAACAAGATACAGAATATAACTTTGCAGATAAAAGCAATTGTACTTTCCAAGATATCTTCAGAGCAATGGTCACAGAGCTTTGTGCTAATCCACAGAAATACCCGATTGCAGTTGAGCAATTTGTTACGAGATTTAACTTAGTTGAAGTGGATTTGCAAAATCGTTTCCCAAAAGAACTTCTGCAAGGAAAGCTTTTAGTGCAATCTGCATCTCAAGAAATCAAAGGATCTAAAGATATATTAAATATTGAAAAACAATTAGAGAAGCCGGAAAATGATAAAGGATCAAAGACAAATATTTTTCAATCTATATTGAATTATTTATTGCAAAAGCTCTACCAGTTATTGGAGTACTTAGGACTTAAAAAACCTTCACAACAAGTAAATGATTTTCTCAATAGAGAAGAGAATAAACTTGAAATTGCCTCACAAGATAAAAACACAAAGTGGGTTAACACAGTAGAACAAGGCCATAAAATCAATCAATCCCAGGCTTTAGTAAGATAGAGTTCTAACAAACACCTACTTGCTATCAGTATTTGTATTGCTGATAGTATTCCTATTAAAAAACACCATATATGACCAGTAATTTAATTCTGCACCATATATAAAAATAACGCTGCATATATAAAAGTATAGCAGTGCTATTATAATCCCAGCAATGCTCCCATAAACTAGATTTATTTGCGGGAATACAACTATATAATATTGAAAAGCATTTGTTGATAGCCACCATAAAATCATTGTATTGAAAGTCCCTATAAATGTGTGTATAAACCTCTGTTTTTTATTTGGTATTAGATAATAAATATAAGAAAGGAATAAAAACATTATGGTAAAAGAAATAAATTCACTGATATTTCGATCAATGATTATGACTATATTTAAGATATTTTTTATGTATTCATATTGTGATATTTTTAACATTTCAATTAAAGACATCACATAATTAGAAATTAATGGTACAAATTTGATCAAAAATGTAATTACAAGCATAATACAAGTTATCAAAATAAATTGCATAATACTCATGACTCTTCTAAAGAAATATGAAGGTGGATTCCTAACTCTATAAGCTCTATTCAATATTGTTCTTAATCCCTCTAATAGTGAAGATGCACTCCATACTATACTCACTATAGCTAAGCCTAAAAATGATTGTGGTGGACTAGTTGTGATTTCAATAATACGTGGTTGCAATGCGATGATAAATTTTGCAAAGTGACTATGGGTTAGAAGCGAAGTAAAAATCCCTACCAATGATTCGTTAAGATTATTCTCAATATATATAGCGCTTATTCCCGAAATAATTGCTGTAAAAAATATAAAGAATGGGAAGATGGCTAGCATACATAAAAAAGATATATAACCTGCATGCTCCACACCATCATGCTTTACTGTGTCTATAAAAGCATTTTTATAACATAAAATTAATTTTTTCAGGTATTGCATTTTGACATTGCTTAATTCCTAATTAATTTTATATCACACAAATTATGTTATGGTTAATTGTGTGAGTAGTGTTTACTTATAAACCCTAAAGCTAGAATTAGCATCAAAATATTGATCACAGGTGCAGCTGAATCAAGTGCATAAATAAACATTATAGATACCATAGAAAAACTAATAATAATTTTTATAAGTGCTTTTATTGATTGTTTAGCAAGACAACTCAAGGATATATCATGCTTTTTAAATTGACTTATACTCACAAGAATATTACCAAAAACAGCTTGAAAAAAATCTTTTATACACCTAATAGGCTCCTTGAAGATAAATTGCACTATACCACTTTGAGGAATGGAATTTTTCACATCAAAAATATTTTCCTTTTGATGAGCTGTAATACATTTCTTTAAGATTAAATTTATTATTTTCTCTAAATGTTTGGATGATTTTTTACTATTATTTGTTGCTATAAAATTATCTGTTAATATTTCTTTTAAATCTTTTTTTAGTCTTGAATATTTTTTTGTCATTATATCCCCCATCTTGGTTGCTTAATATTTTTAATATACCCCTACCTTTAATTCTATCAACTTAAGATAGTAAAAGCAATAGATTTATTAACGCATTCTTAAAAGTGTGTTTAGGATGACAAATATTGATGATAGCCCCATAAAGATTGCTGCTATTAGTGGTGAAGCATATCCAAACATAGCTAATGGGATGCTGATTATATTATATATTAATGAAATTGCTATATTTTCTTTACAGACTCTGGTTGATTTTTTAGCAATATTTATTGCATCGATTATATCAAATAAGTTTCTCTGGAAAACAATTGAGGATTGATTTTGAGATAATTCAATGACATTTGATGGTGATGCTGAACAGTGTGCTAAACTCATACAAGCTGCATCATTCAAACCATCTCCTATCATTAAAATCAGTTCATTATTTTGTTGTTTAGAATTGATTATATTATATTTATCTTTTGGACTTAATGCACTATAAAACTCATCTACTTCGAGTGTTTTTGCTATATGCTCTACATTCTGTTGAATATCTCCAGAGATTATACAAATTTTTGAAAATTGTTGTTTCAATGTTTTTATAAAATCGTACGCCTCTTCTTTTAATTGGTCTTTAAATTTCAATTCAATTGATAATTCGATCACATCATCTTTTTTTATAACAAGCCATGCTGAAAGAATATTTATATCATTTGTACATGCTACATTGCTGATGCCACACCAGCTTTGTCTGCCAAGCAGTAAGGTTTTATCTTTATAAGTACCACTTATGCCATATCCCTTATCTTCTGTGACATTTGATAATTCAAAATTATTGATATCTTTTAGATCATCAACAATTGTTCTGCATAAATGATGCTTACTATTGACTGCAAGACTTTTTATAAGCTGCTGAATATTATTTGGAATATCAGATATATTGGTTAACTTACTTTTTCCATATGTTAAGACACCAGTTTTATCAAGTGCGACAGAGTTTATTTCACTCAATCTTTCAAGAGTATCCTGTGTTTTAATAAAAATACCTTTCTTCATAAGGTTTGAAGTCGCTACTATATATACAATTGGCACTGCTAATCCCATTGCACATGGGCAAGTAATGACTAGTACAGATACCCCATGTAAGATTGCCTCTGAGAGATCAGTAGAGTGTAGTGAGATTAAAATTGTGAGTAATGATAAGACAAGTACTGCCGGAGTATATATTGCAGCAACTTTACTTGCAAAAGTTTTATATTTTGATTTTTGATTAGAAGTCTTCTCTATCAGTCTCTTTATTTCCGCTAAGACAGTATTTTCTTCACTGCTGGTAACTTTTATTTTTATTGGATTTTCTAGATTGATAGAGCCAGCAAAAATTTCACTTCCGATTGTTATTTTCTGTGGATTGGATTCACCTGTGATAATACTGTTGTCGACCTCAGACTCACCAGATAGTACAATGCCATCTAGCGGTACTCTTTCACCACTTGTAACATGAATTATTTCTCCGATTTTCACTGAATTAATATTTACAAGCTCCAGATGAGCATCTCTATCAACTGTGATAAAAAGAGATTTTTTTAAAATCAAATTTCTTGCATACTCATTAGCTTGATTAATTGCTTTAGCTTCTAGATATCTACCAATTAATAATGCAAATACAAGACTAGAAGCCGCCTCATAAAACACAAAAGTACTACCAATTATTGTTCCATAAACACTTATGAGTAAAGTACCTATAATCGCTATAGAGATTGGAATATCCATATGACTCCTCCATGCTTTTATTGCAACTAATGCTGATGAAAAAAAAGTTCTACTTGTATATGTGAGAATTGGAATAGTTAAAACAGCAGCACATATATTCATAAAAACTCTGCTATTTATACCTATCTCACCAGATATATCTCCTGCCCAAATACCCATACTTATCATCATGTTTTGAACCCAGACTACACCTGATAGTGCTATCATTTTTAAAAGCTTTTTTGTACTCTTCTTTTGTGATGCAATGACTGCTTCTTCTACGAGAGGTATCGCCCTATATCCAATATTTTCTATAAGTTTTATAAATACATCTATTTGTTTGATATCACCTATCCAGGTTAAGGAGAGGGTTTTTGTTGTCATATTGACTGAAGCTTGTAAAATACCATCCTGCTGCCTGAAAGAGCTTTCTATAAGCCAGACACATGAGCCACATTTAATGCCTTCAACCATCAACTGTATTGAGTTTTCCATATTTTGATTAGTTTGTATAAAGTCAATATAGTTGATGTTATTTTGCAGGATTCGAACCTTATCAGGAGATATTTGATATATTGACTGGCAGAAATCATAGTACTGATCAAGCTTTAAGGACTTGATTATCATATATGCTGTTTTGCACCCAAAGCAACAAAAATTCATAACTTGTTTGTTATCTATACCGATTACTGCTGCACAATGTAAACATAAAGTTGGTTTCACTGTTATTTATCTAGCCAAAAAAGATTATAGAAAATTACAAATATTGTACTGAGAAAAACATATCCAGCAATCTTTATTGTACCATTACGAGCCATGGCATTAATATTTTTTGAGTCTGTAATGTTTTGATTATATTGTTGAATTTTTGATTGCCATTTTTCAACTTTTTTGAGTTTTTTTAAGTAAACTGCATTTTTATTATCAATTTCTTTAGACTGTAATATTTGTAATATTAAAGATATATCACCTCTTGCAACAGCATCTTGTAATGAGTTTTGTATCTTATTTCTTAAGACTAAATTTTTAATCTTTATGAGATATTGAGTTGAAATTTTCTCATAGAAATATTCAGCAATTATCTTGAGAGGTTTTTTATTATAATTAAGTTTTTGCACGCAATTAAAAATCATAAGAGATCTTATAAAAGTATCACTTATACTGTCTAAAATTGATGTTTTAATATGTTTTAATGAAAATTTGTTATTTGTTCGCATGATATTGCCTAGCATAAAACACAGCATAGTTTCATCATTTATTACATCATGAAGCATTTCTCCATTTAGTAAATCGATATTTGCAATCAAATCAGAATTATTAAAACATATTTTGCCATTGACACATATGATTGAAGGTTGCATATAGTGGACTATAAAGTGCGTGATCGCATTATATGAGAAATCATATAGCAATAATTTTTTTATATGCCTATCAAGGTTAAGAGTTGGTTCTAGTATTGCCTTTGGTATTTTCACATCACACACTTGAGATATCACATCGTATATTGTGCTCACTAGACCGTTTGTCATAGCTTTTTGTAAAGTTAATGATGTAGATGTGGACTTCGTTGATAAACAGTATTGTAGCATCTGCCAAATACCCAATACCTCGACTGATACCTCTCTAATTTTTATCGACATCTGATTATTTAATAACATTATAAAGAGAGTTAAAAACATTTCCTCTTTTGTAATATCATTACTTGATTTACTGACTGCAGACCTTAAAATACTTGTTTTTAATATGAAGTCTCCAGAAACATATTTGTTTTGTAAAAGTGTATTGATTAGCTTGCCATTTTTGACCTTTAATTTAATATCTTCATAGCATCTAATTGATGATACTGCTGCTTCCATTTTTGAAAAACATTCCTCATCGGTAAAGATAAAGGGAGTTTTCATTGTAAGTTTTTTATGTTGCTCTATATCAAATTGAGTAATTTTTTGTGTATTTAATATGATGTTTTTTCTATGCCTACGTCTCAAAAATTTCACCGCTTGTACAGCATCCCAACGCTTCTCTTCATCATCATGTAATAGCCAATATGCAAGATATCTTACAGCTTGATCTATATTATCATCATTACCATTAAACCATTGAGATATAACTGTTGCATAAGATCCATTTTTAGCCTTAGAAGATATTGTTGCATCATATCCACCTTTAAAAGATACTTCACCTGCTAATAAGCACATAAGAAACATCCCAACAGCATAGCAGTCACTAGCTTTGTTATAAGGAGATTTACCTGCTCTATGAGCAAGCATTCTATTTAATGGTTCAAATATACTCCATTGATTGTAGCCACATAAATCTAAAATTGTATTAGATAGTACAATTTGTACAATCTCATAATTGGTTTCTAATGTGCTTTTAGCAAATACATTGTCAGGGTTTATACAGCCATGTGTAATATTAACATTATGGAGCTGTACT
>CAMCJK010000012.1 GCA_945875075.1 Candidatus Fokinia solitaria | reverse complement strand
AACTGTACAAAATTATACAACATATAATCAGCACTGAAAAATATCGAACCAGCAATTAGTACCGAAACACCCACAACTATAACAGATAAAATCATATCTTTTTTAGCTGGCCATACAATGAGTTGTATCTCATTTTTTATTTCATCATATACCTTTATAAGGCCTTTTATACTAATTTTTTTCATCTTAATGCTTTTTATAGAACCACTAGTACAATTACTCTACACTGTCAAGGAAACAATCCTAAAAATCACTCTTTACTCTTATGAAAGAGAGAAATTTTCATTAATAGATTACTTATATCTTGTTGCTCAACACCAAACTCTAAATGGCCTCGAATTAGACTTCCTGAGATAAGACTGTATAGGACTTCATCAGAAATCTCAAGCAACTTTTCATATAGTGATAACTCTGTATCAGTCAAATTACTTAATTCAGATTCAGCAAACTGCCCTAAAATTATATCCATCTCCTTACATCCTCTATGAGTACTCATATAAAGTACTTTTTTTCTCAAGATATCTATCATTTTAATGTCTCTAGATATGCTATGACATCAGCTCTGTCTTTATCATTTTTAACTCCTACATATGACATTTTAGTACCACTTACATATTGTTTAGGGGAATATAAAAATCTATATAGCTCCTCCTCACTCCACATTATCCCGGATACTCTTCTAGCTTTTATTGCTTCCGAGTAGCTGAAATCATCTTTATGTGCTGCAGGACCATTATAAACAGCCCATAGGTTAGGTCCTACCTTATTTGGGCCACCCTTATCACCATTATGGCATAGGGTACAAACTTTTTTAAAAATACCTTCTCCATTTTTAGGATCGGCAACTGACATTATTGCATGCATGTCTAATACTTGTGGCAAAGATGTTGCTTGCGCTATAACTCTACTGGCATCTTGGACTGCTATATTATATCCTGCCTTTCTAACCATATATATGGGGCCATAGATTAGTCTCCCTATGTTGTCACTGAAGACTAAAAGGAAGATGGCTGTAGATATAGCAATAACTAATTTTTCAAGCTCAGACATGTCTCAATTATCATATGTTATAAATTATCTTGTGTATTCAGATGTTTAATTAAAAACAATTTTATCATCCCCCTCATTACACTGAAAACTCTTTCTATCTTGGTAACAATATTCAGTTTACTTTGTCTTGCCAACTGAGAAAAAGTCACATATTCATATACTTCTGCTTTTGAATTAATGATAACTTTATCACACAACTGATTAAACTAAAAAATCTTCCTATTAGTAATAATAGCTCCTAATCGTTGTATAAACATCAATTAAGTCTTAACTAATTATTTCTTAGAACTATCATATGTTGTAAACTCTTTCACATAGTCAGATTGATAGTAATAGCTCCTGAGCGCTACATAAGGATCAATTGAATCTTGAGTCATTTGTTGCATTAAAGGCTTCATATCATCTTTTGTAGAGAGTATTTCTATACCAAACCTAGCTGCCGCACCCCAAAATGGGAATATAAAGCTAAATGGGTCTAAAAGAAATTTATCTACTAGTAATCCACTACCATTTCTTACTGTTGAAGGACCAAGTATTGGAATCATCAAATAAGGGCCATTCTTCATGCACATTCTACCTGCCATGACATCTGCAAATCCTATGTCATATTTTTTAACTCCAAGCTTTGTCGCCACATCAAAGAGTCCAGCTAGACCGACGGTAGAGTTGATTAGAAACCGTACTCCGCTTCTGAAAAACCCTGCAGGATTTAAATAAAATATACTATTTATCATGTGGTTAGGCTCATATAGATTCTTTAATGCATTGTCTATACTTTGTCTTGCTAGCTGAGAAAAAGTTACATATTTATATGCTTCTGTTACTGGATCAATCACAATTTTATCAGTACCTTTATTGAACTGAAAAATCTTTCTATTAGTTTTCTCGAATTTGTCATCGATTTTCATTGTTTCACTTACATCAGCATCTATATCATCGGGTAGATCATTATCAAGTGCTGAGCATGAAATCGAAAACATCAAAAACAGGGCAATTAGTAATGAACTTTTTATCAAATCAATTCTCACTTTATATTTATTGTAGAATGTAGTAAAATTAAATTTAGCATCATTTTGTATGATAACATGTTTAAAAATAGAATGGCAAGTGAAAAGCTAACCAGTGGATTTGATTTGGTAAGTAAAGAGAAATATCACTACGATGAAAGAGTTTTAGACGAGGTTGTTGAATATATCTTGGACAATCATAATAATCCCACAAAGATTGTTGAAGCACTTAACATAGTCTATGACGACAAGAATATCTTAATGTTGCTGTTAGAAAATGGGAAATTTGATAGCATACAAAAGCTTTTTGATGTTTCGCTAATCATTTTTTCCAATGCAAAGATACTACTACATATAGATGGTAGGGGTGACAATGTCTTGGGATATTTCATAGAGTTTGCACCTTATGAGTTACTAGAGAATTTTATAAAATTAATGAGAACACATTGCTCTCCAGAAGATATAAAAAGCCTTTTGAAACATAAGAGAAACGATGGCAGAACACCACTTATGATTCTTTGTACCAATGAAAAATTTAAGTCTTTAGAATTGGTTTTTAAAATGATAATTGACTGTTTGGCATCGGTGTGTGGGCTTGATAGCATGTATAATGCACTGACTGCTAGTGATGCCGAAGGTGACAATGTTTTGATATTAGCAATAAAGCATAAGAACTTCGCAGTTGGTAGTAAAATTCTTGATCTTTTGGCAAAAACACTTCCTGACTTAAATGATAGAAATAAAATTGAAAATGAGATTGTTTTGAGTTGTGATAGTAAGTCTAACAATTCTCTGATGCTATTAGCTAGCCAATCTTGTGATGATGCAAAAGCTTTGCAAGAAACAATATTAGAGATCCTAAAAATTCGTCTTGATGCATCTTTGATAATATCTCTTGGCCGTGCAAATGCTGATGGTAATAATGTTTTGATGCTTGGAATTATTGGGCGAAACACTGATTTATCAGATAAAATTATTAAAATAATTCAGTCAACTCAGAAGAGTATAAAGGCGCCACTTTTATGTCAGATATGTGATCAATATAACAAAAATAATGATAATTTTATAAGTTTGGCATTTCAAAATGATAAAAGTGACCTATACTTAGGGTTGATAAATGAAATGGAGCTAAATCTACCACCAGAAAAAATCACAGATCTTTTTAAAAAAACTTTATCATTACATCATGATCTTTTGCATAAAGCTCTATCAGTTACAAATACAAATGCTATAATTAGTATCATAAAGTATGTTAGGCAAATAAAAACACTCGCATTAGATGAAAAAGAGGATATGTCTAATCTCATCACAAGGAAGGACTTTATGAATCGTACTTTACTGACATATGCAATTGCTAGTTCTAATGTAGAAGTTTGCCAACTCATTCTCGAGATTGCAAGAGAGTTTTGCGATTCATTGAATTTGAAATTAATATTAACCTCAAAAGATTCAGCTGGTCAAACTCCGTATATATTATCAAAATTACAAAATAATAAAAATTTAGTGAAATGTATTCAAGACTTTGCCATTATTACAGGTAATATGAGGTATATAGACTCACAAGAAAAAGATGTATTTTTAATAAAAAAGCAACAAAGTGCTAAAATTTTACCTCTTGCAGTAAAGGTCTTTCACTAAAAACATATTGCATATGAAAATCATATGTTTTATAATCCAGATCTGAAATCATAATAAAAAACAATCATAGAGTCTAATGTCTATAAGTTCAATCGCTATCACTGGAATGACAGCTACAAACAATATTATTGCACAAGCTGCAAACAATATAGCTAATATAGAAACACCTGGCTTTAAAGCTGGAGTTACAGCACTTACAAATATGGCAAATAATAATGGTGTGCGAGGTATAAAAGGTAATAGTATTGATATAAAAGGGGGATTTGAAAACACTGGCATTGTTACTGATCTTGCTACTAATGGTAAGGGTTTTTTTATAGTCAAGGACAAATTGAGTGGTGATATAGTGAATGTTGCAACGGGATCTTTTAGACCGAATGTTAATGGGGAGCTAGAATATCTAGGAAAGTTCTTACTGATGGCTATTCCATATCAAGATAATGGGACTTTAGCTCCATTTGATCTTGCAAATCTTGAGGCTGTAAAATATGATATCAATACAAAGTCTAAACCAACTGCATCAACAACTATTACTGAAAGTTTTAGTTTAAATTCAGCATTGCTTGCAAAAGGTCAAGCATCTTTTATAATGGCACCAAATTCCGCTGCTGCAAGTACTACCAAGAAAATTGACGACCCTTTAGTTCAGAGTGGAAATTTAAAAAATGGTAATGGGTTTTCTATACAAATCCAGTCAGAAAAGAATGGGCAAATAGATTCTGAATCATTGAAATGTATTTTTAATGGAGTAATAACAAAAACATTTGTTAGTGCAGGCACTGATATAAGCAGCGCTATTTATGCCTCTGGAACCAATACTATGATAAATTATACATTCGGTACTGTATCAGTAGCATTGGATCTGAAAAATATAGTTAAGCAAGGAGATACAAATATAAATGCCCTAAATGCTATATCTTCAAATCTCAGTGGGATTAAGGTAGATTCAATAGGCGATACTAATACTACAATATCAATTAAGCCTTTTAGTAATACTTCATTGCAAATCACTGGAGATCTTACAACAGTAATCTTTGGCCAAGATATCAATATATCACCAGCGGTACAAAGCACTATTAGATTTGCTTCTATGGAAGATTTGAAGGAGCAACTGCAAAAATATTTTAAAGAAATAAAAGTCAATAGCAACTCTCAAAGTTTATTATTTATTGCCAAACCTAACACAAATGTCAGCATGGACAACTTACAGTTAGGTGATGTTCTAGATGATCTCGGAATGTATTCTGGGCCTGTGCTTGGACAAGGATATGACCCATACGATATACATTCAAATATGGCATCAGGCAATGCAACACCTGACATATTGAGGGAGGTTTCCTTATATGACTCTAAAGGTGGGCAGCATTTGTTTAATGTTGCAATGAAAAAAATTGAAGATGGCTGGATGCAAGAGTTTTATGCTGCGAATAAAGATGAAATTCCTGGTGTAAGAGATGATGGTTTATTACAAGTTACAAAGTTTAAATTTGATACAAAAGGTAATTTACTAAGTGCTGAAATAGTAGCGCCGTCTGCTATATCATCTGCAGTTAATAATCCATTTGATGCTATACCACCTAACCCTGGTGGTAATACAGTTATAGTCAATGGAATTACCTTCACACAAGGTGCCAACTTTCACTCAATGATTGATTTAGTGAATGCTATTAACTCTAATGTGACACTACAAAATGGGGTGCAGACAACAATAGTTGAAGATGCACAAGGTCAGTTTAGGCTCAATCTGATGTCTACAAATGGTATAATACCTCAGGTCAAAAGTGCAGTATTGAGTTTTAGTACTACTCCTGCGCAATTACCTAGTGCACTTGATAAATTAACAATAACTTTCAATGCGAGTGCAAATATAGATCCAATCACCAGTACTTTTGATTACAAAAACATTAATGAGGCAGTACATAAGGAAATGCAGGGCTTTGTTGATGCAAATGGTTCAGGTGTAAGTACATTGTCAGATATATCGATTAGTGATGATGGAACACTCACCAATATGTTTGTAAACGGGTATAGTAAAGATGTATATAAGATACCTCTAGCTATTTTTCGAAACGTTAGGGGGTTAAATGTTCGTGGCGATAATGCATTGTCTCAAACGCCACAGTCTGGAAAGATGCAATTGGTAAATCCAGGTGAATCAGTTTCTGGAGAGCTGCTACCAGGCAATATAGAGACTTCAAATTCTGACTCAGCTATAGAGTTAACAAGTGTAATTAAGAATAGTCAATTCTACAATATGAATATAAAGGTTTGGAAGACTGATCAGGGACTTCTTGATTCTCTTATAAATGCTTAATTCCTCTATAAATATAATAAATTTAAATAAACTCAAATATATAATTTAAATATGTCTTTACTTTCAACAGAGCCATTTTATAAGCCATTTAAATATCCTTGGGCCTATGAAGCTTGGTTAACACAGCAGAGATTACATTGGATACCTCAAGAAGTCACAATGTCAGATGATATTAAAAATTGGAAAAATGATTTGACCGATCAAGAGAGGTATTTACTCACTCAAATTTTAAGATTTTTCACTCAAGCAGACATAGAGGTAAATAACTGTTATATGAAGCACTACAGTACAGTCTTCAAACCTACAGAAATACAAATGATGTTGGCTGCATTTTCTAATATGGAAACAATTCATATAGCTGCATATTCTTACTTATTAGATACTCTAGGTATGCCTGAGATTGAGTATAGAGCATTCATGGAGTTTCAAGAAATGAAGGATAAATACGACTATATGCAACAGTTCAATACTGGCTCAAAAACAGATATAGCAAAGATTTTAGCAATTTTTGGAGCATTTACAGAGGGATTACAGCTATTCGCATCATTTGCAATGCTATTTAACTTCCAACGTTTCGGTAAGATGAAAGGTATGGGGCAGATTGTTGCATGGTCTGTTAGAGATGAAGGGCTACATACAGAGTCAATTATAAAACTATTTTTGACATTCCTACAAGAGAATCCTGAAATCTGGACAGAGCAGTTTCAAGATGATTTGTATCTTGCATGTGATACAATTATTTCACATGAAGATGCATTTATAGACCTTGCATTTAGATTTGAAGGAGCAATCCAAGGTATGTCCTCACAAGACATCAAGAATTATATCAGATATATTGCTAATAGAAGATTATTACAGCTTGGCCTGAAGGAAAAATATGATGTAAAGAAGAATCCTCTACCATGGATGGATGAAATTTTGAACTCTCCAGAGCATGTGAACTTTTTTGAAAACAGAGCGACAGAGTACTCAAGAGCTGCTACAGGTGGTACTTGGGATGAAGTATTCGAATCATAGGATTTTTTTTTCACCTACAAGTTAACTATTTCGTGATACAAAAACCTTGAGACTGTATGCAATAGTATGTACTTGTAGCAAAGGTTTTAGCGATTTTTAGAGCATTTGGCAAAAGGATTACAGATTTTGTAGCGCTAACTAAGTTCCAACGTTGCAGTAAGATGTAAGATTTAGCATCTTATGTAAAGATACAAGTGTTCTCAACCCTTGGGTTTATGAGGCTTGGATACCTCAAAAAGTCACAATGTGGGGGTTTGAGCTCTCAAGAAAGGTGTTTACTAACCCAAATTTCAAGATTTCTCACTCAAGTAGACAGAGTTTTATATACTATAGTATTAAGTCTTCAAACCTACAGAAACTCTGTATTTTCTAATATTGGAACAATTCAATATAGATCTCCTAAAATAGATAGTTTCTTTACGATTTTGTTGGGGGATCGTCTGTCAGCGGTAATAACTTAGTTCTAAATTGCTATTTTTAATATCAGCGAAGTAGGCTTCCGGAAAGACCTTTATGTACTAGGCCCCCAGTTTGTTTGGATATTTTTTCTTTCTATTATTCTTTCTCTTTTCTTGATGCTGCAAGCTTTATCAATGATTTCCTTAACCATTGTGCCATTCAAAGATCCATCAGGGCTTATGTTTTTAAGATCTTGCCTTATATGTCCTAGTGCAGGCATTCTATAAATTTTCTCAATCAGAGGGCTATTATCATCAGATTTATTAGCTGTTATAGCTTTTTGTATCTCTGTTTTATAAAATGGATTGGACAAGATTGCTTGTATTGCTAAATGCTGTAGTAAGGCAATATACATGAGTATTTCTGATTTCTGCAGCATATTAGTAATATTGATATTACATTCTTTTAGACATTCAATCAACGGCTCCGATGTGATCTTAGAGATACTTCCTTCAACTGCTGCTATATCTATCCCAAACCTCATTGATTTTTCTAAATTTAATGGTGCAATATCAATCTCAGATATGTAGTCTTCAACTGCTGCTTGGAATTTATGGAGATCTTTCCTTACGCTTATATATTCTTGTAACTTCATTGATTTTTCTAGCTTTTCTTCTAAATATAATGAAGAGACATCAACCTCAGCTAATTGTATAGCATAGCCTTTAATTATTGAATATCTTTCTACAAACGAACTATTTAGTAGATGACTTGCTATTTTTCTTAATGTGTCATGATATTTACAATGTTTTGTAATATCTTCATCTAGATGTTTACTATCACCTATAGCCAATGCAACTGCTAGTATTCCATATGACATCAAAACTTCAGAATATTTAGGTACTCTTAACACATAGGATATGAAATCCATGGCAGCAAATATATACTTAATCTCATTTGTTCTTAATGGTATGTCATATATCTCAAATAACCTTATAATATGACTAGTTTTACGTAGATTTGATATAGAGTGATTATCTATTGAAATGTGTTTACTGAATACTTTTCGTTGTTCCGGATCTAAATCTATTGTTATTAGACCAGTTTTTATAACGCGCTCATTAAAAGTCCATGTACTCTTTTTTGATAAAGAATTTTCCAGATCTTGATTTCTACCTACAGGTTTTTTAGCTAAAGACATTTTAAGTTAATATAATCACAGATTTGAGCATTCGCAGCGTAGCATAAAAGGTACAAAAATTCAATTGCAGTTATGAGCTTTGATATTCAGTAAAATTTTTTATACTGCATATTTATTGCATTTATATTAAACTCAGTCTATATTTTTGAAAAAAATAACAAAGCACTAGTGAGTATAGATAGCAAGGACATAAATAATTTACAAGGTTCAGTAATAATAAATGCACAATATATAAAAGATTTATCATTTGAAAATCCTCGTGCGCCATATAGCCTTATGGAGAATGAAAAGCCAAATATTAATATTGATCTTGATGTGAAGGCTGAGCATATCCATGATGAAACATTTGAAGTGATAATAAGTGTCAGTATAAAAGCGCTCACTGATAATACAACTTTCGTAGTTGATTTATCTTATGCAGGTTTATTTACTCTGACAGAGGTATCAGACCAAAATACAAGAGAAATTATTTTATTAGTCCACTGTGCAAACATACTTTTCCCATATGTTAGACGTGTGATTTCAGACATTACAAGGGACGGAGGATTCCCACCTTTAATGCTTGCACCAGTTGATTTCATGGGCTTATACTACACAAAAAGAAATGAAACTTATAATCAACAAAACTGAATGGAAATAAATTCGGTACTTGATATTTCACGTGAAGCACTAGTCTTAGCATTGAAAATATCATTACCAATATTAGCCGTAGCACTAATTGTTGGATTACTAGTGTCATTAGTGCAAGCATTAACGCAGATACAAGATCAAACAATAGCATTTGTTCCGAAGCTCATAGCAATTTTTGTAACATTGTTTTTACTGATGCCATATATAGGCAGCTTGATGTTGACATTTAATGAAACACTTACAAATCAAATAGTTCATTCTAAATAAACAATATGTTCTCATCAGTATTGAAATTATTTTCAAAAAACATAGCAATAGACCTTGGTACAGCCAATACACTTGTTTATGTACAGGGTGAGGGTATTATGTTAAATGAGCCTTCAGTTGTTGCTCTTGTCGATCAAAAGGGTACTAAAGTTCCTTATGCATTTGGTGCACAAGCGAAAATGATGCTTGGGAAAACACCACATGATATTACTGCTTTTAGACCTATGAGAGATGGTGTTATAGCTGACTTTAAAGGGGCTGAAGAGATGATTAAATATTTTATCAGCGTAGTACATAAAAAACAATCATTCCTAACAAAGCCACTGGTCATTGTATGTGTACCATCTGGATCAACTCCAGTAGAAAGAAGAGCGATACAAGATGCTGTAGAGAGTGCTGGTGCAAGAGAAGTCTATTTAATAGAAGAGCCTATGGCAGCTGCAATAGGGGCGAATTTACCTGTGACAGAGCCAACAGGATCGATGGTAGTGGATATAGGTGGCGGTACAACTGAGGTGGGAGTTATATCTCTTGGCGGAATAGTACATGCAAAGTCTATAAGAGTTGGTGGTGATGCAATGGATGAATCAATCATCTCATATGTGAAGAAAAATTATAACTTACTCATTGGTGAGGGGACTGCAGAAAAAATAAAAAAACAAATAGGTAGTGTATATGGCGCTGCTAATAATGAGACCCAGATAGAAGTCCGTGGACGGGATATGATCAATGGTATTCCAAAAGAAATAATACTAACTAGTACAGACATTATCGAATGTATATTAGAGCCTGTTAACCAAATCATACATGCTGTGAGAGATGTACTTGAAAGTGCGCCACCAGAGCTTTCTGCAGATATAGTTGATAGGGGGATAATGCTAACTGGAGGTGGTGCTCTTCTACGTGGTATAGATAAAGTCATGACAGATTCAACAGGGTTAGCAACATTTATAGCTGAAGAGCCTCTATATTCAGTTGTTTTAGGTACAGGCAAAGTTTTAGATAACTTCAGTCAGTTGAAACATGTTTTGTTTAGACAAGATTAATCAGAGCAATAGACAATCAAACATTATCAGTATAGAATGGTGAATAATTTTTACCGTTTGTAGACACAAACTGGTGTTTATCTAAAACAATAATAACAATACAGTATGACTTATAATAGTAATAATAATTCTAATCAGATGGAGAGTATACACTTGCCAGTTGATCAGAGCGTTGATTATGTAGATATAGAAAGATACAAAGATAAATTCTTATTTATACCTTTAGGAGGTGCAAATGAAGTTGGGATGAATCTGAATCTATATTATCATAAAGGTGATGATGAAAATGGAAAATGGCTAATAGTTGATTTAGGAATATGTTTTGCAGAGCCTGAGTATCCTGGAGTTGAAATCACACTTCCAAAGATATCTTTCATAGAAGAGAGACTTGATGAAATTGCAGGGCTTGTATTAACTCATGCCCATGAAGACCACCTTGGTGCAGTTGCATATCTGTGGCATAAAATCAAATGTCCAATCTATGCAACGAACTTTACAGCAGAGATTCTCAAAGCTAAATTCAGAGAGATGTCTGTGAATGAAGAAACAATTCCAATCAATGTCATTGCACCTAACACACCTACAACAATAGGTAATTTTTCAGTTGAGATGGTATATATCACTCACTCTATCCCTGAAATGCATGGATTGATGATAAGAACTCCTAGCGGCAATATTTTCCATACAGGGGACTGGAAGCTTGATAGCGATCCTGTAGTTGGAGAGCCAACAGATGAAAATAAACTTACACAATTAGGTGATGAAGGTGTTCTAGCGATGGTTAGTGACTCTACTAATATCTTCAACCCTGGATCATCAGGGTCAGAAGGTGAGTTAAAAGAAAGTCTAACAAAATTAATAAAAAAATCTTCAAAAGGACTTGTTGTCGTAACGACTTTTGCATCAAATATAGCTAGATTAAAATCAATTTCCTCAGCAGCACAAGAGGCTGGTAGGAAAGTAGTTTTAGTAGGTAGATCTCTTTGGAGAATGTACAATGCAGCTATCAATAGTGGATATCTAGATGATGTTGAAGGATTCCTTGAGCCTACAGATATAAAAGGTATCAAGAGAGATAATTTACTTGTGATATCAACTGGCTGTCAGGGAGAAGAGATGGCTGCTGTAAATAGAATTGCTAACCATAATCACCCTCATATTAACATGACAAAGGGTGATACAATAATCTTTGCATCGAAGATAATACCTGGTAATGAAAAGAGGATTTATGCATTATTCAACAAGTTTTGTAGCATTGGAGTAGAAGTTCTTAGTGAAATGAATGAGTTCGTACACGTTTCAGGGCATCCAGCACAAGACGAAGTCAGAAGAATGTATGAGATGATCAGGCCACAAGTTGCAATCCCAGTTCATGGAGATAGATTAAGGCTACATCTACATGCTAAATTTGCAACATCAATTGGTATTAAGCATGCAGTTGAGGTTGAAAATGGTAGCGTTGTAGTTTTAGATAAAGACCATCCGCAAGTTGTTGGGAAGGTTCTCTCTGGATACTTAGTAGTTGATGGTAAATATATTCTTGATGGTAAGAGTCCAATACTAAGAGATAGAAGGGAGATGCAGCAAAATGGCATTATCTTTATTGTTGTAGCTTTAGATCATAAGAGAGGTATTAGGTATTCAAGAGTGTTTGCACCAGGTATCCTTGACATTGAGAGAGATAAGCAATTTTTCCATACATTAACTGCTTTCATCAGTGAAAACTTTGGTAATACAAAGATTAGAAACACTAATGTTGATAGTAAGAAAATAGCTCTGAAAGTTAAAAATCTTATCAAAAAAGAGAGAGGGAAGACTCCTAGAGTTTATGTGCAAATAATTTAATAATTACTGTAAATGTTGCGTGTAGGGACACGTGGTAGTAGATTAGCACTTACACAAACATATGAGGTTATCAAAAAAATCAATGCATTTGATGATACAATAAAGTGTGAGATAGTGACAATCAAAACAACAGGTGATACTATCACTGATAAGTCACTAGTTGATATAGGTGGTAAGGCACTATTTCTCAAAGAGATAGAAGACAGCCTTCTCCTTAATAATATAGATATTGCTGTACATTGTCTTAAAGATGTACCGGCAGCTCTCCCAGACAGATTAATCATACCAGCAGTCATTGAGAGATCTTCATATGAAGATGTTCTAATTGCCACTCATTCACTAATGAATCTCCCAAATGGTTCTGTTATAGGTACTTGTGCAAGCAGACGCAAAGCATTTCTTACTCATATACTTGGTGATACAGTCAAGATTATTGACATGAGAGGTAATATTGATACTAGAATAGAGAAATTTAAAAGAGGTGAGTTTGATGGCATTATATTGGCCAAGGCGGGCATTGATCGCATAGGTATGTCACACTTTATAACTGAAATCATTCCAAAAAATCTAATGCTACCTGCTATAGGACAGGGCACTATAGCAATTGAGTGTAGGGAAGATAACAAATCAATTATTGCCTTACTAAAATCAATTAATCATACAAATAGCTATATCTGTATTACTGCTGAAAGAGGGTTTATGATTGAAATGCATGGCGATTGTAAGACTCCTATAGCAGCACTAGCTGAGATGAAAGATGGTGTTATAAACCTCGATGCTGCATTTGTGATGCCAAATGGTTCTAAGATATTTCCTGCATCACTTTCAGCTAAATATACTAATCTAGAAAATGCACATCAATTAGGTATGAAAGCTGCACAGATCATCAAAAAAGACATTGTTGAATCTGAATACTTTGAAAGTGTGAGAGATCTGTTTGGTATTTGAAATTTTGAAATCTGGAGCGGATGGTGGGAATCGAACCCACGCGGCCAGCTTGGAAGGCTGGAACTCTACCATTGAGCTACACCCGCGATTATTGGAATGACTTTATCATAGCTGTTTTTTTTATACAAGATGTTCTATTATCTTTATAAATAAAAATCTTAAATTCAATGTGGCAGTTCATTGCTAAATTATTCTCAGGATGTAATATAAAGTAGAGATTATAATACTTTTTAAAATCTTCAGATGATTTTATCAATGCTATACTGATACAAAAAATTATAGTTTGCTCTTAAATTTTTTGCTGTAGATAGAAATATAATAGATTTTATTTAATTTCACATTATATTCTGTTGTTTTTTACACACCTAAAAAATAAAAAAAAGGATGAATCTACTTTTAATCACCTTTATATATAAATCTTGCAAATATAATTGTTTTTAGCATTTTGAGTTCAATTAATTATAAGATATACTCACCGACAAAATATTAAAGATATAACATTATGCAGAATATGAAAAATAATACAAATAACATTGTTATATGGGTGCTAGCAATTTTTGTAATTGCTATGCTGTATAACCTTGTTGTGGATGTGAAGCTAGGATCAAAAAGAATGCCATTCTCTGAATTCTTAAAGGAACTAGAGGCAGATAAAGTCAATAGAGTTTCAATAAGAGGTAATGTTATTGAAGGCGAGACAGATTCTGGTAGGCAATTTGACACATTAGCACCAAATTTCTATCCTCAACTGATAGATGAGCTACATAAACAAAATGTTAGAATTGAAATTTCTCCAACTGAAACATCTCTTGGAAATTTCATCGGTATGATCGTACAGTGGTTCCCAGCACTTCTTTTAGCTGGTATATGGGTGTACTTTATGAAAAACATGCAGAGTGGCGGTAATAGAGCTATGGGCTTCGGTAAATCAAGAGCACGTATGTTATCTGAAAGTTCTATTAAAACAACCTTTGCAGATGTTGCAGGCATAGAGGAAGCAAAAGAAGAACTACAGGAAATTGTAGAGTTTTTAAAAGAGCCAAATAAATTCAAGAGATTGGGTGGTAAAATCCCACGTGGCTGCCTTCTAATTGGGTCTCCAGGAACTGGTAAAACATTACTTGCAAAAGCAATAGCAGGTGAGGCTGGAGTACCATTTTTCAGTATTTCAGGTTCTGATTTTGTTGAGATGTTTGTTGGTGTTGGTGCAAGCAGAGTGCGAGATATGTTTACTCAAGCCAAAAAGCATGCACCTTGTATAGTATTTATAGATGAGATAGACGCTGTGGGTAGACATAGAGGAGCTGGTCTTGGTGGCGGTAATGATGAAAGAGAGCAAACTCTAAACCAATTACTTGTTGAGATGGATGGATTTAATGAAAATGAGGGAGTGATAGTGATTGCTGCTACAAACCGTCCTGATGTTCTTGATCCGGCGCTTTTAAGACCAGGTCGTTTTGATAGACAAATTCCAGTGTCTATACCTGATATTAAAGGACGTACACAAATCCTTACAGTACATTTAAAGAAAGTACCTATGGGTGATGATGTGAATGTTGAAGTATTAGCTAGAGGGACTCCTGGATTTGCTGGTGCAGATCTTGCTAACTTAGTGAATGAAGCTGCTCTACTTGCTGCAAGGCTGAATCAAAAGTATGTCACAATGGATATTCTTGAGAATGCAAAAGACAAAGTCCTGATGGGTGTTGAAAGAAAGTCTATGATAATAAGTGATGAGCAGAAAAAACTTACTGCATATCATGAAGGTGGGCATGCACTTGTGGCTTTACATATGCCAGCTTCAGATCCACTACATAAGGCAACTATTATACCACGTGGTAGGGCTCTTGGTGTCACAATGAGGCTGCCTGAAGATGACAGATATTCAATTACAAGAGATAAGTTAGAAGCTGACATAGCAGTGGCGATGGGTGGAAGAGTTGCTGAAGAATTAATCTTTGGCTTTAACAATGTCACAACCGGCGCTCAAAATGACATTAAAATGGCCACAATATTAGCTCGCAGGATGGTTACTCAATGGGGATTAAGTGATAAGATTGGCCCAATGCTTATTGGTGATGAAAAAGAAGAAGTATTCCTAGGACATAGCATGGGCAGGTCTACAGTAGTTTCTGAAAAATTACTACAGGATGTTGATGCTGAAATCAGTAATGTAATACATAAAGGTCATGAGACGGCAAAGAAGATCCTTACAAAGAATATCGATCAACTTCACAACTTAGCAACAACTCTTATTGAAAAAGAGTCAATGACAGGTCAAGAAATTAAAGATTTATTAGGTTTTAATAAGGTATCTGAGAAAAAATCTGTTAAAGCTAAAAGTTCTAGTAAAAAAACTGACCAATCATAAACTTCATTTGAATCTACGCTTTATTCTTGAAGCTGTGCTTTATTCTTGAAGCTGTGCTTTATTCTTGAAGCTACGCTTTGACATTATGTTTGTATTTGGTATTCTATGTGTAGTAAAAAGTGCCATTTGCATTCCTAAACTTAATATAAAAAAGTGATTAACATCTCAAAAAAGAAATTTGTAATAATAGATGGTTATGGAGTGCTCTTTCGTGCATATTATGCTGTCCCACCAATCTTATCACAAGATAATATACCTGTTGGTGCACTATATGGTTTTATAAAATCCTTAAGCTTCCTTTTAAGAAACATAACCAAAAAGGGCTCTGAGCTTATGTTGGCTGTTGCTTTGGATAGTCCTAAGAAAGATAATTTTAGATATCAGATATACAGTGACTATAAAAGTAATAGAAGTGCTACTCCAGATGATTTAAAAGCTCAACTCAGCCTCACAAAACCAATGTTAGAAGCGTTTGGTATAATCCATGTAAGTGATTCCTCTTGTGAAGCAGATGACGTTATAGCTGCTTATGCACAGCATGCTGCTATGAAAGATTATGAAGTGGTAATTGTTTCAAGTGATAAAGATTTAATGCAACTCATATCTGAAAAGATTTCTTTTTTTGATATTAGTAAAAAGAGTTTTTGTTCTGTAGAAGATGTATATGCAAAGTTCTCTGTTGGCCCTCACCAGATATGTGATTATCTATCAATGGTAGGTGATAGAGCTGATAATATCCCTGGTATAAAAGGAATAGGACAAAAGATTGCAGCCGATCTATTAAATAGATTTGAGACTTTAGACAACATATATAATAATGTTCATAATATAAATGAAGCAAGAATAAGAAGATTACTTGAAAATGGTCATGAATTAGCTATGCTGTCTAGAAGACTAGTGATTTTAAAAGATGGAATAGAACTACACCACCCAATAGAAGATATGAAATGGGGGGGATTTTCTGCCAACGCAAAATCAATAGGAGAATTTTTATCACAATATTCTCTTGAATCTCTAATAGGAGTTTTAAGATAAAAAAGTTAATAAAAAATATAAGATGTCCAATCAGATAAATGCAATAAAACCCAAAACTATTGAGGAAAATGGTAGGGATAAAAAAATGGCTGAGATAAAAAAAGCACAACAGATGTCTTTTAAGCTTCTTATGACGCAACTGAAGTATCAAGATGTAGACAGTCCAGTCGATATGAATCAACTAACTCAAAACCTTTTCCAGATGAATCAGTTAGATACTCTAAAATCTATTGATTATAAATTAGATAATATTTCTACAGGTTTTAATAAGAGTGGCTCACTATCAACTGCAAGTAATATCATAGGTAAATTTGCTGTAACTAAAGGAGACAGTATAGCTGTTGATTCACAAAATTCTGAGATACCTATAAGCTATATCATAGATAGTAATGGTCAAAACATCAATGCTACAATGCAAGTTCTAGATGCAAACGGTAAACTAGTCCATGAAGTGCAGATAGACAATATAAAAGGCAATGCTATGCAAAACTTTGCATTAAAAGTTAAAGATCAAAATGGTCAGTTAATAATTCCAGAAGGAGTTTATACAATACAATTCTTAGCTACCAATCAAGATAACCAATTTATATCTACAGAGTTATTCACAACAAATAAAATCCAACAAGTGATGATGAATGGTAAAATTATGATGAGCAATGGACAGAAGATAACTGATGATGAGATATTAGCTATTCAAGAAAGTCCTTTAGCAGCTGAGCTAGATTTATATAATCCCTACGAAAAAAGTAAGCTTACACAAAGCGTTGCTGAGTTGATGAAACTTAGAAATCAAGGGGTGAAAGTTTAATAAATGAATATTGAATTTACTAATAATCTAAAATCCTCTGAAATAGAGTTCTTAACACAGAAAATCAATGATGAAACGCAAGAGTATGGTAAAGCATATCAATTTGCGTTCTTTATAAAAGGTATTGATAATGAAATAATTGCTGGATGTAACGGATCGGTTATTTTTGGAGTGATCTATACAGACCAATTATGGGTTAAAAATGAATTGAGAGGTCAAGGTATTGGTAAACAGTTGATGGGAAAAATTCATGAATATGGAAAGGAGATAGGATGTCAAATATCCACAGTAGCAACGATGAGCTTTCAAGCAAAAGAATTCTATGAATCACTAGGATATGTAGTTGAGTTTGAAAGACATGGTTATACAAATGAATCATTTATGATCTTCCTAAAAAGAAATATTTCTTCATAAAAAATCAAAAAGATATTGATATATTAATGCTGCTATGTTTAAGTTAATTTACTTTAGTTAAGCAGCGTACTTGTGGTTTAACTCAAACAACTATAAATAATATAACAATATGCAAAGTATTAGCAACGAAAGCACTGAAGATCTAAAGGCATAACTACTAGAGATAAGAGCAGCAATTCTTGCTCAGTACCTACAAGATAAACATTACATGAAATTCCATGATTGGTTAAGATGCACAATGCTCCCACTGAGTAAAAAAAATCATACGACTGTTTTTACAAATGTAATTATTGATGTTCTTTCTTATATTCCAGAAGACTGCTCTAAGATAGAAGATTTTATCCTTAAAGCAACTGACTATGAACAATATCAAAACCCGCCATTAGATCACGACGGTCGGCTATATGTTGCAAATTCATTGGAAGAGAATTGGAAAGATCGTATCAACAGAAATAATCCAACACAAAGCAATGGTCATCAAAGATAATCTATAGTGAGACGGTTGTTATCTCTCTTATACCAACTAAATATTAACCAATCTCCAGTACTTATCTTCCCTCACAAACAATCAAAAATACATTGATTAATACAGTGCAGGGAATGATACTATAAGATCTATAGATGCACTTATAAATAACACCACAAATTAAAATGCCAAAACAAATACCTGATAATAATAAACCTCGCATGAACTCAGAAAACTATAAACAACTTCGAATTAAGGGAATTAATTATTCACAATATAGGGCTGGACTAAGGAAAGAAGAGTCAGAAAAAAGACAAGAAGAATCGGAAGCAAAGAGTTAAGAAATGGCAGGAAAAAGAGCTGTACACTCAGCACAAAGACAAGAAGGATTGACAGTAAGCAGGAAAGCAAGGACACAGCGTGAGGAGGTGATTAAGAAATCAGAAAGCCTTTTAGAGCAATTAAGGCAGTTAATTACTGATATGATGAGCAATGTAACCTCTAAGGATCAAGAGATCTCAGCTAAGAAAGCAGTAAAAGGGAAGGATTATAAACAATTCTAAATGTCTGATGATTGATTTTAAATCTAAACATTTTCAACATACCATTCAGATACAATGGTCGACTTTGCGTTTTTAAGGAAAGTTCTTTTTGCCTCATCATGTGTACCACATACAATAAGTAGTTGAGCACATCCTTTTTCTTTTGCAATCTTTTTTATTCCATCAATTAATTGATTGTCGACTTGGCTCCAATAACCTTTTGCACACAAATCATCTAATTCACCTGGATCATAAACTTCAGGTACACTGATAATTCTTCCTATTATAAATCTAATAATTTGTCCATCTTCTATAGCTGTCAATGATATGTAATCATCTCGCAGTAATATTTCTTCAAACCATTTTTTGGTGATTCTTCAGCTAATTTTTCCTGCATATCTCTAAAATTGAGGCTGTGCCTTTCCATATGGTCTGCGTTTCTCATATGAGAATTCTACAAAAACATCTAAATCAGCTTACTTTGTTTTTAATGTCTTTTTCTTTTATTTTTTCCAAAATATCTTTGATGATTTTATCAGAATCAAATTTCAGTTCAATTTCTAAGACATCTGTCATTTGATGAAACTTCTCTGGAATTCTTTTAAAATCTTTAGCTGTTGTTAAAACTCTACATCCATAACTATATATCTCCAGTAAATCATCTTCTAAATATTGATAATGGTCAGGGAATGAGAAGGTTTTTAAAACATTTGCACCAACTTTTATAGCTGAGTCAAAAAACTTCTCAGGATGCCCTATACCTCCAACACATACATATTTTTTATCAATAAAAAGTTCGGGATTTTTTACCTCCATTGAAGCTTCAAATATTTTATCTATTGGTATATTTTGTAGTAGTCTTTTTAATTTAGTTTGTACTACTTCTGAGCGCATTACTACGATTGTTGCATCTACAACTCTATCCTCAAACTTTTCACGCAAAGGGCCAGCAGGTATAAGATAGCCATTTCCAACACCATATTCTGAATCAAAAACACAGATTTTATAATCACTTTCAAGTTTACTATTCTGTAGTCCATCATCCATAAGGACTATTCCAAAACCATCATTTGCTGCTATTTCAGCTGCTTGTAGCCTATTAGATGATATATATGTTGTTGCGACTGATGATAATAAAAGAGCCTCATCACCAACAATATTCACATCATAATTGTTTTGCTCTCCTTTTCTAATTTTTATTATATCTTTGATTGTTTTACCATATGGTACGTATCCACGCGTCATCAAAGCCACATTATATCCTGAAGACTCTAAAGCGTTATATAGTGAAATTATGCAGGGAGTTTTCCCACTGCCACCTACTGTTATATTTCCAACACAAATTATAAATGGCTCTAATAAAGATTTTTTTTCTTGTTTTTTGAATTTTAAGATGAAATAATGAAGTAGAGCAAATGCTTTTAGTATCACTAATGCCATACTATAATCTTTGCTAAACCAAATCTTGTGTAAAATTTTACTAATAAAAAAATGAATCTTTCCCTTAATTCTTTTCATATAATCAAAAGTAATATATAATGTTATCTCAATGGAAAATCGTATATAATATCATCGTAAAGTATTTTTCTAAAATACAATTGATTTATATTATTAATATATAAAAGTTTGCTGTAAAAAATGAGGTTTTATTTTAGTGTTATCATAGTACTTTTGACAATATCAGTAGGAATGTTTTTTGGCGGCATTAGTATTGGTGTAGTATTTAATATTTCAGAATGGCTTCTGATCTCTGGTATAGCTGTAGGAAGTTTTATCATGAGTAATCCTCAGTCATTTTTTTCACAGTTAGCAAAGCAACTTCCAAAGGTTATGTCTGAAAAGCCATATAAACAATCAGACTACTTGGATCTACTTGCATTTATGTTTAATTTCTTCAAATACAGTAATACAGTGAACATTGCAGAAATTGAATCACAAATAGATGCTCCACATAAAAGCAGTATTTTTAATAAGCACCCAATCCTCCTAAAAAATCCTGAGGCACTTTCTTTTTTCCAAAATCACTTCCGCATTTTAACGTTAGGTTTTCAAGATATTGCTGAAATAGAAAATATGATGGAGGCTGACATGGACACAAGAAGAAGCTATGCATCTAGAATTACAAAATCACTTAATAAACTTGGTGATTCTTTACCAGCCCTTGGTATCGTTGCAGCTGTTCTAGGGGTTATTGGTGCTATGGCATCTGCTGGTTCTGCACCTGAAATACTTGGTGCAAGAGTTGCTGGTGCTTTGATTGGAACTTTTGCAGGTGTGTTTTTTGCTTATTGTGTTGTTAATCCAATCAGTTCTTTTTTGGAGAAATTTCAAGAGAGTGAGCTTGAATTAATAGAATGTATGAAAGTTGGAATGTTATCATATATGAAAGGACACCCAACATCTATTTCAATAGAATTTGCAAGACAAGTGATAGCTCAGGATTTACAGCCAACTTTTGATGAAGTTGAAGCTGTCATTTACAATGCAAAATGAAATAAGTAAAAAATGCAGAATATACCGAGTGATATAAGAGCACAGAAAATAATTAGGAAAAACAAAAGATCTAAAAATACTTATCAAGTTAAAGAAGGAGCTTGGAAGCTTGCTTATGCAGACTTTGTAACGGCTATGATGTGTTTCTTCATGCTGATGTGGATGTTAAATGCTACACCCTCACAAAAGCTTAAAAGTATGGCTACTTATTTCAAACCTACAATTGATTTCTTTAGTAAAAAGGTTAGTAATGAAGATGGTACAAAAGAATCTGAGCCTGGGACAAAAGATTTTAGTGAGCATGATGCAATTAATAAAAGCGATTCAACTGATGATGATATGTCAACCATTGAGGGTAAGATACAATCTGACTTATCAAGTGATTCATATGTAAGGGATTTATCATCAAGCATTTCAACTAAAATGAATAAAGATGGTCTAGAAATCACTATATTTGATCATAATCAAACACCTATGTTTGAGAAAGGTAGCGCTAATCTCACTACAGCAGCCAAACGTTTGATTGAAGTTATCACACAGTCAATACTATATGTCCCAAACAGGATAGTTATAGGTGGGTATACAGAAAAGACATATGATAACTCAATTACAGGTTATGGTAATTGGGATTTAACAGCTGCTCGTGCTAATGCTGCAAGAAAAGTTATGCAAATTGTTGGTATGCCTGCCGAGAGAATAGCAAAGCTTGTTGCCTATGGTGATAATGTCCCATTTGATGAAAATGATGCATATGCACCAAGCAATAGGCGGATAACAATTACTTTAATGAGTAAGTGGTCGACTGTGAAATATAAAGTACCAATTTCAAATACAGCCATCGCACTTGACAACTAAAAGCTATCATTGGAAACAAAGCTCCTAGATAAACTATTATATCTGTAGGTACGGTAAGTTTTTGACAACTTTATCTATTGCTACCACCCTCACAAGCAATTCTTCAAGGTATTTCAGTGGCAACATACATTTTCCATCGCTTGGAGCACTCTCAGGATCTTCATGAGTTTCAATAAATAATCCAGATATTGAAGTGGCTACTGCAGCTCTTGCAAGTACTTCAATGAATTCCTTTTGGCCACCACTATGTGTATTGAGGCTGCTTGGCTGTTGTACTGAATGTGTTGCATCAAAAACAACAGGATATCCAGTATTTTTCATTATTTGTAGTCCACGCATATCATTTATTAATGTATTA
>CAMCJK010000011.1 GCA_945875075.1 Candidatus Fokinia solitaria | reverse complement strand
ATTTGAGAAAAGTCTTGACACCCTTTATTATATATCCAATCCCATACTTGCTTAGCTCTAAAAGGCTTCTGATTCATCTGAATCATTATTTCTGATAATTCACTTTCTGAATTGATACTATGCATGTTTTTTTTGATTTTAAAAAGATTTCTTGTGAGAATAATAGTTTGAATGTATAATACAGATGAAAATATTAAACAATCAATAAATTAACGCATTTCATAACAAATTTATGCCAGGTCCAGCTTCTGAACAAGAGATCCAAAATCTTTTTACTGAAATGGAAACTAGGATGACCAAAAGCCTTGATTCAATGAAACATAACATCAATAGCTTAAGAACAGGTCGTGCTACTCCATCGCTTTTAGACTCTATTTAGGTTGATGCTTATGGGACTTTTACACCTATTAATCAGGTTGGGAATGTTTCGGCGCCTGAGTCAAGATTACTAGTGGTACAAGTATGGGATAAAGGGCTCGCTAAGTCTGTAGAGAAAGCCATTAGAGATTCAGATCTTGGTTTAAATCCCTCAGCTGAGGGTAGTATAATTCGCGTGCCAATTCCTGATTTAACAGAGGAAAGAAGGCGTGATCTTGTCAAGAAAGGTGGTGAGTATTGTGAGTCAGCAAAGATTGCTATTAGAAATATCAGACGCGATACACTTGATAGCTTTAAAAAAATGGAAAAAGATAAGAGTTTATCTGAAGATCAGCTTAAAAGTCTATCTGAAAAGATCCAAAAAACTACTGATACTTATACAAAAAAAGCTGATGAGATTTTAGAAAGTAAATCTAAAGAAATCATGAAAGTTTAAATTTTTAATTATAAAAAACATGCTATCAAAAGTTGCAATTTTCAACCCTGATAAGGGAGTTTTTTCAATCCAAACAGAGAAAGTAAATGAAAATTTAGAACCAACTCAAGTATTGCTAAAAAATTTGTCTATTGCAGTTAATGAAATTGATGTCATCGATGGGAAGGTCCGTAAGCTGACTAAATTAGGCAGTAGTGCATGTGCGGAAGTTGTAAAAGTTGGTGAAAATGTTACTTGGTTGCATCGTGGAGATAGAGTTGCATATTTCACTGAAACCGCAGCATATGCTGAATATAAATGTGTCGACCATTCAAAGCTCATTAAAGTACCAGCAAATATAGCCTCCAATACCGCTGCAGCAATTTTATATCGCGGATGTGTTGCTCATATGGTTGCGGTGCGTGCATTTATTATTAGAGATGGAATCAATGCTCTGATAGATAATATTCATACTGCGACCTCATCTGTAATTGGGTGGATGGCAAAAAAACGTGGCGCATTTGTTGTGGGTATTACATCTGAAAACACAGAAATTTCACCTGAGGCTTGTGATATAGTTATCAGATCAGCTGGAGATACTATGGTTAAGGAAGTGTTAAAGGCAACTAAAAATATTGGCTGTCATGTTTATTATCCTGGTTTATTACCTATCCCTGTTAGCAACCTAGGTGATACAATAACAGTCTCAGGTGTTATAGTCGATTATTTAAACACCATGTCGAGCATCCCTACTGCGATTATAGCTCAAAAGTCATTATTTTATACCATCCCATCACTTGTAGATTATAAAAGTATCAGGAGTGAGTTAGTACTTACAGTTGATGCAATACTTATGATGCTCAGCCAGTCATCTTTTAACATAGAATTTTCAGAGTATGGATTTGAGAAAATAAATGAAGCCTTTGCAGCTACTGCATCAAATCAATCATCCCAGGCTACCATAATAAAAGTCTAGATTAGCCTCAGGATACAGTTATCACAGAGGGGTTTTTTAGCCTTACAGATATATCTACCATGTAGCACCAACCAATGATGAGCATTAAGTAAAAACTGAGATGGTATCTTTTCCATTAATTCCTTTTCTGTTTCATGTGGATTAGATGTATTACATATTCCCAACCTCTTACTTACTCTGAAAACGTGTGTATCAACTCCAATCCTTAAATCCCCATATGCAACATTAAGTATAACTTAATACCAAAGGTTTTTCTGTAAGTTAAAATTTTTTATCACAAAACATTTAAATTTAAAACTTTCTCTAACTATTGAAGTAGCCTTTGAAATAAAAAATAACACACAGAATAAAGGCTAAAATTTATTTTCTTTATGACTTTTATCTCATGAATTATATTTTAAAATATAAACCAAAACCTATTTAGAATTTCAAAACAACGAATAATTATAACTGTTCATTTTCTAAAATGGAATATCATCTTCATCTTCAGACTTTACATTAGCATCCTCTTTGTTTATGCTTGGAAACACCATTAGCTTACTATCATGAGACTGCAATAAGATTTCTGTTATATATTTATCAACATTTGAGTGATCTTGCCACTTTCTTGTCTGCAATGAACCGGCAATATAAAGCCTCGTTCCTTTCTTTACATGTGATTTTATTACAGAGACAAGATGAGGTATGAAAACAACAACTTTATGCCATTCTGTCCTTTCCTTTCTCTCACCTGTTAGCTTATCTTTCCAAACATCGGAGGTTGCAAGAGTAAAGCTAGCTACTTCCTTGCCATCCTGCATACTTCTTATATCAGGGTCTTTTCCAACATTTCCTATTAATTTTACTTCATTTAAAGTTACTGCCATATAAAAGTTCTTTCTACAAGTTATTTTACTATGAGATTTATCGCTTTAAAACTGTATATTTGTATAATTTTTTACGATTAACCACAATGTGGATGATAGCCATAAAACTTTGTTTATGCAACACAAAATTTTCTACATCACTACTAAATTTTTAAAATTTGTATTAAATTTTTTACTGCACCTACTGAATGATCAAATTGTATTTTTTCATCATCAGATAATTGCAGTTCTACAACCTTTGCAACACCTTGTGAATTTATTATAACTGGCACACCTATACATAAATCTTTATATCCATACTCACCATTTAAATGTGCGCAACAAGGAAGTAATCTATTATGGTTAAATAGATATGCTTTCATTATTTCGATTGCTGCAGCTGCTGGTGCATAGTATGCAGAACCATTTTGTAATAGCCTTACAATCTCTGCTCCACCATCACGTGTACGTTGGATGATTTCTTCTAATCTTTTTGCTGATAACAACCCATTATCTAAAAAGTATTTCAAAGGGATACCTCCTACTGATGTATGTCCTATAAGTGGTACCATTGTATCACCATGGCCACCAAGAACCATTGTAGCAATTTCGTTTTCAGCAACATTTAATTCTAACCTTAAAAAATGTTTTAGCCTAGCAGAATCTAATATTCCAGCCATTCCTATAACTTTATTACTTGGTAGCCCGCTGTGCTTTTGGAAAGCATAGACCATAGCATCCAATGGATTTGTGATAACAATGACAAAAGCATTTGGAGCATATTTTTTGACTCCTTCAGCAACACTTTTCATAACATCTGCATTGATATGTAATAAGTCATCCCTGCTCATATCTGCTTTTCTAGGGACTCCAGCAGTGATTATCACTATGTCAGAATCTTTTATATCTTCATAGTCTGCAGAACCAGAAATTTTTACCGTCTGGCCACATACTGAGAGAGACTGCGATATATCCAAGGCTTTTCCTTGAGCTATAAGACTTGTACGATCAAGTAAGACCACCTCACCAAGTTGCTGGAGTCCAATAATATGAGCTAAAGTACCACCTATATTACCGCTACCAATCAATGCTATTTTGTTGCAATTTTTTCCCATAATTATATTAATTGAAAATTTAAGCTGTTAAAATTTTTTATCCCAAAAATATAGGTAGTTACTTTGTCTGTTTTTCAAACATTTTTTTACTATGTATTTCTAAATTAATGATAGCAATACTTTATTTTTATGTCCAGATAAATTTCATTTTTATGAGTCAACTGGTCCATATATATCATCAAAATCATGATCAGGTAATTTTTCTATAAAGTATTTTTCAGATATATTTTGTGCAATATTTGCACCTTCTATTGTCGACATCATACCGAAAATTAAATCTACAAAAGTCGTATTTTTACCCAGAAATTTTTGCAATCGCAGTGTGATGGCGCCACCAAATACACCCAATAATAAAATATTTGTAGTTGTATTATTGTATCCAAGAGTCCCAACACAAACACCCAAAGTATTACCTAAAAAATTATATATTACATTCTTCCAAGGCTTCTCATTGCTGTATAAAAAACTTTTTGCATTCACTTCTTTATAGATATCATAATATGCATCTCTAGATAAACTTTGGTGGCGTATATACTGTAAAATTTTACTATCATAGTTGTTACCAAAGATTTGATTATCATGTATAGACTGTAGTAGCCCTGTTAGAGCACCATATTGCAATACTTCAAAATATTTTTGATTACTTAGATTGTTTATTGTATTTGTAATATTCATATGCTATGATGTGATTGTTTTTTGTGTGTTTCCAAAAAAGCATAAAAAACTTCTAATGACAAAAATAGCGGCTGTTGTTTGGTTTTTGCTGTTATTTTTGTATACCGTATAGCACCAATAAATATATTAATCTCATTGAACGTATCGACGTTTTCCTTGCTCTACATTTAATACTAGCATCATATAATAAAAAGTACAAGCACTGATTTGCGATAATAGATACACACTACAAAAACACGCTACTATAGTTTAAAAAAAATGTTGCAATATGAATAGATATTATATATAATTAAAAAGTGCTTTAACTATTGTAATAAAAACTCTATCAGAATTTAAAATTATGATTTAATTACATCATTGTACTTGCAAAAAACTCGACTTTCTCTTATACTTATAAGACGATTTGTTCAATTTAATTTTTTGCAACAAAAAATAAATTTTGGCGAAGTAGCTCAGCTGGTTAGAGCAGCGGAATCATAATCCGGAGGTCGTGGGTTCGAGTCCCTCCTTCGCTACCAAAAATTGTCATTGCATCCACGTACCATTTCATGATATAATTTCAGTTAGTTATATAACCAAAGATTAGTCTCAATTTATGCTCGATGAAGCAATGATCAGCGCTTATCTACCAGTTTTATTATTGATAGGAATAGCAATGTTTTTGGGTTCTGTGATAGTCTTAATTCCAATTTTGACTGGTCTAAAAAAACCGTATAAAGAAAAAAATTCTCAGTATGAGTGTGGGTTTAAAAGCTTCGATAAAACAAGTAAACAATTCGATGTGAAATTTTACCTAATATCAATGCTTTTTATAGTGTTCGACATTGAAATCGCCTTTCTTTTTCCATGGGCAACTGTATTGCAGGATATAGGAATAGCAGGGTTTATATCGATGATGATATTCATTTTTATACTTGGAATCGGCTTCATATATGAGTTAAAAAAAGGAGCACTGGACTCTTAAAAGGCACCGATAGAGTGTTTAAATAAATTTTTCTTTGATATTTCACAACACGTATCAAGTACTCGAGACAGATATTAAATTTTGTATTGATTAACTATATTTATTATATTTGATGCATTTTCTACAACCTCATAAAAAGCATAGAGAATTTATCAATCAGAATAATTTTTTATAGTTATATAATCCTGATATTTCAGGAGTAATGCGTAAGGTGAACAGTTTTTAAAGGATTTGACTTGAATTTTAGAATCGTGCCTCGTACAGATATAGCAGTAGCAGCAGAAGCGGTTGTTTAAATAATATCTGTAGGTTTCTTCAGTATGACATAATCATCGGAAGCTGCAGCAGTACTAACTACTATAAGCTTTTCTCTATGATTTTATAAATATATAAATGCTTATTAGAAGATAATTATGATCCTCTCAAAAGGAGGAAGGAGATTGATTTATTCTACCTGAAATATATTTCAGAGCGTTTGTAGTGTCCAAAAATATATAGGACACTTCTTTTGAAAATATAAACTAAGCAGCTCCAGCTGTGTGGCATCTAGCATAAGCTAGAGGTATTCCTGCACCATCTACTATCAACCCTTCGCCTTTTGTCTTATCTCTATATCTTGCAGCCATAAATTTACCATGTTTAAAAGCGCTGCCATCGTACATTATTGGCTCTACTTCTTCACCGTTAAACCTTCTTAAAGCAGCTCTGCTATTACGGTTTTTCGCATCATTTTTTGAGCCTTTAGATTTTTTAGCCATTGTTTTAGTTTTTATTGTAAATTAATATATGATATTACTGACTATTAAAATCAGGTTAGGCTCCATCATATCATAGTTTTATTAAATTTGAAATATTGTTATGAATTAATGACTCTAGAAAATCCAAAGGATATATCGGAGGGTCCTCAGATAATGCTTGGTGAAAAAGCACTGTGGAAGGGGTCAATGCAGGTAATGTATTGATTTCAATCAGGATCAATTTATTAGTAATTTTATTGAAAAAGATATCCATCCTAGCATAATCTTTTATTTTAAAATCATTCGCTATCAGTTCGATATTATTTTTAATGAGCATTACTTGTTGCAATGAAATAATTTCTCTAGGGGGTGGTGTAAGATTTATACCAGTACCTCCTTGAAATTTCTCTTCGATTGTCAGAATTGTATTCGCAGCAATTGTAATGCTAGGATTAAATGCATGGTAATGATTTTGATTTTCAGTTACTACAACTGTCATCTCAGTCCACCCACTTTTTGTATCAACAATCAGACTATCATTGTGTATTTCGATTTTATCAACTTCAATAAAAGGTTCAATAATATATTCTTTTTGTACTGCATTCTGAGGCATTTCAACAATAATCTCTTTCTCAGATTGAGTTTTTAAAATTATATTAGAATCACCACTCAATATACATCCTACATATTTATCTAGATCTGCTTGTGACCCTATTTTTATCACACCGGCAGAGCACCCATCATTACATGGCTTGATAATGAATTTATCTGAGAACAATTCAGCCAGCAGTAAAGCATAAGTTATTTTTTTCTCATAACTACTTTGTACAAATACAAGCTGTGAATTTTGAACTTTACAGAGAATTTTGGGTAATAATTCTATATCTGTACTTTGTACCAAACATTTACCTGTTTCATACTTATCCATACAAAGTTTTGAAGTTTTGGAATCAGATCCATTATATCTTATTTGGTGTTTTTCTAATAATGTTTGTATTGTACCATCTTCGCCGACACCCCCATGAAGAGCTAAAAAAACAAATCTTTGATGCAATAACAATTGCACTTCTTGTAAAAACTCATCTATACTCATCCTATAGGGCGTTGTGAGGTCATATTTTATATCAAGCTTCTTTTGAATACTCTCTATATAATCCTTTAAATTCTCCATAATATCAGCCGAAAAACAACAGTTATGTTTAATTTCTTCAACTGTATGATTCATCGTATACTGATAAGGTAAATACCATACACTATCGCCATCAAGCATATATGGTACTGGCTGAAAATGTTTTGAATTCAAAAGTTTTAACCATACATTTGTACCACTCATTAAAGATACTTGTCTTTCAGCTGAATCACCACCAAAGATCACAGCAACTTTTTGCTTATCAGTGATTACATTACTTATTGGCATAGCTATTTGATATCGACCAAAGGCGCTTTTAAGAATTAATTTCAAAACATTTTTATGAGTCATACCGACCCATGCAGCCTGCTGAAATAAAAAACTATTTTGCTCCATACCACATACTGGATTAATATCTGAAAATATCACCCTACCATCATTCAAAACCCATCCATCAATTCGTACAAAGTCTCGCATCTGAAAAATTCCAAATATTCTTTCAACACTTTGCATAATATATCTTATGATTTCTTTGCTAAATTTAGGAGGGGAAATCCATCTTGTTGAGTTTGTTGGTAAATATTTTTTTCTATAATCAAAGATTTTATTTTCAGATAATATTTCTATTTGTGTTGGTACTAGTGCAACTGGCTTATCATTTTGCAGTACAATGACTGTGAACTCACTACCTTCACATAGCTCCTCTACAACAGCTGTATCGTCCACTGTTTTAATCATTCTTACTGCATCATTCACTTCATCTACTGTTGCAGCAGAATACACACATATTGACGAGCCAGAACTATTAGGCTTAACTATAACTTTCGACTTACTTTTAATTAATTTTTCAGCCAAATCCAAATCCGGTTTATTTACATCAATTGTGATTAGCTCAGTAGTATCGAAGCCATTAACTTTTAATACTTTATTAATATTACTTTTACTAAACATGGCACTGCAGCTTTCACTAGATGAGCCAACAAACGCAATATCATTGTCTTCTAAGAGCTTCTGTATTTTACCATCTTCACCATATTTCCCATGTATGACAGGAAATACAATATCAACACTCTTTAGAATATCAATCGGTGTATTCAACTTTTTACCTTGCAACTTAAAGTCAAAATCAGATGGAGTATTTGAATAAAGCTGCTCTTTATCTATTAAAAAAAACTCTAGACTTTTATTAACATAAATGACTTTTATATCGAATTCAGCGCCTCGCAGATGATCCATTAAAGATCTAGCAGAATTAAGAGATATGCCTCTCTCAGGTGATGGTCCACCACATATTATACCAACAGATAACTTTGCTGCACTCATTTAACTTCTGCTATGGCTTCAAAACAATTAAGAAAACTATTACTATCATAAGTATAGTTGGCATTTCATTTATCTTTCTAAAAAACACTTCACTCTTCTGATTTTTACCAGCAATGAATGCACGATGTAAAAAAATGAAATACTTATGAGTTAAAATCATCATTACAATGCAGAGTAACTTTAAATGCATCCACCAGAAAGTTAGATATGACATATCAATATATAGCATCAGAGTGCCTGAGGTTATTGATATAACCATGCTTGGATTCATTATAATACGGATTAACTTTTTCTCCATTAAACAAAAAAGTTTGTTTATGTCTTCATTATCAGTGCGTGATGCATGATATACAAAGAGCCTTGGTAAATAAAGAAGAGCTGCCATCCAACATATTATTGCAATTATATGTACCGCCTTTACTATAAGATAATTCATGTTGAAAAAAAGAAGGTTTATCATCAATGCGCTACGATATCATTATGTATTTTTGTAGTCAACTAACAAACTTAACATAAGGTACTTCCAAGGTTACTAAAAATTGTTTAAACTTAAATAAAAAGACATCAATTAATAAAATGATAAAAAAAGGCAGACCAAAACTCTACTATGACTTCATTCAAAATAAGAATTCTATAATCGAGCCACTCGATTTATGCTTGCAAATGGCTCTAATTAACTTTAAACAGCATAAGCTTGCTTTAAGACTGCGATGGCTATACACTATTAGTTTCGGATTACCAACAGTACAAGCATATAATATTAATAGAATACCAGGCAGAGAAATATCGAAATATGACGATATAACTGTCTATGAAAAAAGGCAAGAATATAAAAAAATAACTGAGATTTTATATAAAGAAGATAGGGAAGCAGCTAAGTTTTTCTTAAACATTGTAATTCATCACCTTAGACCAGCATTTTTTAGCTTAAATATGGAATATAAGATGTTAAAGGAAAGAGAACTTGTAAAATCGGCTGCAGAAACACTAGAGGATGCATATAAAAACAAATTAAAGACCAAGATATATAAACATAACAACCAACAAACCAATAGCTATATGTATGAGGCATAATTTTTATCTACCAGGTGATAAACCTCATGAAAATGTCATTGATGAAATTATTAGAGTTGATCACAGTGGTGAATATGGAGCAAAAAAAATATATCAAGGACAAATTCTTGCAACAAAACATCTAAAAAAATTATATAGAAAGCATGATGATATAAAATATAATAAATTACTACAAACCCTACAACAAATGTATGATAGTGAGCTCCCACACTATGAATTTTTTACAAATCTAATGAATTTGAGAAAGTCTAGACCAAGCTTTATGCTACCTCTTTGGTCTACAGTTGGATTTACTATTGGATATATCTCTGGAATAGCTGGTGAAAATGTTGCAATGGCTTGTACAGAGGGAGTAGAGGAGATAATTGGGAATCATTATAATGAGCAGCTAAAGACTGTCAAAGATATCATAAGTAATAATGAACAATTGAATGATAAACCTTTATTAGATAGTCTACATAATAAAATCGAGCAATTTATGCATGATGAGTTAGAGCATCTGCACACTAGCACTCACTATAATGCAGAAAAAATGTGTGGATATTTTTACTTCAATATGTTAGTAAAATCTATTACTAGAATAGCAATTTCTATTGCAAAAAGCATTTAATCTTTATATACTTAAAGTTGTCAATTTAACAAAATACTATAATTTTTATAAGATATGGGAGTAATAATAAAAAATAAGTTTGCTAATATAATATTAGAAGATGGCTATATACCAAATCGTAGTGAGGAATACATGTCAGATAAACAGTTGGCCTTTTTCCATAAAAAATTACTAGACTGGAGAACTGAGCTTCAAAAAGAATCTGCTGAGACAGTTGAACATTTGAAAGAGGAAACATTAGATGAACCTGATTTGAGTGATAGAGCAACAGCTGAAAATGACATCAGCTTAGAGCTTCGTAATAGAAATAGACTACGTAAATTAATCAATCAGATCGATTCAGCACTTGAAAGAATTGAAACTGGCTCTTATGGCTATTGTGAGCAGACTGGTGAAGAAATAGGGGTTGGTAGACTTATAGTCAGACCGATAGCCAGAATGTGTATAGAAGCTCAAGAGGAGCATGAAAAATTTGAAAAACTACACAATAAAGTTATTGTAGTAGACATTGATGCAAATCTTGATGAATAGCACCAATCTTGATAATTTATCCTAGCATGTCAGGTGATATGCCAAGTTTCTGCATTATGGTATTGACTGTTTCATCTACTTTATTCTTAGCATTATTAAATGCAGCGATAGTTATATCTTCTAACATGCTTTTATCATCCATAAGTGCTTGGTCAATTTCACATTTTTTTGCAACTCCTTTCCCATTTAGAGTAACCTTGACTGAATAATTACCACCACCTGCTGAGCCTGTAACTTCAACATACTCTAGTTTGTCTTGAGCCTCCTTCATTTTATTTTGTAGGTCTTGAGCCTTCTTCATAATCTGTTGCATATCCATAAATCTAGTTAATATTAATGTTATTTAAAGTTATTTTTTCAACTTTGAAATCATTGAAACTTGAGAGTATATATTGTACAATATCAGTTTGCAATAGAGCTTTTTCACATTGTTTATCGAGTATAGTTAGAAACTCAGAGTAGGTTATTGCGTCAGAATTTATCTCAAAAGAGATAGTCCATTTAGCACCTGTAACAACATTAAGAGCTTCCCTTATTTGGTCTATAGTGTCAGTATTTCTTTTGCAATCTATTACCATATGTTGCATTTGGTTATCGAGTGCAACAATTTTAATAACAGAACTCAATCTGTGATATAAAACTGCCTCACCAATATCAAGTAAAAATACAAGCAACACCCTTAAATTATTAAAGGTTTTTAATGTCTCCTGTGATGTCAGGAAATCACTGTGAGGGTTTAAAAATTTAATCTTCTGGACACCCGGTAAATCTTCATGAGACTTGGCTATAAGCATTGCCATTACATTGGTAGCTTCTCTTTGTTGTCTAATGTGATTAGTCTCTATTACAGAACTTTTATCATCTATATCTTCAAGAATTTTTTCTGGTAGATCAGATGTATTGATATGTGCAAGCTTAATAAGTGACATCTCAAATTGCATCATTTGCTCACTAGTATTTTTCATTTGCACTACAGTATCACTCAAAATATGCCAGGCACGAAGCAAAAATGCCATTTCAATACTTATACATTCACCTGATACCTTACCTATAGTTGCTTTGTGTACAATATTTAAGATATCAGTCGCCATTGTTATAGGGTCAACTCCAAAGTCATAAAGCTCTCTTACTTTTATTAAACAACCATTTAAATCACCTAAACATAGTAAATCAAATGCATCACTTATAGCTTCATGATGCTTATATCCAAGTAATTCAACAATGCTTGATTGTAAAAGTTTTTTTGCATCATCAGAACAAAAAGCTATAGCTCCATCCAAAATTGAAAGAGCATCCCTCATTGAGCCATTACCTGCCTTAGCAACCATATCCATGACATTTTCTTCTGCAGAGTATCCTTCCTTATTGAGGATATCACTACATCTTCTAGCAATTGTTTGGTACTTAATTGGCTTCAGTCTAAGCTGCAAACATCTAGAAATGATAGTTAGAGGTACTTTATTTTCTTCTGTTGTTGCGAGAATAAACCTTACATGCTGTGGAGGCTCTTCAAGTGTTTTCAGCAATGCATTAAATGCACTGTTCGACAACATATGCACTTCATCTATAATATAAAATTTATTTTTAGATATTATAGGGCTGTAGTAGATATTATCTATGATTTCACGAATGTCATTTACGCTGGTCTTACTTGCAGCATCAAATTCTAAAACATCTGGATGTGAACAATTGTTTATTGCAATACAGCTTTCACAAACATTACAACAGTCTACCTGTTGACTATTTTGGATTGCTGTACAGTTTAAATATTTCGCTATTACTCTTGCAGTAGTTGTTTTACCTATGCCACGGGTGCCAGTCAGTAAAATTGCTTGTGGTAATCTATTAAGCGCTAGTGCATTCCTAATTGTTGTGACAAGAATCTCTTGTCCTACTATGTCTGAGAGAGATTGAGGGCGATATTTTCTTGCAAGTGTTATGTGATTTCCTTGAGTCATTTTGCATAAATCATTTTATCACTTTCAACTATATCACGGAATAAGTTGTGGAGAACTCTTTTTAAAAATTATTTTATTTGCTTTATAACGGTGCTTTGATTTAGAGCGTTTTGTATCTCACGCTTTAGAGGATTGACCTGGTCTCCAGGTGCATCCTTAACCATACCACCACTTGCAACAAATTCATTATAGTATATAACCCTCCGATCCTTGAAATCTGATTCTTGCTGCCAATTATTTCTTCGTTTCGGGTTACCTCCACAGGCGCTCAATAAAATTGCAGTACAAAAAAGCAGTATGATTTTGAGTTGCATTATTTAAGTAATTTTAAATATTTAAATTGTGAGTCCAACACTCTCTGCTGCCCTTTGTAAGGCTTTTAACTTCTTGATTTGATTATTTACAATCTTAGTGGAAATCACTTCTGACCTCTCAATAAGCTCTTTTATACTTACCGCAAGATTCATTGCTGCTTCCTCTATTTGGTGAAACTTTTTCTTTGTCTTACTAGTCATAGAATCAACAATTTCAGAGGCGGATTTTTCTAACATAGCAACTTTTTGCTTCGCTAGATTTGCAAGTCTTATAGCAATTGCCTCAACATCTGCAAGCTTCATATGCTGATCATTTTTGAGATTTGAATTCATCTCGTGCATCTTAGCCACAATTCTTTCGTCTGATGTTGCCACTAAATCCCATGCAAGCCCGCATTTAGCCATCAATGCAATAATCAATTTATGGAAATCAGCATGATACCACTTATGACCATTTCTATAGTCTCTAGGGAATGCGTGGTGGAAGTTATGCCAGTTCTCACCTAATAAAAATACAAATAACCACCAAATGTCTCCAGATGTATCATTAGCATATTTTCTTGAACCAAAGATATGTAGCAATGAGTTCACGCAAAATGTCATTTGTTGTTGTAATGCCCTCGCAAACCCAACTGATAATAACCCTGCAAGAGTTGATTGTAGTGAGATCTCAGCAAAAACACACCATCCAAAAATCATTGGAGGAATGATATTCATAAAAACTGCAATTTTGAGATAATGTTTCAGCTGCCATGTAAACATTTTATTCTTTCCTATTGTAGACATTGTGTTCTTATCAATTTTCTGTCCAAGATAATCACCAACTAACATCCAGCCTAGGTGAGCCCAAAAGAAACCTTTGATTTTATTTTTGTACTTCAGAGGCGTATGAGGATCATTTTCAGTATCACCATAGGCATGATGCCTTTTATGAGCAGAAACCCATCCTAAAACAGGCCCTTGAAGTGTTCCTGAGTTAATTATCATCAAGATAAACTCAACAAACTTTGTCGTTTTATAAGAACCATGACTCCAAAGCCTATGAGCTCCAATCCCTACAGATATATTTGCTATATAGTATGATGTAATCATAATTACTCCCTCTCTCCATCCCAATCCATAGTAGAAAGAGTACTTTATAAGCCCAAATGTTATTAGGATTGGTAGTAATATTAGAACTGAACAAATTGACCAATTTATGTCTAGGGTTCCACAAGTTTTCTTATTCATATAAAAAAATTTAAAGTTATAATTTATTGACTCTAAGAACACACAAATGATATCATAGCTCCTCCAATATATCAAATACAAACAAAAATCTTTAGTAAATTATGTGGGTGATAAATGATTTAATGATAGCTCTAAATACAGAGTTTACAAGTCGGTTGTTAAGTCATTTCCATGCAGTGCAAATAGATAGTAGAGCCGTCAACAAAGGTGATATATTCATTGGAATCAAGGGCCCAAATCATGATGGAAGTATATTTTCTAAACAGGCTATTGAGAATGGTGCCACTCTCTGCATTGTAAACTTTATTCCAGATGAATGTAATGAATTTCAAGATAAGTTTATAGTTGTTGATGATACATATCAAGATGGCTTAATACAACTTGCAAGATATAACAGAGACATAAAACACCAAAATAGTACTTTTATAGGAGTCACAGGAAGTGTCGGTAAAACTACTACAAAAGAGATGCTCAAAATTGCTTTTGATAGATTGATTGGACACACTTATGCCAATAAAGGTAACCAGAATAATGAATATGGCTTACCATTATCTCTTGCTAACATTGATGATGAGAATATCAAGTGTTGTATCTTCGAATTAGGCATGAGAGGTAAAGGTGAAATATCATATCTAAGTAAAATCTTAAAACCTCACATCAGTATTATTACAAGCATAGCTCCAGCACATTTAGAGTTCTTTACTGGGCTTGATAAGATAGCAGCTGCAAAGGCTGAAATAGTCGATGGCATACAAGAAAATGGTTATTTGATAGTTAACTTTGATAGCCCACATATCGACACTATTCTTCACATAGCAAATAAGAAAAAAAATATAAAAATCTTTGGATATAGCCAGTCTATAAATAACATTAATGCAGACTATAAAATCACTCTTATAGGCTATGAGATAGTAAAAAATGACTTAAATATATGGTGCACAGTAGTACATGTGCAATATGACTCTATAAAAGGCCACAATGGTGAAATACGATATAAGTTAGGATGTATTGGTAATGAATTTATTGTCAATAGTATGGCAGTTTTTTCATCATTATTAGCCTATTCTTTTGAGTATGGATTAAATTTTGACAACCTTATTACAGCAATGAACGCACTTGAATCATTTAATGGATTACAAACCAGAGGCTGTACAGTACACTATCCAAAATTTAATATAAAGATGCTGGATGACTCATATAATGCTAATCCTATATCAGTTGCTGCAGCACTAAATAGGCTTTCTCAAAATCTTCAATACTCTGAATGTCAGAGAAAAATAGCCATTCTAGGTGATATGTTAGAACTCGGTGAAGATGAGCTACAGATCCATAGGGACTTAATAAATGACATCAAAAACAATCAAATCGATAAAGTATTTTGTGTTGGCAAGAGAATGTATGAGTTATTTAAAATTCTCCCAGAGGAGCAGCAAGGACTATGGTTTAAAACCTCAGATGAAATGTCACAAAATATTACCAATCATATAAAGCCACTCGATTTTATAATGGTTAAAGGATCACTCAGTATTCAAATGTCTAAAATATGCAATGCTATAGAAAAGCACTGCAAATAAACTTATTTTAAGAAACTACTAGAGAATATTCGCAAATGTTTTTTAAGAATTATTAGGAAAGATAAAATATCACTATCTGCTGACCAATTACTTTCATTATCAACCTCATCCCAAAATCCTAGATAATTTTCCAAAGAATCATTTTCAAATACCTTATTTAAATTCTGGAAATTATCAGTTGTAATATTATCTTCACCAATAAGCTTGATATAAGAAGCCACTACTCTCATTAGTAGTGATTCTAGGCCTCTCACCACTATCATTATAGCTATTTTTGTGTCATATTTCATACTAAAAAACAATTCTGCAATTCTAGTATTTATAACATCAAACTTTAATTTTTTTCTTAACTGTGAATATATACTTGATATTTGTTCAATATTTATGTGATGTTGTTTTGATGCAAAGAATATATCAAGCCCAAAGTATGAAACCTGAATACTAACTACAAATGGCATTAATACTTCTGGGATGGTTTGTTCTTTTAATAAATGACATATCAATTTTCCTTCATCGGAATTACCATTAGGATATTTTACTTTGGATATCAAATGTTGCACCATGGATTTTATTGCACCATATTCCTCTTCACCTCTTGTAATGTTATTAACTTTACTATGATTCAACCAAGAAATATTTCTTGAAATCATTAATTGCATTACCTTGAATAGTTTTAATTGAGCATCACCACTGATTTTACCTTGGAGATTTTCAATCATTTCCCACTCACTATCAATACATAAACTATATTTAGCAATGCAAAATTCTTTAATTAATGTTATAGGTTTCACCCCTTGCTTCCCAATCATTAAATGGAAATAAGTACAACCCATAGTATTGATAAAATCATTTACGAGAATTGTCACCATTATTTCATTTCTCAGTCTATGACTTAATAAATAATTTTCATATTTCTTATCTTCCCTTAGTTTTTGTGGGAAATACTCATGATATAATGTACGATATGGCTCAATCTCCAAGAGAGTACTAATCTCACTACATTCTGAAAGCATTCTGATTGCTGAATTTTTAGCATATGCAAGTAATACACATAATTCAGGCTTTGTGAGTGGAATATTATTTAGAATCATTTTATGTGACTCTTCTTTTGAAGGAAGTTTTTCAACTTCTCTATTAAGCTCTCCTTGTCTTTCAAGATGACTTATTAGCCAATGATGTTCCCATATCTGATCCTTTCCTTGCTCAGCTTCAATTGAAAGAATTCGAGTTTGCAATCTATTATCTTTTAGAACCAATTCACAAACTTCATCTGACATTTCATTTAAAACTGCATTTCTTTCTTCAAGACTAAGTTTCTTCTCTGCAATCATTGGAGCAAAAGCTATCTTGAGATTAACTTCATGATCTGAGCAATCTACACCGGCAGAGTTATCAATTGCATCTGTGTTGATAAAACCACCATTTTGAGCATATTCAATCCTTCCTAGCTGTGTAAAGCCTAAATTCCCACCTTCACCCACAACTTTACATCTTAACTCTTTTCCATTAACTCTAAGCTTGTCATTTTCTTTATCACCTGTTTGTTCATTGCTTTCTGTAGAAGATTTTACATAAGTACCTATGCCTCCATTCCATAATAGATCTACAGGTGCTTTTAGAATATCTCTAATCAACTCATTTGGAGTCATTGTTTGAATTTTTGGATCTATATCTAATATCTTTCTGATTTCATCATTTAAAGTGATATATTTAGCAGTTCTGAGAAATATCCCACCACCTTTTGAAATGAGATCATTATTGTAATCAGACCATTGAGATCTAGGTTGATTAAACAATCTTTGTCTTTCAATAAAACTCTTGCTAGCATCTGGATTAGGATCAATAAAAATATGCATATGGTTAAATGCAGCTACAAGATTTATTTTATCAGACATCAGCATACCATTACCAAATACATCACCGGACATATCACCAATGCCTACTACTGTTATCTCTTGTTGGTTTGGATTGATCCCAAACATATTAAAGTGTTGTAATACAGAAATCCAAGCACCTCTAGAGGTAATACCTAACTTTTTATGATCATATCCAGCAGAGCCACCTGATGCAAAAGCATCTCCTAACCAGAATTCATTTTCTAATGAAACAGCATTAGCATAATCAGGAAATGTTGCTGTACCCTTATCTGTTGCGACGACAAGATATGGATCTAACTCATCCCAACAAACACTATTTTTGGTCTTGATGATCTGTGAACCTTCAAAGTTATCAGTAATATCTAGTAATCCTTTTAAGAAAAGTTTATAGCATTCAATACCTTCTTGTAAAAATTTTTCTCTATCATTTTGCTGTATATTTTTTACTATAAAACCTCCTTTAGACCCAACTGGCACTACGACAGAATTCTTTGTCATTTGAGCTTTCATCAAGCCTAATACTTCAGTTCTATAGTCCAGATATCTATCTGACCATCTTATGCCTCCACGTGCTATTTTACCCCCCTTCAAATGTATGCCTTCAAGCCTAGTAGAATAAACAAAAATCTCCATATATGGCTTAGGCAATGGTGCAAATGATATTTCAGATGATGCAATCTTTATTGATATGTATTCAAAATCGTTTGAACGAAAGCAATTAGTTCTTTTAGTAGCATCTATTACCTCAAGATAGCATCTCAAAACTCTATCAGCTTCAGCGCTTTCAATTTTTTGCAGGCCTTCTAATATCTCAGCTTTAATCTTTTGCACTCCACTCTGCAGCTGCTCTATAGACATACTAAGATTGGCAAACTTATGATTGAATAATTTCATTAGATTAATTGTAATTGCTGGATTATCAGCGAGAGTCTGAATAATGAATTCTATGTCATAATTTATAGCTAACTGTTTTAGATACCGTGCATATATTCTGCATATCACTACCTCTTGTAATGAGAGCCCTACATATAATATGAGACTATTAAACTTATCTTGATCAACTTTTGAAGATGCTAAAGAATTTTCTAAAAGCATTTCTAGATTTAATGCTAGATGCTCTTTATTCAATTGAACTTCAGATTTTGGCCTTACATCAAGATTGTGTATATAAAAAACATACGATATATCAGGATACTCTGGCTTCACATGATGAATAGTCATATCTGTAACAGAAAATCCTGTATTCTCTATTGCTGGTAATAGATCAGACATTTCTATCTTATTAGATCTACTATATATTCTAAAATGGCATCCTGAATCAGTAACAACAAATTTAAATAATTTTTCTTGCTGCTCTGTCATCATCTGCTTAATATTTTCTATATCCTCAACTGCTTGCTCTACAGAGTTTGTAATGACATATGTATTATCAAATGCATTATTGAAAATTAATAGCTTATCTTCAGTTATTCTGTTGGTATATTGTTTGTATAAAAGTTCTTTTAAGAGATCTTTCCAAGTCCATGTAAAGCTAGCGATTGCCTCTTCTATTTCATTTAAATCATATTGAATATGATCTTTTATTTTAACAATTAATTGAATTGTCATTAATGAGCGTTCAGAAAGATGCACATATTTCTTAAAAGATTGTACAGACATTTTTTGGCAAACTATTTCTTCAATTTTGCTATATAAATCCATACTAAAGTTATCTTTAGGTATAAAAATCAAAACACTTCTGAAATCTGAGTTATGATCATCTCCGACAAAAATTTTTACCCTAGGCACTAAGATTATAGAAATCAAACAAATAGTCAGCTCATATATCTCATCTGTAGTCATCCTAAAAAGTTCACCTCTTGGATAATTTTGTAATTCAACAATGAGTTCTTTTATAATATAGCCACTTTGTTCTAGGTGAGAATGTTGTACTACAGCATCATTTATCTTATCATTAACAATAGGTATATTCATAACATTTTGATGATATACAGCAGATGTAAACAAACCTATCAAAATATTCAATACACCTCCAATTCTGATATAAATCACCTCCATATTAGAAATCCTATGTACATTTGAAAGTATAGTCGTTTTTTTAAAGAGTATATTTACATCTTTATTACCATTGAGATCCTCTAATATCTTAGGCTCAACAAAATCATCTATTTTATACTGATCTGTTCTTAAAAGTCCTGAAAATGTTTTTTCTGAAAAAATAATTGTATTATTTTGTATTTCAGCTATACATGTACCAAGAAATATAAAATTATTTTGTGTTAGCCATTCTAGGAGAGTTTTTATATGATTTTGAGAATGGCTTTGAGAAAATCCTTCATTCAAATTTTTGATGAGATTTTTAGCTACTTGCCAGTCTTTATTGACAGTAAACACACATTGTAAAATGACTTCTAGCTTAGTTTTAAGAGATATAATATCTAGTGCAGAATGGGATCTCAATATAAAAAGTGACACTGCTTCATTCCTGAGATCTTGACTATCTTTTGCTGCATGATCAAATGTTTTAAGATGCCCCCCTGTATCTCTTTCAACTTTAAATACAGGAATGGTCATATAGAGAATATCAACATTATCTTTCTTTATTGCACTTATTACAGAATCAATAATAAAAGCAGAATCATTTGAAACAATTTTTAAAATTACAATGTCCGAGTCTAAAGATTCTATTTCAATTTTAAAATCCTGATAAACTTTCTTTTGAAAAAGTTGAAAAATACTTTTTATACTTTGTGTCAAAATGATTTCATCAAGTTTAGCATCTGAAGTGAAATTTTCCTGCAATACAAATTGAAAATCTTCAAAAGTTGATTTACCAAGCTCATCCTGTAATTTTTTCATGTGTTTTAGTTTTTGATTTTATAGTATAGATTAATTAGCACTATCTATAATTTTATCATTGTTAATCAAATGATTGAATCATTTAGAATGAAGATCATAAAAGAAAACTTACCACTAGATGTTTTTTTATCATTAACATCTGAATATTTTTATAAAAATAGAGCCAATATTATTAGTAAATCAGGAGATTTTATAACTGCGCCTGAGGCTTCTCAAATGTTTTGCCATGCAGTGAGTGTATGGGCCTATCAACACATAATAAAATCCACAAATGTTGTATTAGTAGAGCTAGGACCTGGATATGGAACTCTCATAAGTGAAATTCTACAATTTTTAAAAAAAGATCCACAATGTATTACAAAAATCAAAGAAGTATTTTTAGTTGAAACAAGTCCTCAAATGATTTTAAAACAGCAAGATACTTTAAAAAAACATTGCGATATAAAATTTAATTGGATTCAAAATATTGATGAACTAGAAAAACTTTCATCTGAAGATAATATAGTATTAATCGCAAATGAGTTCTTTGATGCAATTCCAATCAAGCAATTTATCAAAATCAATCAACACTTTCACGAGATTTTCATCAGCAAAAATTCTACTCTAAGCTATGATAATCATTATATTAATGATGATATGATGGAAAAAATAATGCAATATAGTCAATTAAATCCAAATGATTTTGATGAAAAAGACATATATGAGTTATCCACTGCATCACTCTCAATTTTAAACATTATATGTTCGCTATTAAAAAAGCATAGTGGAGGAGCTCTAATAATTGATTATGGATATATACAACTTAAAAAAAACAATACAATTCAAGCAATTTTTCAACATCAAATCCTTGATGATTTCATGAGTCATCTAGGAGAAGCAGACATCTCTGCACAAGTTGATTTTGGATCTATGCTGCATTTCATCAATTTAAATTATCCAAAGCTCATGTGTGATTTATTAACTCAAAAAGATTTTTTAGACAAACATCATATTAAAGAAATTGTTGAGACTGCTAAACAGCATGCGAAAACCGCTGCAGAGATACATTCTATAAATTTTGAATTTAGTAAAATATCAGAAGATATGGGATGTATTTTCAAAGCATTGGAGATTCATTGTGCTTAATATTTGTCTCAACATTATCTGTCTGTCAGAATCATTTATTAGCATTTGTTCTATTAAATCCTTATTGTATATACCATCTAAATTCATTATTGCTAGATCATATTCAAAGTGTACACCTGAAAGAATTATAGAGCCATTGTTGATACTGATAATAGCTGGCAAATCATTATCATACCATCCAATAACATTGACCTCTTCATAATTCTCAGCATCTTTAAAATATCCTCCCCCATTGTAATATACATTAACAATTTTTGCCTCTAATGTTTTGATCTTTACTACCATAGCGCTGCTGTTATCTGCATAACAATAATTTCCAAAAACAGGACCTATAGTTTTACCAGGAAAGAAACCAAGCTCCCTATCACCTATTACTTCTATTTTAGTGCCTGCAGAAAATTCTACCAATGAAGAGGCATAATAAGCGCCCGCACATATTCCTAAATACTTACCACCATTAGATACATATTCTTTAATAATTTGATTACCTTTTCCATTGAGCTTTCTTACATATGCTATATCTGCGCCACCAGGGATTATAAAAAGAGTTGAGTCTTTAAGCCATAGACCTAGTTTTAGTTCTTTTGCTGAGATAGTTTTGATATGATATAGATCTTTAAAAAAAAGACTTATTGCATTTAATGTTTGTTTGAGAGATTCAGGTGAAACACCTGAATCATTGTATATATAAATCGATTGTATTTTAGTCTTTAATCAGCTTAAGATCAACAGCTGATTTTTTCCCTTTATTCATAGCAATTTCATATTCTACCTTTTGCCCATCATTTAGTCTGCGATCTGCCAAACCATCAAGTGCACTCATGTGTACAAACACATCAGCACCACCATCTTGTGGTGTAATAAATCCATATCCTTTATCAGGGTTAAACCATTTTACAGTACCTACTGCCATTTTTTATTTATATTATAATTAAAGTTAAAGTAATTCAGCATATATCTAGCTGATATAGAGTAATAAAACATCAAACGAGGTATCTCGTTTTACGACTTAGTTTATTAAAGGCCTTGGACTTTATTCACAAGAAGGAATTAAAACTCAACATAACGCACTATACATGACATTATGTTGTGAGTCAAGAAATAATATTTTATAAATCAGATATTATTGGTGTAGGTGATATTAGATCAGCATCATCAAGCTCTGATATTTCAGGATTTTCAATTGCATTTAAGCAATATTGGATCAAATTCACTCCACAAATAGCTCCAGATATAGTTGCTCCATTTTCAAAGATTGTATCTTTTAATTGCAAAGCACCTTCAAGAGATTGAATTGCTTGTGTCTTCAACAGAAGATTTTGAACAACATTTTCTGAAAACTCCTTGACCATATCACCTTTTTGATATTCTTTACCTATTAAAAGCTTTTTAGTCATTGCAGAAAGAGAGCTGCGGGCAACTGTTTCAATGAATTCATTCTGATTATTAATATTAACTTCATTTAAGCTTGCTTGTTTATTCTCATCCACTTGATTAGAATTAATGAGCTTCTCTTCTGAGCCTGCCAATTTATTTGCCAGATAGCTTGCTATATTCCTTGAAATACCACCAGCTATTGCTCCAGCATAGATTCTACCAGCAACCTCGCTTTCATAATCTTCTTTATTCCACCAATTTTTAAGATCACTTTCAGCACCTTTAATCATCTCAGGCATTACATCAAATGCAAATATCTTATTGAAATTATGCCCCTTAGGTAAAATATTGTAAGCAGGTATTAATACTAAAAAATCATTAACTATATCTAGTTGTGTGACAGTAAAATCAGCTAATGATTTCACAATCCCTTTATCCATATTTGCAATATGAGATTTGATATAAGTACAAGCAAATTGAGTTGCCATATATGCTCCAATCGCTGCAGGAATCTGATAGATATTGCTAAAATTTCCCCAATGAGCCTGAGCATTTGTGGAATCAGAGTATAGCGCTACACCTGCAGCCGCTGTTGGTAGAACATAGGCAACGCATCTCTCTAATAATGGATAGTTACCTTTTGCTTCAGGGTGTATTATATTTTTATAACCACTTTCAATGTGCTCTATAGGATTATGAATTTTTAAGGACATGTTGTTTTATTATTATTTTATTTAGTTGATTGAATGCCTTGTGCTTCAGAGAGTAAATATAAAATACAATCAAATGTCAACATATATTTTTTTTGAATTCTTTGACAAACTTTAATGTCACATGTACAACAAGTGCAGTTTTAATAAAAAAGTCAAAAAATATCCAT
>CAMCJK010000010.1 GCA_945875075.1 Candidatus Fokinia solitaria | reverse complement strand
GACTTTAGATATAAGCAGCATTTCAAAGCAGAAAGAGGGTGGAATGGCTCAGGGCAATGCTGTACAGGTGGAGCTGGTAAAGATATTATACTGAAGATGCCGTTAGGTACTCAAGTCTTAGCTGTAGACAGAACAACAATTTTAGCAGATCTTGATAAAATTGGGCAGGTTTATGTAGTAGCTAAAGGTGGTGGAGGTGGTCTTGGTAACACTCATTTCAAAACATCAACCAATAGATCTCCTAGAAAAACAACTAAGGGCAAAGAAGGTGATGAATTGGAAATTTGGTTGAATTTAAAGCTTTTATCAGATGTTGGGCTTGTTGGGCTTCCTAATGCAGGGAAATCAACTTTCTTATCAGTTGTAAGTTCTGCTAGACCAAAAATTGCTGATTATCCTTTTACAACTTTAAAACCTCAGTTGGGGGTTGCTTATATAGATGATGCTGAACTAGTAATTGCTGATATTCCAGGGCTTATAGAAGGCGCTCATAAAGGATTGGGATTGGGTGATAGATTTCTCAGACATATAGAAAGATGTAAAATCATATTGCACCTTATCGATATCAATCAAGAAGATGTAGTACAGGCATACAAGACTGTAAGACATGAGATGGAAGCATATGATGGAGCAATTCGTGATAAAACAGAAATAGTCATATTAAATAAGTGTGATTTACATCCAGAATATGAGGAAATAAGAAAAAATCTTGCAAAAGCGATAGGAAAGGATGTTTTATATTGCTCAGCTGCTACTAATACTAATGTTAAACCAATTTTGTCATTAGCTTTACAGGTCAGAAGATTGATGCTGTGAGATTTCTCTTTGTGAGATGGCGCCTTCTCTTAAAATTATTGGTTTATTGTCTTTAAAAGTGACTATAGTTGATTGCAAACCAGGTTTGAATTCATAGTTTGGTTGCTTGAGAATGAGAATGTTATCATTTCTAAATTGCGCTTCTAACTCTTCATATGAACCAATATTATTAGTACCAGAAATATTAGCACTTGTGCCTATGATTGGTCTATTAAGAGTTTTGATTATTTGTAATATCATTTCATCACCTGGAATCCTCACTGCTACCGATGTTGCCTCTATATCAAAGACATTTCTTGCAATGTTACTATCTTCTTTTAAAGGCAGGATCATAGTCAGCTTTCCAGGCCAAAACTTATTTGCTAAATCGAGAGCTGCCCCATAAATATAGCAATGCTCTTGCACATATTCCAGATCACTAAAAAAGATTGGTAGTTTTTTTTCTCTATCTCTTTTTTTAATGTTATATAAATTTTCGACTGCGACTGGATTGGTTGCATCACATGAAAGTGCAAAGAGAGTGTCCGTTGGGAGACATACAACGCATCCACTATTCACAGCTTCAACAATCTTGTCAATGTTCCTCTCTAGTTGCATTTCAGGTATAACTTATGTTTCCACTAAGCATCATTAGATTGATATTTACGTAAACTCTCATGTAAGATTTCTAGCTCAACACCAATTTGGTCATATTCAAATGAGATTGCTGGAACGTGCCTCAGCTTCATATGAGAGGCAATGATCTTTCTAAAATATCCAGACGCTTTTTGTAAATCGTGTAGAATTGATTCCACTTTTGGCGTGAATTCACTACTTGTCATAAATATAATTGTAGCATTTTTTAAGCCTGAGTGCATTCTCACACCAATTATGGAAATCATACTGAAACGCGAGTGTAAAAGCTCATTCATGAGTAACTCTTCAGTAATTACTCTTTGTATTGAAGATCCGACCTGTAATTGCCTTTGTGATGGTTGAGTTCTATAGTAATGTTCTGACGACATATATTTTTATGTTTGAAGTAACTTTTGTAATTCTCCTTCATTATAAAGCTGTGTGACTATATCACATCCACCTATGAATTCTCCTCTGACGTATAACTGTGGGATTGTCGGCCAATCGCTAAACTTTTTTATACCTTCTCTAATAGCTTCATCTTCCAGAACATTGACATCTAAGAAGGCAACTAAAAGGTTCTCTAAGATATATACAATTTTACCTGAAAACCCACACATTGGGATGTTTTTAGTGCCTTTCATAAAGAGCACCACATCGTTGTTTTCTATATATTCTTTTATTTCTTCTGAAACTTTGTCCATATTATTTCGACTGTGTGTTGATTTTTAGTGCATGTAAGGCATTACCCATATGCTCACCTATAGCATCATATACTATCTTATGCTGTTTTATAAGTGACAATCCTTTAAAGGTATCACTGATGATTGTTACCTCATAATGATTACTGTCTCCTGCAGTGTCTACAAGTATTACTTCATCATCCAGGAAGGAATCTTTTAAAATTTTGTATAGTATATCGTATTCTATTGCCATAGAAGTTTTTACTTTTTGATATATCAGACTTTGACTTTATAAGCTATCTGGAATAAAATTCAATGTAAAAAATCTCAAAAAAATCTTTTTGATATGACTGAAAAATACACCACTATTGCAACTTCTTATAAATTCGTTCAGATAGATGATACTGAGGCAATAAAAAATATGCTGAAGCAGATCTGTATAGAGCATGATATTAAAGGCACCATACTTATAGCCTCAGAAGGAATTAATTTCACAATTGCAGGTGAAGAAGCAAATCTAGAAAGTTTTTTGCAAAATATCAGGAGCATTAAGGAGTTTGTAGATGTGGAATATAAAAACTTTACAAAAGCAAATTTCATACCCTTTAAAAAGATGAAGGTGCGTTTAAAAAGTGAAATTGTGTCTTTGAAAGATCAGAGTCTAGATATGCATAAAATAACTGTTGGAGAGCCCCTAGAGCCTCAAGAATGGAGTGAGCTTTTATCAGACCAAAATGTCCTATTAATAGATACAAGAAATAGTTATGAATTCGCATTTGGCTCATTCGAAAATTCTATAAATCCTGATACGCAAACTTTTTCAGAGTTACCTCAATGGTTTGAAAAAAATGTTGATATAAATGATAAAACAAAAAAAATCGCAATGTTTTGTACTGGTGGAATCAGATGTGAGAAATCTACTGCCTATGTAAAATCATTAGGGTTTGAAAATGTTTATCACTTAAAAGGAGGTGTTTTAAATTACTTTGAAAAAACAAAAATTAAAGATAACATGTGGGTCGGGAATCTCTTTGTATTTGATGATAGAATTGCAGTAGACAAAGATTTAAACCCAATAAATCAAAATAATGCAAATTAATCATTGCATTTTTATCAATATTCTTGCAGACTACTATATAAATAGTAATTTAAATAAAATTTAAAATTATTCGCATGGTAATGATATTAAGCATTATATTTGGAGTACTCTCATTACAATTAATGACAAAATGCAAAGGATTAGAGCTTTGTAGAGTAGCAGTTAGAGCTAATTATTAATTTCTTTCATTAATGATCCAACAGTGACTAGGTGGTGAAAAAGTATAAGGCAATGAATATAATGCTCAATACGGGCAAAGGCGGCATGGAGGAGGTATTCCTTCATTATAATGTGGCGCTTAGTGATTTTTGTGAAGTTATTTCTGTTATTAGTAGTGAGTGTAAACATAAGGAAAAAGCTAAGCAAACATCTGCTGTGGTAATTGAATTAAATACAAAATTCACTTTTATAAGTGCGATGTGGCACCTACGAACAATAGCTAAGAAATATAATATAGATATCATATTTGCACATGGCGCAACAGCTGTGGAGCTGGCAAAATTTGGACTCTTAGGATTACCAATAAGAAGAGTAGGTATCAGACATACTTTTTTCAGCTCAAAACTTTCTGCCTTCAAATGGAGGTTACAAAATGATATCAGCATAGCTGTCAATAAAAAATTAGTCTCAGATATAGGTAAGAACGCTCATTTAATATATAATGCCGTTGGGTGTGATGTAATTGATACAGTTAAAAAACAGCCGAATAAGCACATAAAAATAGGTTTCCTTGGAAGAATAGTTAGTAATAAAGGTACTCAATTTTTAGTCAAAGCACTGGGGCTATTAGCAAATAAAAATGATATTTCATATGAAGTTTTAATTGGCGGTGAGGGTAAATATATGAAAGCACTAAAGAACATCACTTTCATTCATGGCTTAGACGATAAAGTAAAATTTGTTGGATATGTTGATGATAAGAAAAAATTCTTTCAAAACATTGATATATTTTGCTTACCTTCCTTAAGAGAAGCATTCGGACTAGTATTAATTGAAAGCATGGCGCATGGCGTTCCAGTGATCGCATCAGATATCTTGGGTATAAATGAGGTTATATCACATGAAAACAACGGACTTCTTTTTACACCTGGCGATCATCATGATTTAGCAGAGAAGATTGAAATGCTTACAAATAATCATGATAGACTACAAAATATTGTGAGTAATGGCATAAACGATGTTAAAAAAATGTATACTATAGATAGATTAAAAATAGATCTCAAAACACTAGTTAACAATGCTCTAAGCAATATTATCTAAGATTTATCCAAAAATTTTACTAATTTCATAGAGAAAAATAGCAGTTGCATTCGATGCATTTAGACTATCTACTCCTCTGCTTTGATTTACTGGTATTGTCACAAGAAAATCACAGCTTTTTTCCACCATCTTCCTCATACCCTTTTCTTCATTCCCAACAATGATTGCAATTTTTTCATCTTTTGAAAAATTTTTTGACAATGTATCGAGGGGCTGATTAGCATCACATGACATCCCTATAGTCCAATAGTTATTCTTTTTTAATGTATTAATTGTTTGGGATAAATTGACGGTTTTAATAAATGGAATATACTCAAATGCACCACATGCAGCTTTAATCATATGTGAATTTTCATCTGGACTATTATGGAAGGTTGAAATTAATGCATCTACATTAAACAATGCTGCAGACCTAATAATTGCACCAATATTTTGACTATCTTGCAGCTCGTCTAATAGTACTAAGAATTTTGAAGTAAGGATAATATCATTTATATCAGGCTGTATTAATTTTTGTGTAAAGACTACAATATCCTGATGTAATGCATTTTTATATCCATTGGAGTATAGAGCTTTTGTTATAAGTTGACTCTCTACAACATCGACGTTTTTTGCATCAAAATTAGGGATATTTTGTCTTAAGAAAGTAAGAGAAGAATTAGTACACAAAATTTTTTCTATTCTTCTATTTTTATTTCTGAGTATGCTAAGTGTGCTATGCTTGCCATATACTAAATTTTTTTTGTCCATCATCTTAATTTTTTCTAATTACTGGTTTTATAAATATTATTGATAAGCTATCAATATCAACCTCAAATGATTCAGCTGATAATGAATTTTCGTCACCTTCTATCAATACTCTTGAGCTACTATTTATTATTCTTTGTTGCATATTAAATATCATATCTGACCCTTTTAAAGATAACTTATGATTTAAATTATCATAAATTGAAATGTCAATATCTTTTTTTATATTTAAAATTTTATCTTGTATATCAAATGATCCATCTCTTGTTGTAACCTCTAAAATACAATTATTGTTAGTATCATATATTTTTCCTACCAGACCATTAACAATCATTGTTTTATTATTATTTTCCCCTCTCTCTGCCATCAATTCTAGTCTTTTACCATCTCTTAGTTGATTATATAGATGTGGCTTTATAACTATATTTTTTGTTTTATCAATTATATCTAAATCATTGTTTGTAGTAGGTAACTTTTTATTATCACCTTGATAAAAATAAAATAGAATTATAAAAGATAGAATAAGTAGTATGTATCTTTTGAAAAAAACTAACACTTATAGAGTGACTTTATATTTTCATATGACAATGCACCAATTGGTCTTTTATCATCAAACACCAGAAAATATTCATAAGGGTTTATATCTTTCAATATCTCTGACACTTTTAGCTCACCTGACAGTATTTTATAATCATTTGAGATATAATCTTTCACCTTGATGTCTTCTTTAAAGTTACAACTTGTTATTGCAGTATCTTTGATAATTCCAATAAATTCATCATGATTATTTATTATTAATGCAAAGCCCAATCTTTTAGATAACATAGCCAGTAATGCTTCAGTCACAGAACAGTCATTCTTAAGAATTACTAATTCCTCAGCTTTTAACATCAAATCATATACTTTCATACCTTTAAATCCAATTGAACCTCCTGGATGATATATAAGGTAATTCTCATGTGATAATTGTTTTTTTTCTTTCAATGCAATCGTTAATATATCTCCAAATGCTAACATCATCATAGTTGAAGTTGTTGGAACATCTAAATCATTCACCTCCGGACTGTCAGGTAGATGAATGGCAATGTTACTTTTTTGTATCAAATATGAAGATTTTTTCCTTGAAATACCAACTGTTGTCACATGAAATCTCTCACAATAATCTATAATTTCCTTCAATTCATTACCCTCTCCAGCATTAGAGAATATCAATACAATATCATTAACTGAAATTACACCAAGATCTCCATGTAATGCTTCTCCAGAATGTAAGAATATGGCAGGACAACCTATAGAACATAACGATGCAGCAATCTTTTTACTGGTATATCCACTTTTACCTATGCCACTCAATATTACTTTACCACTTAAATTATGTATTGTGTTTAGTATCTTACCTACATTTTCAAAATCAAAGTTTTGTTTTAAATCATTCAACCCTCTGACTTCACTATCGATCACTTCTTCAACTATATCTTTTAAATTCATTTATTTATGTTTTTTAGAATGAATTTTATCATATGAGCTTGATATATAAAAGTAACCAAATTTATTGTATAATGAGAAAAAATTCAGAAAATTATGTTACTAGAACCTCTTAAGCAATTTACTATTAAACCTCTGATTCCAATAAAAATCTTTGGGATAGACTGCTCATTTTCAAATTCAGCACTCTTTATGATCTTATCTCTTCTAGTGCTTATGACTCTTGGGCTTCTGTATAGAAGAAAAGATGCACAGTGTGATGGAATAAGGAAAATCAATAAAATACATGCTGCAAGTGAAATACTTTATGAAATGATTACACAAACTGTTTCTAGTACTTGTGGAAATAAAGGGTTAAAATATGTGCCAGAAATTCTAACTCTTTTCATCTTCATAATGCTTTGTAACGGGCTTGGGATGTTACCAGGTGGATTTACTCCTACAAGTCATATAATTGTAACCTTTGCAATTGCACTATTTGTTTTTATAATGATAAATATCATAGGTTTTGTTAAACATGGCATGCACTATTTTGGTATTTTACTTCCAAAAGGCACTCCTATGTTTCTAGCACCTCTTATGATTATAATAGAGTTATTTACATACTTATCTAGGCCTTTTAGTCTGGCTCTACGTCTAGCTGCAAATATGACAGCAGGACATATAGTATTAAAAGTTTTTGTATCATTTGTTATGGTTTCAGGCGTCATAGGTATTTTTCCTTTTATGATGTTGATAGTTTTGACTGGATTTGAACTCTTTGTTGCGGTCTTACAAGCTTACATTTTTACAATATTAGCTTGTGTTTATTTAAATGATGCACTCAATATGCATTAATATTTACTCTTTGACAGCACATCTCAGCTCCACAAGATGAATTTAGTGGTATGTCCGCTTCTGTTTCAACCCCAGAATTTGTAGTTAGCTGTGGGATGAATTTCTGTAGTGCTTTTACAGTTAACATAGCAAGGGTTTGAATAAAGAGATGATGATGTCTGAGTGTGGGCACTCTATAGAATTCAATACCATGATCCCTTGCAAGCTCTGCATATTCTATATCTAATTCTACAAGTGTTTCTGAATGCTCTGATGTGAAACTAATTGGTATGACAACAACAGCTTCATTTCTCTTTCCTGCAGCAAGTAGTTCAGATTTGATATCTGGTTCAAGCCATTTCAACCTTCCAACCTTACTCTGATAACAGAGAGTATATTGATCATTCTCAATGTTAGATTTATCTACAATTGCCTTGATACTTGACTCAATTTGTCCTTTATATGGATCCCCTTTATCAGATATATGTTGTGGAATACTGTGTGCTGAAAATAATAGTCTTATTGGCTTTATTGTTTGTATACTTGCAAGTATTTCATTTATCAGAGTGGCATTTGTATTGATAAATCCTGGATGATTATAATAGCAACAAACACTATTGGTTGGTGGCATGTTTTTAGCGTGTTTGAACCATTCTCTTAATGATGAGAGGGTTGTAGTAGTTGAAAAGTGTGGATATAGAGGCAGTAGGATTACATTATCGTAATTTCCTTTTTGAACTTTCATTACAACTTCCTCTGTCATTGGATGCCAATATCTCATCATTGGTATTACATCATATTGCAGCTCACTGTTCATTGAATGATTGGTGTTTAGATATTTATTGAGTGCCTCTGCTTGTAACTCTGTTTCCTGTACAATTGTTGATTTCCCACCCATTTGCTCATATATACCTTTAGATTTATTACATCTAAAAGCTGATATAAGCTTAGCCAGACAATATCTAAATGGCTGCGGCAAGGTGATTATATGTGGATCATTGAATAGATTAAATAGAAATTGTTGTACAGAGTCTAAACTATCTGGTCCACCAAGGTTATAAATGACTACTGCTATTTTTTTTTGCATATAAATTTAATTATGTTATTTCAATAATGATACCTTAATTGACAGTTGTAACATGTTCAAATGTTTTATGAAATTTGCCTTAGATGAAGCTAAAAAAGCAAGTGATAATAGTGAAGTACCAGTTGGGTGTGTAATAGTGAAAAAAGATGAAATAATAAGCAGCACACACAATATGATGAAAGGTAATTTGAATCAAACTGAACATGCTGAAATAATTGCAATCAGGGTTGCATGTCAGGAGTTAAAGAGTGGTTATTTAGAAGAGTGTGATCTGTATGTGACTTTAGAGCCATGTATAATGTGTGCTGCAGCAATATCGTTCGCAAGGGTTAGAAGAGTGTACTGTGGTGCTTTAGATACAAAAAGTGGTGGTATTTATAATAATACAAAGCTTTTTTATGGAAAGAAAGGCCTACATTACATACCGGATCATTATAATGGCTTCCTTGAAAAGCAAAGTGAAGCAATGCTAAAAAATTTTTTTACAAAAAGACGACAAGGTGGTGCCTAGAGGCGGAATCGAACCGCCGACACAAGGATTTTCAGTCCTTTGCTCTACCTACTGAGCTATCTAGGCCAAACTACTAGATAAATTTATACTATATTTAAATAAATTGCAAACTAATGTTTGAAATGTTAACAATTTATTAAATTTATAAAAGTATTAATTTATGGATAATAAAAGTCTAAAAATCTTTAGCTGGAATGTAAATTCTATCAATGCGAGGCTCGAAAATATAATAAAATTAATAGAAGTATACAATCCAGATGTACTATTACTACAAGAAATAAAGGCAGAAGAGCATAAAGTACCACAAACTATATTAGAAGATTTAGGATATAATATAAAAATCAGTGGACAAAAATCCTACAATGGAGTTGCAATACTTAGTAAATATAGAGTGGAAGAAGTCATTATAAAGGAATTTGAAGGCGCTCCAAATGAAGCAAGATATATAGAAGGATTAATTAATGTTAATTCAAAGTGTGTTCGTATTGCTTCAGTATATGTGCCTAATGGTCAAGCAGTAATATCTGAAAAATTTTCATCAAAATTATCATTTCTATATGATTTAAATCAATATCTGAGGGCGATAAAAAATGATGAGATGTTTTTTATTGGTGGTGATTTCAATGTAGCACAAGATGCAATAGACCTATTTGATCCAGTGAAATCAAAGAATCATCTTGGTTTTCATGATAGGGAGAGGGAACTTATAGATAAAATTATTGATGGAGGATTTAAAGATACTCTCAGACAGCTTCATCCAACACAACAAATCTTTAGCTGGTGGGATTATAGAGATAGAAACTCATTTAAAAGCAATCGTGGATGGAGAATTGATTATATTTTATCATCACCTAGTTGTGAAAGGGTGATAGTCGCTGCTGGAGTCGCCATAGAAACAAGAGAGTGGGTGAGACCTTCAGATCATGCACCAGTGTTTTGTGAAGTGGCTTTATGAATTAAGACCAGTGATCCTGATGATAGTTGTGCTATTGGAGAGTGGGTGAGACCTTCAGATCATGCTCCAGTGTTTTGTGAAGTGGCATTATGAATTAAGACAACTGCTTGGGCAGCTATGCCTTCTTGTCGCCCTAGTGCTCCGAGACCTTCTGTTGTGACTGCCTTTACACTCACTTGATCAATCTCTAAATTTAGAATTAAAGATATATTTTGACGCATTCTTATTGAATAAGGCATGATTTTTGGTTCCTGACATATAACTGTTATATCTAAATTTTGAATTGTATAGCCTTTATCATTTATTAATGAATTTGCATGCTGTACAAAGACTTTTGAGCTTACATCCTTCCATTTATCATCAGTTGGTGGGAAGTGAGCGCCTATATTACCAGCAGCAATCGATCCAAGCATTGCATCTGTCAGTGCATGCAAAACAACGTCTCCATCTGAGTGTGCTATTAATCTATGTTTATATGGTATTTGTATGCCGCCAAGGGTAATGTATAAGTTGTTGGCGCCTTGTAATAAATCAAATGCATGTACATCATATCCTATACCTATTCTATACATATCTATTGAGTAATATTTTTGTTGATTATACTTACCATTCTGTCAATTTCTTCATCATTCATTTGACCTGCAAGAGTATAAATTATCTGACCATTTTGTACTATCAGTGAGTATGGGAATGCTTCAATATTCATATTAGTGATTTCTGATTCTTCCATTGCTACAACACATGTGGAAATTTTAGCTTCTGCAATTTTATCGAAAAGATTATTATATTCCTTTTGTCCTGAGTAGTTCATTATTTTATGAATAAAAAATTTTGTATCTGGCTCATTTATCAGATATTTATTCAAAATATTGACTACTTCAACTTTATAATTATTTTGATACAGCGCATTGGATGAAGAGATTATTTTATATATTTCTCTTGGCAGTCTGCTCCAATTGTTCAGCTCATCAAGGCAAGCATGACACTTTGGAGATGAAAAATGCAAAACCTGCAATTTATTATCTTCAGGTGGGATTTTTATAGATGATTGTGCTGTACACTTATATTTATTGGTTTCTTCCCTATCAAAAAAGCTCTCAGTAATGTTTTGGACATCATAGCTTTCAAGATTGATATTTCTTACATAGCTACGTATGTGTTTAAAGCATATAGGAGATAGTATAAGAGCAATGAACAGAAAAATAGCAATTGATCTAAAGATTTTCTGTAGCATTGAACTGTATCAAAGTTTTTTTTTGATATATAACCCAGATATATTAAGATTAAAAGATACATATTGTAATTTACTTTAATGATAGATTCTAAAAAAACACAGGTTTCACGTAAAGAAGCAGAAAATGCTATTAAAACCCTTCTACTATGGATGGGAGAAGACACTGATAGAGAAGGGCTAATTGATACCCCACAAAGAGTTATAAAAAGCTATGAAGAAAGGTTTGCAGGATATAAAGCAGATCCTAAAGCAATTTTATCAAAAAAGTTTTCTGAAACTTCTCAATATCAAGGTATGATTATGTTATCAGATATCACAGTTGAATCTCACTGTGAACATCACATGTCTCCAATCATTGGTAAAGCACATGTTGCTTATATCCCTAATGATCAAGTTGTTGGAATTAGTAAAATTGCAAGATTAGTTGAGATCTTTGCAAAAAGACTACAGTTGCAAGAAAGAATGACTGCACAGATAGCAAATACAATAGCAGATAATTTAACACCTAAAGGTGTTGCGGTGCTAATTCAAGCTAAACACCATTGTATATGCCATAGAGGCATTCATCATAGGGATACTATAATGATTACATCATCATTCCTAGGTGCTTTTCAAGATGATGAGAAGTTAGTTAATCAATTTTTAAATCAAACTAAAAACTTTAAATAAACTTTTAAAGCTTCAGTAAATGAGATGAAAGTTCTGATCTTTTAGTATAAAATGGTTATAAATAATTATAATTTATTATGGATAATACTAACTATAATCTTCTTGCAGCACAGATTGTGACTTTCAATAATCTCACAACTACATCCAATAATATAGCAAACATAAACACTCCTGGTTATAAGGAAGATGATATGATTTTTGAAAAATATCTCACAAAAGATAAGCATGATCTTAATACGATGCCTCTTGATAGAGCTACAATTGTTGATATCAAGCCTGGGAGTTTCAAGCAAACAAATAGACAGCTAGATTTTGCGATTTCTGGTGATGCTTTTTTCACAGTACAAACACCTCTAGGTATTAGATATACAAGAAACGGTACTTTTACCATCAATAATAATTATGAGGTTGTAAACGCTTCAGGGCATAATATTGTAACAGAAAATGGCAATATTGTAGGTCTTAATCAAGATGATGTTGATATAATGATAGACTCGGAAGGAAGGCTTTTTGCTCGTGCAACTTCTCAAGACAATTATGAAGAAAGAGGAAAGCTAAGTATAGTATCTGTAGCCAATCTAAAAATGCTAAGAAAAGCAGGTGATGGAAACTTTATAGTGGAAGGTGACACTGCAGTCGCTCAAGCAGATCCAGCAACATATAAGATGCTCCAAGGGTATATAGAAGAATCAAATGTTGAGCCAATAGTTGCAATGACTCATTTAGTTGAAATTCAGCAACAAAGCGGTGAAGCACTTGCTATGACTAAGCAAATTGATAGTATCAATAATAATTTATATAATGTCCTCAGCAAAACAGGGAAAGGATAAATGCTATATTTAGTTTTATTAGTTTTATTTTTTCAATCCCACCTTACTTTTGCAGATATAAATGAAAATTTAGAAAGAAAAAAAATCGCCATTACAATAGATGATGTACCAATGCCATCAGGGCAGTTATTTAGTGGTATGGAACGCAGCAGAAGAATTATCAATACCCTAAAAGATTTTAAAGTTGATAGAGTTGGACTATTCATTGTAGGTGGAAACCTTTTAAAAGATCAAGGGGAAAAACGCCTCAATATGTATGACAAAGCAGGACATATGATTAGCAATCATACTTACTCACACCCATCATGTAGTAAAGTATCTGCAGAAGATTTTATCAAAAATATTTATAAATGTCACAAGATAATAAAAAAATATAATAATTTTCAACATTTTTTTCGCTATCCATATCTTGATGTATGTAAGGGGAAAGATAAAAAATCAAAAGTTAGAAATGCATTAGAGAATATGGGATATAAAAATGCATATGTGACAATTGATACTCTCGATTATTATATCAATAGACTCTTACAGGAAGCATTACAAAATAATCAAATAATTAATTATGATGAGCTTAAGAAGCTTTATTTGGAAATAACATTTGAATGCATTACATCATATAGTGAGGAATTAAAACACAACATTGGACACCACCCTATACATAATTTATTACTACATGAAAATGATATTAATGCCCTATATTTAGGTGATATTATAACCTTTCTGAGACAAAATGGATGGGAAATTGTTTCACCAGAGGAGGCCTTGGTAGACCAAAAAGCGTACAATACTAATATCGACCTCAGAACAAAAATAGCATACATCAAAAATGCATTTGAAAATAATGTTATCAATTAATTTGTTGCACTAGCTAACAATTATATGTTACTTTAAAAGTAAAAACATTATGACAAAAATATGTGTTGCATATGGTGATGGGATAGGGCCAGAAATCATGAGTTCCGTCATTGCAATTTTAAATGCTGCAAAGGTAGACCTAGAATATGATGTAGTTGAAATAGGTGAAAAAGTTTATCTTAATGGTATTTCAAATGGTATCACTGATGAATCTTGGAAGAAGATTTTACAAAATAAAATTTTATTAAAAGGGCCAATGACAACACCTTTAGGAGGTGGTTATAAAAGCATCAATGTTACTCTAAGGAAAAAGTTAGGGCTATTTGCAAATGTCCGCCCAGTTATATCATATAACCCATTCATAAAGTGTAATGCAAAAAATATGGATGTAGTTATAGTGAGAGAAAATGAAGAGGATTTGTATTCAGGAATAGAATATCAAACAACTGAAAATTCATATGTCGCTATCAAATTGATTTCTGAATCAGGGTCAAGAAAGATAATAAAATATGCATTTGACTATGCTGTTGCAAACGGTAGAAAAAAACTCACATGCATTACTAAAAACAATATTATGAAGCTTTCAGATGGAGCATTTGCAAGGATATTTGATGAAGTATCTAAAGAGTATCCACAAATAGAAAATAACCACATGATAGTTGATATAGGGTCAGCTAGAATGGCAAGTAAGCCTGATAGCTTCGATGTCATTGTGACTCTAAACTTATATGGAGATATTATCTCAGATATAGCAGCAGAGGCAGCAGGAGCAGTTGGTATTGCTGGTAGTGCTAACATTGGTAGTGAGTATGCTATGTTTGAAGCAGTACATGGATCAGCACCAGACATTACAGGACAAGGTAAATCTAATCCTTCTGGATTATTGAGTGCTGCAGTCATGATGTTAAGACACCTTAAAATGCATGATAAAGCTAACTTAATAGAAAATGCTTGGATGACTACCATTGAGGCAGGGATACATACAGCCGATCTCTATAGTGGGACTGGACGGTTAGTATCTACTGAGGAATTTACACAAGCTATAATTGGAAATATATATTCAAAACCAAAGTCTTTAAAACCATCTGCAAATACCTCTAGTAACAATCAGCAAAGCATCATAGAAGATAAATTCATACATAAAACCCATAGAGTCATTGGATGTGATATATATATCAGAAGTGCCCACACAAAAGATTTTCACAAGATTAATGACATTACACCTACCACCAATCTAAAATTATCCTTCATAGGGCATAAAGGGCTTGTTATATGGCCCAATACATCACAAGATAAAGAACTTGATATGCTACCGTTAAGATTTATTTCTGACGCAGATTGCTCATATAATGAGATTCTTGAGATGCAACGGAAGATAACTGATCAGAGCCTTGAGATAGTAATGGTTAATACCCTCACAGAATACGATGGGAAACAAGGGTTTAGTAAAGGGCAGGGGGAATAGATGATTTATCTGTTAATTCTTTAGGAGTATGAAGCACAAGATTATTTTGTAGCTTGTAGTATTTCTTCAATGCAATCCTATTAAATAAAGAGCAGTATATATTGAAATTAAATGCTTTTCTAAGGGTGATCTCAATGTATTACCTTGTACTTTTACTGCAGACTATCGGTAGTATGCTTATGCAGGATTTTTATGATTATGATTAGCAGCAAGGCCAATGAGATAAAATTATGCCCCAGCAAATGTTGTATTTGTATTTAAACTTCATGAGTGTTGTTTGAAATCAGTGTGAGTAAAATGTTATCTTAACCTCCTAAGACTTTATACATAGATACAGATTTAGTAGAAGGAATGGTGAGTGAGATTGCTTTATTATTTACCATTACCTAGAGTAATATCATCTCTCAGCAAGGTCTAAAATTTATTACCTTGTATATTTTGTCCTGTATAGTGCTAGAGGGCATTTGTAAACTCAATCTCTTCATTTGATATAAATTCATAGATTTGATTCTTGTATGAAAGGATATCTCATTTTTCTATTTATAATATAAGATCGATATCTTGTATTTCCTCATGATTTACTAATTCATCGTGAGTTTGAACCTTAGGAGTTTCATCACCCAGTATTTCAGTATATCCAGCTAGCTCCTCTTCTAATTGTATAACTAAGATTCATAAATGATATCTTGTATTTCATCATGATTTACTAATTCATCGTGAGTTTGAACTTTAGGAGTTTCATCACCACAATATGCACCGAACGCAGCCGTACAGCCAACTACAAATCCTTGTATGATACACATTGCTAATGGGAAAAATGGATCTAATTTACTAATATAGTCCTCATGCATAACAATATCACATACAAAAGCTAAAATTGCAAAAGAAACTCCATCTAGAATATACGAACTTATATCAGTATTAAAATATTCATTAAATTTATCTGCAATATCTCTACCAAAATAGTCATGATATGCTGCTCCAAGCAGTGCAGTTGGAATAGACAAGATATTGTTGTTTAGGAATGACTTAGGTATAGTAAACCACTCACCAGTCCAAGCACTGTTAACTTTTAATGGTACATTATATTTATCATATGGCTTAATATTATTTTCGTTCAAAATAAATATAATTGCCTTATTCTCTACTCTATCTTGTAATACAAAGTTTCCTGCTTGCGCTAAACAATCTACCGCCCTTTTGTAGTCGTGATCTATAAATATTTGACCAGTATCATCTTTCTGAAGATAAGAGCATATATTTTTGTATATTTTATGACTTGATTTATAATCTTGCACCTGTGCTTTGAGCTGTAATTTTGCTTCAACATATGGACTGCGCATGTAATATCCAGTACCCATCTTCGCACAGCACAGAGCAGTACCAATAAAACTCATTCCAAAGCCAGCTAAGGCGCTTTTAAAATAATTCATTTTTCCTATTTATAATATAAGATCGATATCTTGTATATCATCATTTTATGTTAACTCATCGTGAGTTTGAGGAGTTTCATCACCCAGTATTTCAGTATATCCAGCTAGCTCCTCTTCTAATTGTATAACTAAGATTCATAAATGATATCTTGTATTTCATCATGATTTACTAATTCATTGTGAGTTTGAACTTTAGGAGTTTCATCACCACAATATGCACCAAGCGCTGCCGTACAGCCAACTACAAATCCTTGTATGATACCCATTGCTAATGGGAAAAATGGATCTAATTTACTAATATAATCCTTATGCATAACAATGTCACATACAAAAGCTAAAATTGCAAAAGGAACTCCATCTAGAATATATGGACTGATATCAGTATTAAAATATTTATTAAATTTATCTGCAACATCTCTACCAAAATAGTCATGATATGCTGCTCCAAGCAGCGCAGTTGGAGTAGACCAGAGATTGTTTTGTAGGAATGTTTCTGGAATATTCCATTCTTCATAATTCCAAGGGTTAAATTTCTTATTGTCTGAATAGTGATCAGCTTTATATATTAACACTTGCCCTGTCTTTGCACCGCACAGAGCAGTACCAATAAAACTCATTCCAAAGCCAGCTAAGGCACTTTTTAAATAATTCATTTCCTATTTATAATAAGTTACTGTATAACTACTATATATAGAATGGAATTATTAAGATTATATTAAGAAATTACCTTAGGACATAAAAAACTGCAGCTGCATATACCCCAGCGATGACATCATCTAAGATTACTCCGACAGCGTTTTTCCAATATCTATCTATGAGTGATATGTACATTGGCTTAGTGATATCAAAGAATCTAAATGTAAGGAATCCACAGGCAAAAATATATGTTATAACCATGCTGTTGCTTGTATCTTCTCCAATGAGGGAAAATTTCGTCACAGCAGCGCCAATCCATTCATATCCGATTACAAATGTTATAAGCTGCCCAATGACTTCATCTACCACGATTGACTGATCATCTATTACACCATGCTTTTTGTGATATTTTCTGATAGCAAAGAAGCCGACAATGCAAAGTATAACAACTAAGTACAACATTGTAATACGAGCCTCATACGGGGTCTCTGAGCTCATTACTGAGAGATAAAATAGTGGATAAGCTCCTATAGAACCAATGGTACCAGGCATAAAACTAACCTTCCCTAATCCAAACCATGTAGATACTATTTCATACCATCTCATATAAGAGTATTTTTAAAAATTTTCTGCTTCCTTTTTGATTTTATTGTTATGGAAGCCAGTACCAGCTGGAATTAGCTTACCAACGATTATACTTTCTTTCAACCCATGTAAATCATCCTGTTTACCTTCTAGAGCAGCTTCTATCAGAACCTTAGTTGTTTCTTGGAATGATGCAGCCGAGAAGAATGATTGAGTTTGTAATGAAGCCCTTGTAATACCTTGTAGTATGTTATTGGCTACAGCAGGCTCATATCCAAGCTTTATAGTTTTAATATTAACTGCTTCAAATTCACTCTTATCAACCTGTTCTCCAGCAAGGAATGTGGTGCCGCCAGGGTGTACTATTTCAACTTTCCTAAGCATTTGCTTCACAATGATTTCTATATGCTTATCATTGATAGTTTCACCTTGTAACTTATAAACCTGCTGAACTTCACGTACCATATAGCTAGCTAGGGCTTCAATTCCCATTACTTGTAATATGTCATGCGGTGAAGGATTTCCTTCCATTAACATGTCTCCCTTCTTCACGAAATCACCTTCAGTCACTGTTATATGGCGACCTCTAGGTACAAAATATTCAGTAGAAATCTCAGGATTCTCAGAATTACGAACTATTATACGTCTTTTGGATTTATAATCTTTACCAAATTCTATAGTACCATCACTCTCACTTATTACAGAATGGTCTTTTGGCTGTCTAGCTTCAAATAAATCTACCACACGAGGCAAACCACCGATAATATCTTTGTTTTTAGATGACTCTTTAGGTATACGAGCAAGTATGTCACCAGCCTGCACCTCTTGTCCATCAGAAACACTGAGAATAGCATCAACTGGTAGGAAATAACGTGCTTCTAAACCGTTTGCAAGCGTTAAGACATTACCTTTCTCATCATATAATGCAATACGTGGACGTAAATCACTATTACCTTTACCTGCATTTTTACCATCAACAACTATTCTGTTGATCACACCTGTTATGTCATCCTGTATTTCATGCATTGATACTCTATCGACGAGGTCTATGAACTTAGCGATACCAGTCTTTTCAGTGATAATTGGCACTGTAAATGGATCCCACTCTGCTAGCTTCTGAGTCGCTTCGACTTTGTCACCATCAGCAAATAAGAGCCTAGAACCATATGGTATTTTATAACGTGCTTTTTCATATCCATGAGCATCATATATCATTGCTTCACAGTTACGACTCATCACTATCTGTTTGTTTTTACTATCAAATACAGTATTTTTATGTGAGAATTTGACCTGTCCACTGTGAGATGCAATAGCGCTTGACTGAGCACTTGTTTTCTGAGCAGCACCACCTATGTGGAATGTTCTCATTGTCAGCTGAGTACCAGGTTCACCAATTGACTGTGCAGCTATAACACCAACAGCTTCACCTAAGTTGGTCCATTCACCAGTAGCTAAATCACGCCCATGGCATTTTATACATATTCCTTTTTTAGTCTGACAGGTTAATACTGACCTTATTTTTATTGAATCAATACCTGCTTCATCTATCATCTCAACTTCCTTCTCACCTATCATGTCACCTGCGCCTATCATCAGCTTATTTGTGATTGGATGGAATATATCCTTTGCAGCTACCCTACCTAATATGATTTCACTTAATGCAGTTGTGATCTCACCACTTTCAATTACTGGCTTTGCTATAATACCATCAATCGAGCCACAATCAGTTTCTGTAATTACACAATCCTGCGCAACATCAACTAATTTCCTTGTGAGATAACCTGAGTTAGCTGTTTTCAAAGCAGTATCTGAAAGTCCCTTACGAGCACCATGTGTTGATGTAAAGTATTCAAGAACTGTTAATCCTTCTTTAAAATTTGATTTGATTGGAGTCTCTAAAATTTCACCAGAAGGTTTAGTCATAAGGCCTCTCATACCAACCAACTGCTTGATCTGAGCAGCACTACCACGCGCTCCTGAGTCAGCCATCATAAATATACTATTGAGCGTATGTCCTAAGCTATCACCTGTGTCAAGAGTCTGCCCTGATATGATTTTCATCGCATCTATACCTATCTTGTCTGTACATCTAGACCAAGTATCAACTGTTTTGTTATATTTCTCACCAGATGTAATAAGTCCTTCAGCATATTGCATATCATACTGCTGTACCTCCTGCATTGCATCATTGATATATCTACCTTTTGTTTGAGGTATAACCATATCATCTTTACCTATTGATAAACCAGATTTACAAGCATATTTGAACCCTAATTGCATTATTTTATCTGCAAATATCACAGTGCTTTTTTGCCCACATTGTCTGTAAACAGTATCTATCAAACTAGAGACTTCTTTTTTGTTTAGAACCTTATTGATCAGATCAAAGCTGATTCTACCATCTTGAGGTAGCAATTCTGATATAAGAACGCGCCCTGGTGTTGTGTCAAGTAAATATTCCATAATTTGACCATCCATCCCAGTGACTTTACAGCGGCACTTTATTTTCGCATGTAATGAAACATGTTTAGCATGTAGTGCGTGTTCAACCTCAGCAATGCCAGAAAAAAACATACCTTCTCCTATTTGCTTAGGAAGCTCAAGACTTAAATAATATAATCCTAAAATTATATCCTGAGATGGAACTATAATCGGCTTACCATTTGCTGGACTAAGAATGTTATTTGTTGACATCATTAGGATTCTGGCCTCTAGCTGAGCTTCAATAGATAAAGGTACATGTACAGCCATCTGATCACCATCAAAGTCAGCATTGAAAGCTGCACAAACTAGTGGATGTAATTGAATTGCCAGCCCTTCAATCAAAATTGGCTCAAAAGCTTGAATACCTAGTCTGTGAAGAGTCGGCGCTCTGTTTAAAAGTACCGGGTGCTCTCTGACAACATGTTCCAATGCATGCAGTGCCTCAGGGCGCTTAGAGGTTATCATCTTGTGTGCAGACCTCAAAGTAGCAGCAGCACCAGTCATTTCAAGTCTTGCTAGTATGAATGGTTTGAATAATTCCATAGCCATTGTTTTCGGCAAGCCACATTGATGTAATTTCAACTCCGGACCAACAACTATTACAGAACGCCCTGAGTAATCAACACGCTTTCCAAGAAGGTTTTGTCTAAATCTACCTTGCTTACCCTTCAACATATCTGCAAGTGCTTTATAAGGCCTTTTATTTGAAGCCCTTACAGCCTTCGCTTTTCTACTATTATCAAATGATGAATCAACAGACTCTTGTAGCATCCTCTTCTCATTTCTTACTATAATATCTGGAGCTTGCAGATCTATTAATTTCTTTAATCTGTTATTTCTATTGATAACTCTTCGATAAAGTTCATTCAAATCAGACGTAGCAAACCTACCTCCATCAAGCATTACAAGTGGTCTTATATCAGGTGGTATGACTGGCATGACTTCTAAAATCATCCATTCTGGTTTATTCCCTGACTCTATAAAGCCCTCTATAAGCTTTAGTCTTTTTACAATCTTTTTACGTTTTATCTCTGATGTTGTAGTTACAAGTTCACCACGTAGAGTAGTTCTTTCAGCATCAAGATCAAGGTTAGCAAGAACTTTTCTTATAGATTCAGCACCAGCACCAGCATCAAATGCATCATCCCCAAGCTCATATTTAGCACTATTATATTCCTCTTCAGTAATAAGTTGGTTAGGTTTGAAATTAGAAACTCCAGTGTCATAAACCATGTAAAGTTCAAATTGCAATACTTTATCTATAGCCTTTAGTTGCATATCAAGTAATGTACATATACGAGATATAAACCATGGATGCACAACTGGAGCTGCTAGTTGTATGTGTCCCATCCTTTCTCTACGGACCTTTGAAGTTGTAACTTCTACGCCACACTTTTCACATACTATGCCTCTATGCTTCATTCTTTTATATTTACCACATAAGCATTCGTAATCTTGTACTGGGCCAAAAATCCTTGCACAGAATAATCCTCTGGGCTCAGGCTTTGTTGTACGGTAATTGATTGTATCTGGACGAGATACCTCACCAAAAGACCATGATAAAATAGTCTCTGGGGATGCTAATGAGATTCTAATCCTACTAAAGGCATCCAGGTCGTCAGTAACATTAAAATAACTAGAAAATACACTCATAATTTTATCTATTTTTGATCTTTTGATTCATCAGTTAGCAGCTCAATATTTAAGCAGAGAGACTTGATCTCTTTAATCATCACATTAAAAGACTCAGGCGTTCCATACTCGAAATCAAGGTCATTCCTGATAATGTTTTCATATATTTTGATTCTACCAGGTATATCATCAGATTTAACTGTTAACATCTCTTGTAGTGTATAAGCTGCACCATATGCTTCTAATGCCCAACATTCCATCTCACCAAATCTTTGACCACCAAAGTGCTGTTTGCCACCAAGAGGCTGTTGTGTCACTAAGTTATATGGACCAGTAGAACGAGCATGGACTTTATCAGCCACTAAGTGGTCTAGTTTTAACATATGAATATAACCAACCGTCGTCTCTCTATCGAAATGCTCACCTGTCTTTCCATCTATCAATCTAGTCTGTCCAGAGGCATTAACACCTGAAGCAACTAATATTGCTGAAAGCTCAGCATCAGTTGCACCATCAAATGGAGGTGTTGCCATTGGTATGCCAGATCTCATACTTTCTGCATATTGCATCAAATCACCTGGTGACATTTTAGCAATCCTGTTTCTTGTTTCTTTATCAGTTGCATTTAAGCTATTATATATTTCAATGAACTTCTCACGCAGCTTTTCAATACTTGATACATCATATGTTTGATTGATTTGGTCAACCATCTCACCAACCTGCTTACCAAGATTCTTTGCAGCCCAGCCTAGATGTGTCTCAAGAATCTGTCCAACATTCATCCTCGAAGGAACCCCAATAGGGTTCAATACTATATCCACAGGAGTACCATCTTCTAAAAATGGCATATCTTCTATTGGTACAACCTTTGAAACCACCCCTTTATTACCGTGCCTACCTGCCATTTTATCACCAGGCTGTAACCTTAGCTTTCTTGCCATGTATATCTTTACAATTTTTAGTGCACCTTGAGGGAAATGATCACTACTCTGAACTTTATCAGATTTATATTTTAAATCTTCAGCAAACTCTTTTTTTGTCTTTTCATATGTTGCATGTAATGATTTAATATCTTCACTATTAAGTTCAACAGGGATGCCCCATCTATGGACCTTATCAATTGCAAAAAACACCTTAGAATCAATTACTGTATCAATATCAAAGCCTCTGTAGGCAGTCATCAACTTCTGACCATTTAATAATGATAATAATTTAGATTCAACAGCCTTTTCTATAATTGCAATTTGACTTTCATAGTCTTTTGTTAATTGATCTATTTCCGCCTTTTCAATAAGAATTGCACGCTCATTTTTTTCAACCCCTCTTCTTGTAAAGACACGCACACCTATTACCATGCCAGATTCACCTGGAGGTACTCTCATTGATGTGTCACGTACTTCAGCTGCTTTCTCACCGAAAATTGCTCTGAGGAGCTTCTCTTCAGGTGTTAAAATAGACTCTGTTTTAGGAGTTACTTTACCCACAAGAATGTCACCTGCTTCAACATGAGATCCGACTGTAATGATACCGTCCTCATCAAGAGCTAGAAGACTCTCTGGTGCAGCACCTGGTAACTGTCTAGTTATTTCTTCAGGCCCTAACCTTGTATCTCTTGCAACTAACTCATACTCTTGAATATGGATTGATGAAAACTCATCTTCCTGCACAATTCTCTGAGATATTAAAATTGAATCCTCATAGTTATAACCATGCCATGGCATGAATGCTACTAAAACATCTTTGCCCAGTGCCAACTCTCCATTTTCTGTTGATGTACCATCTGCAATTACATCTCCAGCATCAATCTTATCACCTATATTAACTATAGGTTTTTGGTTCATACAGGTAGATTTATTCGATTTTTGATACTTCATAAGTTTATACACATCTATACCGAAAAGCTTATCACCTGCAGAAGATTCATCAGATCTAACAACGATTTGACTTGCATCAACTTGCTCGACTATTCCAGCTCTTTTAGCAATCACAACTGCTCCAGAATCACATGCAACAATCTTCTCCATACCAGTACCTACTAGAGCAGCTCTACTTTTTAGAAGAGGAACAGCCTGTCTTTGCATGTTTGCTCCCATCAGAGCTCTGTTCGCATCATCATTTTCTAAAAATGGTATTAGAGATGCTGCAACTGATATAAGTTGCTTCGGAGAGACGTCTATATACTGGACTTCAGGTGGAGTTGTAATTCCATATTCACCATATTTCCTACAAGTTACAAATTCATCTATTAATTTACCATTTTCATCAACTGTAGCACTTGCC